>NZ_VDEK01000003.1:0-244091 GCF_007668225.1 Cereibacter sediminicola | reverse complement strand
CCGTCGTCATTACCCTCGTTCTGGCGATGATCCGGCAGGAGCACGCTCGCGGCTACAGTCACGCGGCCGCCTGATCGCGTTGTTCAGGCTGAACTATTTCTTGTCCTCCATCGGGCTCGAAAGCCTACCTCAGGGAGGACCACTTTCTTGGGGGCAGACCAATCCGCTGTCCAGATACAGGTGAAATCGACCAACCACTTCTGGTTCGCCGGTCGGCCTGGAGGTCCTGGTCGAGGATGTTGTCGGTAATGGCCGACCGTTCGCCGTCGTCCTTCGGCTTGCCGCGGCGCCTGGGCCGCGTCCGCAAGGCACTGATCCGCATCAGCCGTTCGATCCGGTGAAGCCCGCAGGCCAGCCCCTTGTTCGCAACAAACGGTCCCCCGGACGGTTTGATTTACGCTCCAAGTCCAGGACATCACGCCACACGCGGCGCGCGCCATAGGTCCGGTCGCTGGCCTTGCAGCTTGTCTCGATCGCCGTGACGAGCTTGGCGTCCTGGATCTCGCGGGCACGAAGACGCGCGACCTCTTTCTTCAAAGCCGCAATCTCGGGCAGGTCGGCCCGCATCTGCCCGTTCGCGGGAAAGGCAGTGGCCGGGGTCGCGGTCAGCTCCCGCATTCAGCGGCGCAGCACGCTCTCGGCAACATCAAGGTCACGGGCGGCACGCGCAACCGCAACTCCCTGGCCAGTTCCTTGGTCACGATCTTGTCTTCGTGTCCACGAAACCGGCTGCAGGCCAGAAAATCCCGAGCGGGTGAAGCGTTCGACGCCGCTCCACGAGGGCCGGGGGCATGGGTTGGTGCGGGCAACCGGGGTCGAACCGGCACTCCAGAGGACAGGGTGTTTAAGACCCTTGCGTCTACCAATTCCGCCATGCCCGCCTCGTCAGCGACTTATGGCGAGTTTCGGCGAGAGGCAAGCCGGATCGGGCGCGGCGAGGGACCTGACTGCCGACTGCTCTGTCAGAGTGCGGCGGGGATCGGGTGGCGGTCGATCTCGACCAGACGCGCATAGCGATCGGCGAAGAGACGGGCCACAGGATAGTCGCCCTGCCAGTCCACATACCACCGTTCGGGGTCGATCAGCCCGTCGCGGGCGGCCAGCCCCAGCGCCTCGCCCACGAGGATCTCGCGCTCGGCACTGAAGGACAGCCCGACCGTCCGGCGGCACTCGATCGCGGCCGGGGCGGCGGCCAGCCGCGGCGGGCCCACGGTCAGCGAGGCCGCGAGCGCAAGCCCCAGCGCCTCGGGTTCGCTGACCTCCGGCCCGGCGGCGGCCGCACTGGCCACCATCGGGGCCACCAGATCCTCGGTCACGATGTTCACGACGAACTCGCCCGTCTCGCGGATGTTGCGCGTCGTGTCCTTCATCGAGCCATCCGCGCGATGCTCAAGCCCCAGCACCACGAGCGCCGGCTTCTGGCCGAAAAGGTTGAAGAAGGAGAAGGGCGCCGCATTGACCACCCCCTCGGGGCTCTGCGTCGTGACCCAAGCCACCGGGCGCGGCAGGACGATGGCGGTCAGCAGCTTGTAACGGGTCGCGGGCGGCAGGGCACCCAGATCGAGCATCATGCGTGGATCCTCCGAAGCGGTTCGGCGAAAATCGGTTTCAGCGTCGCCGCGAAGGCATGGGCGAGCTGGCTGCGCGGCACGCCGCGGCGGGTGAGCAGCACGACCCGCGTCATGCAGGCCGGCACGAAGGGGCGGATCGCGATGCCGGGCCGGGCGTGGTAATGGGCGGTGAAGGGATCGACCACCGCATTGCCGAGCCCGTGGTTCACCAGTTCGGCCGCGGTTGAGACATAGCGGACCTCGATCTGCGGCAGGTAGCCGAGCCCGCTCTGCAGGAAGGCGGACCGCACGAGGCCGCCGAGCTTGGATTCACCCTCGATGCCCACGAACGGATGTTCGGCCAGATCCTCGGCCGTGATCTGCCGGCGGTCGGCCAGCGGCCCATCCGCATCCACCAGCGCCACCATGTGCGTCTCGTGCAGCACCTCTGAATTGAGGGCCGTGTAGCGGTCCATGCTGAGCGCAAGGCCAAGATCGGCGCTGCCGCTTTGCACCGCGTCGAGCACATGTTCGAGGCGGCGCACGTCGAAGGCCACCGAAACACCGGGACGCTCGCGCAGGAACTCGACCAGCGCGCGGGGCGCGACCGTGTGGCCGATGGGCGGCGTGCTGATGATGCGCAGCCGCCCGCTCAGCCCCTCGCGGATGTCGCGGGCGGTCTGGGTGAAGCTGCGCAGCATCGAGAACATCGGGCGGATCTCGGCGAACAGCTCGGTCGCCTCGGCCGTGGGCATCATGCGGCGCGAGGCGCGCTCGAAGAGCACGATGCCAAGCTGCGTCTCGAGCTGCTTGAGGCCGGCCGAGACCGCGGGCTGCGACACGCCCAGCATCTCGGCCGCCTCGACCGTGGTGCCGGCGCGCATCATGGCGGCAAAGATCTCGAGCAGACGCAGCGAGATCTCGGGCGCCGTCCGGCCGCCGGTCACGCCAGCACCGCGCCCATCGCCATGCCCGCGGCGGCCAGCACCGGATCGACGACGGCGATGCCGAGGTCGCGCTCGAGCTGGGCGCGGCGGGGCGCGAAGCCCGCGCAGCCCGGCACGAGCGCGCCCGCGCCCATGCGGGCAAGCTCCTGCCCGACGACCCGCGTCTTGGCATAGACCGCGTCCGAGCGCCCCGCATCCTCGGCGCTGACCCCGCCCAGATCCAGCTCGCCCGCGAGCCGGCCCAGCACGCCCATGGCGCGCATCTTGCGCATGTGGCGCGCGACCGAGGCCGGCCCCAGCGCCACGATGGCGAAGCGGTCGGCGCGGGCCATCGCGGTCAGGATCCCGGCCTCCTGACAGCCGAAGACGGGTTTCGCGGTGATCGAGCGGGCGAGATCGAGCCCCGGATCCGAGAAGCAGGCGATGATATAGCCGTCGGCCTCGGGATCGCGGCGGATGCGATCCGCCACGCCGAGGCCCGCGCGCGCCACATCCTCCTCGGTGAAGATCGTGGCGGGGCTCTCGGCGATCTCGATGCAGTCGAAGCGGACGGGCCCCTCGAAGGGGGCGAGCGCCTCGCGCAGCCCCTGGGTGACGGCGGTCGAGGAATTGGGGTTGATGACGAGGATACGCTTCACGGCCGGATCTCCGCGCCGAAGTTGAGCGCGGGGTCAAGTTCGGACTCGACCGGCGCGTTGGGATCGGGGCGGTAGGGGGCACGCGCCACGAAACGGCCGCGCCCGCGGGCGGCCTTCAGTTCGCCCGCCTCGACCACCGTCTCGCCGCGGCTCAGCACATGCTCGGGCCAGCCAGTGAGGCGCATCCCCTCGAAGGGCGTGTAGTCCATCGCATCGTGCTGGTCGGCCAGCGTGACCTCGCGCGTTTCCTCGGGGTTCCAGATCGCAATGTCGGCGTCGTAGCCCGGCAGCAGCGCGCCCTTGCGCTCCATCCCGAAGAGGCGGGCGGCGTTCGAGGAGGAAAGGGCCGCGAACTGCTGGAGGCTGATCCGCCCCACCGCGACCCCTTCGGAAAAGAGATAGGGCAGGCGCATGGCGATGCCGGGCAGGCCGTTCGCGATGGCGGGGTAGGCGGGCTCCGCCCCGTTGGCAAACTTGCCGCTCGCGTCGAAGCGGTAGGGGGCATGGTCCGAGGAAACGCTCTCGAAGGTGCCGCGCCGGGCGTGGCTCCAGAGCGCGTCCTGCGTCGCCGCATCGCGCAAGGGGGGCGAGCAGATGTATTTGGCCCCCTCCATCCCCGGCCGGTCGAGATCCGTGCGGGTGAAGGCCAGATACTGCGGGCAGGTCTCGGCGTGGATCGGCAACCCGCAGGCCTGCGCGCGGGCCACGAGGTCCGCCCCCTCGGGCGTCGAGACATGGACGATGAAGAGCCCCGCGCCCACAAGCCGCGCAAGCGCGATCGCGCGGTTGATCGCCTCGGCCTCGGCCAGCGCCGGGCGCGAGATCGCGTGATATTTCGGCGCCGTCAGCCCCGCGGCGGCGAGGCGCGCGTTCATCCATTTCACCATGTCGTTGTTCTCGGCATGGACCATGGTCAGCGCGCCGTGACGGCGGGCGACGGTCAGGATGTCGAGCATCCCGCGGTCGCCAAGGTTCATCAGGTCGTAGGTCATGAAGACCTTGAACGAGGTGATCCCGCGGGCGAAGGCGCGCGGCAGCTCCTCGGTCAGGACCGTCTCGGTCGGGTCCGAGATGATGAGATGGTAGGAATAGTCGAGCACCGAGTTCGGCGCCGCGCGGCTGTCGTAAGTCTCAAGCACCGCATCCACCGACTGCCCGCGATGCTGGGCCGCAAAGGGGATGAAGCTCGAGTTGCCGCCAAAGGCCGCCGAGACCGAGCCCGTGTAATAGTCGTCCGCGCTCATCAGCCCCGAGGAGCTTTCCTGCGCGATATGGGCGTGCGCCTCGATGCCGCCGGGCAGGACGAGCCGCCCGGTGGCGTCGATCCGGCGTGCGCCGCCGGGCAGACGCTCGGCCAGAGCCGCGACCCGGCCCCCCACGAGGCCGAGATCGCCCTGCCAGCTTTCGGTCGGCGTGACGATGGTGCCGCCGTGGATGACCGTATCGAACTCCATGCTGCCCTCTCCTCAGACGGGGACGATCACGCCGGTCTGCCGGCCGATGCGCTGATAATGCTCGATCCGCCGGTGGCGGGCGAAGTCGAAGACGGTGGCCTTGCCGAAGGTGCAGCGGTCGAAGTCGCATTCGGCGAAGATCAGCTCGTCGCCCTCGGTCTCGGCGCGGGCGATCACCTCGCCGTCCGGATCGACGATGATCGAGCCGCCCATCAGGTGATGTCCGTCCTCGGTGCCGGCCTTGGCCACGCCCACCACATAGGTCGAGTTCTGGTAGGCCCCGGCCTGCATCGACAGATCCGAGTGGAAGAGCCGCTGGCGCAGCCCCTCGGCGCCCTTCTGGCTGTTCACCGAAGGCGTGTTGTAGCCGATGGTGATCAGTTCCACGCCCTGCAGCCCCAGCTCACGGTAGGTTTCCGGCCAGCGGCGATCGTTGCAAATCGCCATGCCCATGACCACGCCCTCGTTGCGCCAGACGTTGAAGCCGAGGTCGCCCGGCTCGAAGTAGCGTTTCTCGAGATGCTGGTGGGTGCGCTCGGGGTCGTGGTCCACATGGCCGGGCAGGTGGACCTTGCGGTAGGTGCCCACGATGCTGGCCTGCGCATCCGTCAGGATCGAGGTGTTGTAATGGTGCCCGTCCGGCGTCAGCTCGGCAAAGCCGAAGGTGAAGGCGATACCCCGCTCGCGCGCCAGATCGAACAGGGGCTGCGTGGCCCCGTTCGGCATCTCGCTCTCGAACCAGCGGTCCATCTCGGCGCGGTCCTCGGCGTACCAGCGCGGGAAGAAGGTGGTGAGGGCCAGCTCGGGATAGACGAGCATCTTTACGCCCTCGGCATCGGCCTTCCGCATCAGCTCCATCATCCGGGCCACCACCGTCTCGCGGCTGTCGGCCTGCTGGATCGGCCCCATCTGGGCCCCGCCAACGATCATCTTGCGCATCTGTCTCTTCCCTGGAGGTAAGTGAGTGAAAGTGGGCTCAGGCCGCGAGGCGGCGCTGGTAGCGGCTGACGAGCCGCACCAGCGGCCAGAGCAGCACGAGATAGACCAGCGCCGCGAGCACGAGCGGCGAGGCGTTGTAGGTCAGCGACCGGGCCATGTTCGCCGAGTAGAGCAGCTCGGCCAGCGACACGACCGAGGCGAGCGAGGTCAGCTTGACCACCTCGACCGTGTTCGACAGCAGGTCCGGCAGCACGTTGCGCACCGCCTGCGGCAGCACCACATGGGCGAGCGTCTGGCCCGTGGTCAGGCCGCAGGCGCGCGCGGCCTCGGTCTGGCCCGTGGGCACCGACTGGATGCCCGCGCGGTAGATCTCTGCGTAATAGGCCGAGTTGTTGAGGAAGAAGGCCACCGCCACCGCCGCGAAGGGCGAGATGGCAAGCCCCGCGAAGGGCAGGCCCGAATAGATGAAGATCAGGAGCACCAGCGGCGGCAGCGCGCGCAGGAAGTCGATCAGCGCGAAGGCGGGCCAGCGCAGCCAGCGCCGGTGCGAAAGCGCGCCGAGCGCAAGGAAGAGCCCCCCCACAAGCCCGAGCCCGATCACGGCGGCGCAGAGCTTGGCGGTCATCCAGAGCCCCTGCATCAGCAGCGGCAGCGTCTGGGCCATGACTTCGAGATTGAAGAACAGGCGGATGAAGTCCTGCATGGGTCAGACCTTCCAGGCGAAGCGCCGCTCGAGCAGGCGCGTCAGCACCACCAGCGGCAGGAACACGATCACATAGGCGATGGCGCCCATGGTCAGCGGCGCGGCCGAGCCCGTGAAGCTCTGGGCGGTCGAGGCCACGGACAGGATCTCGGAGACGCCGATCACGGAGCCGAGCGCGGTCATCTTCGAGATGGCGAGCACGCGGTTGACCAGCGGCGGCAGCGCGAGGCGCGCGGCCTGCGGCAGGGCGATCTGGATCAGCGTCTGGGTGAAGCCGAGGCCCGTGGCGCGCCCCGCCTCCCACTGGCCCTTGGGCACCGAGGTCAGGCCCGCCCAGAAGATCTCTTCTGCGAAGGCCGCAAGCACGGTGCCCAGCACCAGGATCAGCACCAGCGGCCCCGGCACCCGCAGCCCGAGGCCCGGCAGCCCGAAATAGATGATGAGGATCAGCACGAGCGGCGGCAGCGCGCGGCCCATGTCGGCAAAGCAGATGATGAAGAAGTTCACGAGCCGCCAGCCGTAGGCGCGCAGGCAGGCCAGCATGAGGCCGAGGCTCAGGCCCAGCGCGATCACCGCCGCCGCGAGCCAGATCGTCGTCCAGACGCCCGCCAGCATGTCGGGCAGGTAGCGCGCGAAGATGCGCGCGTTGAAGAAGGTGGTGAGGAACCGGTCGAGCCCGTCCATCGCGTCAGGCCCGCACGCGCGAGAGGAAGGCCTGCGTCCGCTCGGCCCGGGGGTTGGCGAAGATCTGCTCGGGCGGGCCTTCCTCGACCACAAGGCCGCCGTCCATGAACACGACCCGGTCGGCCGCCTCGCGGGCAAAGCCCATCTCGTGGCTCACGACCAGCATGGTCATGCCGCTGTCCTTGAGATCCTTCATCACCGCAAGCACCGAGCCCACCAGTTCGGGATCGAGCGCCGAGGTGGGCTCGTCAAACAGCATGACCTTGGGATCGAGCGCGAGGGCGCGGGCGATGGCCACGCGCTGCTGCTGACCGCCCGAAAGCTGCGTCGGCATGGTTTCGGCCCGGTGGCGCAGCCCCACGCGATCGAGCATGGCCAGCGCGCGCTCGCGCGCCTCGTCCTTCGGCCGCTTGAGCGCCTTGATCTGGGCGAGCATCACGTTCGCCACGACATTCATGTGCGGATAGAGGTGAAAGCCCTGGAACACCATGCCCACCTCGAGCCGCATCCGGTTCAGCGCCGAGGAGGAGCAGCCCACGATGTCCTTGCCGTCGATCAGGATCGCGCCCGAGGTCGGTTCCTCGAGCCGGTTGCAGCAGCGCAGCATGGTGGACTTGCCCGATCCCGAGGGGCCGATGACGAAGACCATCTCGCCGGTCGCGACCCGCAGGTTGATGTCGCGCAGGACCTTGAGGTCTCCGAAGGATTTCTCGAGCGCAACGATTTCGAGCATGGGTCGGGACATGCGGGCTCCGATGGTGGGGGGGGCGAGGGCGCGCCCCGTCCACCGGGGACGGGGCGGCGGATCGGCGGGTCAGCTGAAGTCGCAGGAGGGCTCGTGGTCGTCCTCCTGATAGCCCGGCAGGTCCGGCACGCCGAAGCCCGGCGTGGGCGTCACGATGGTGGTGCCGGCCGCGGGTGTCACGCCGAACCACTTCTCGGACAGCGCCGCGAGCGAGCCGTCGATCTTGAGACATTCCAGCGCGAGGTCGATCCGGTTGCGCGTGGCCGCATCATCCAGCCGGAAGGCCAGCCCCCAGACGAGACCTGTTTCGATCTCGTGCGAGAGGTCCACCGCCGGGTTCTGGAGCGCGGCCCAGGCCGCCACGGTCGCGCCCGACAGGTTCGCGTCCGCGCGCCCGGTGGCCACCGCCTCGACCGCATCGGTGTTGGTGCCGAAGGGCACGACCGTCCAGCCGTATTCGCCCGCATGCTCGTCGAGATAGGTGTGGTAGGCCGAGCCGCGGTTGACCGAGATGGTCATGCCCTTGAAATCCTCGAGGGCGTCGCGCTTCTCGGAACCGGCGGGGACGACGAAGGCGAAGTTCGTGTCCATGAAGCCCTCGGTGAAGAGCAGGTTCTCGGCGCGCTCCTGGTTCACCGTCACGGGCGCCACGAGGAAGTCGTAGGTGCCGGCCTGCAGCGCCGGGATCAGGCCCGAGAACTGGGCCGCGTCCACCGTCATCCCGGCGCCCAGCCGCTCGCCGATAAGCTGCGCCAGATCGACGTTGAACCCTTCGACGCCGCCCGAGAGCCTGGGCATGGCATGGGGGGCGAAGGTGCCGTCGAGCGCCACGCGGTAGCTGTCGCGGATCTCGGCCACCTGGGCATGGGCGGGCAGGGTGGTCACGGCCACAAGGGCCAGCGCCACCAGCCCCCCGGAACGGGGGTAGGTCATGGGATCTCCTGTTGATGGGCGGGAATGTTTTTCGGTTCTGTCGCGCCGCCGCCTATCCTCACCACGGCTGCGGCCGGCGCATCAATATAAAGTTCGTGCCGCCTGATTGTTGTATTATAATATGAGTTTATAGTGCATCTTATTTGTGCATTTGCAGCGCCTCTTTGGCCGTCCCTGCGCAGATGGTAGGATCCTGGGCGGGAAATGGTTCTCGGTAAGCGCACCGCAGGCGAGCTGGACGCTCCCGCCACTCCGACTCGGCGGGTGCCACCTGTTCCGTGGATGCAGGCCCAAGGCGACGGGGCGGCGCGGGCGCCTGCCTGCGGACGGCCGGTCGCTATCCGGTGTCGGCGTCCCGGCAGGCGGAGACGAAGGCCTGCATGGCCGAGATCCGAGCGCCCGAGAGGTTCCACAGCACGCCTGTCTGGCGTCCGCCCGCGTCGGGCAGGGCGATCTTCTGCAGGCGCAGCCCCTCGGGCCAGGGTGGCGCCCAGTCGGGCACGATGGCGACACCAAGCCCGCGGCTCACCAGCCCCGCGATCGCGTCGAGCGCGTCAAGCTCCAGCCACTCGCGCAGCTTCATCTCGTTCTGTCTCAGGTAGCGGTCCACGATCTGGCCGCCCCACTGGTTGCGGTCATAGCGGATGAACGGATGGCTCTGGATCATCTCCAGCGGATCGGTGCCGTCCGCCCCTTCGGGCGCAAGCAGCACGAGCGGCTCTTCGCGCAGCGTCAGCCAGCCGGTCGATTTCGGCACCGGGAACTGGGGGCGCACGATCACGGCCGCGTCCAGATCGCCCGAGATGACCCCGTGATAGAGGTTCACGGACGAATCCGGCCGGATGAAATACTCGATCCGGGGATGGCGCGCGCGCAGCCGGGCGATGATGCCGGGCAGGAGACCCGTGAGCGAGGTGGCGATGCCGCCCAGGCGCAGCTGCCCCGCGGGCTCGTCCTGCGCCGCGATGGCGCGCAGGTCACGCGCCCCCTCGATCAGATGGCGGGCATGGTCGAGCACCGCGAGCCCCGAAGCCGTGGGCCGCACCCGCCGCCCCGCCCGCATGACCAGCGAATGGCCCAGATCCTGTTCGAGCGTGCGCAACCGCTGCGACAGGGCGGCCGGCGTCAGGTTCAGCCGCCGCGCGGCCTCGGCGATCGAGCCGCAATCGGCCACGGCCACGAAGCTCTCGAGAAAGCGGATGTCCAAGGTGTCCTCCTTCAGCGACAGCTTTCCTATCTTCTCAAATCACAAAAAGCCATTTTTTCTTTTGGGTCGTTCGGCGTACTCCCGGGGCAGGTGCCGCCGCAGAGGGGAAAGACATGTCGATCGAAGCGAAATTCCGGAAACTCGGCACCGACAATGCGCCGGGGCAGGAGGTGCGCCAGTCGGCATCGGGCCTCGAGGCGCTGATGCGGGGCGAGCCGCTCGAGGGGCGGCCGGTCGATTTCTCGCACGGCAACGTGGATGCGCACGAGCCGACGCCGGGGGCTTTTGACCTCTTTTCGGCGGGCGTGTCCGCAGGCGCGGTGCAGGCCTACACGGAATACCGCGGCGACATGGGCATCCGCGAGCTGCTGGCCCCGCGGCTGGCCGCCTTCACCGGCGCTCCGGTCGATGCGCGCGACGGGCTCATCATCACGCCCGGCACGCAGGGGGCGCTGTTCCTGGCCGTGGCGGCCACGGTCGCGCGCGGCGACAAGGTGGCCATCGTCCAGCCCGACTATTTCGCCAACCGCAAGCTCGTCGAGTTCTTCGAGGGCGAGATGGTGCCCGTGCAGCTTGACCATGTCTCGGCCGGCGAGACGCGGGCGGGCCTCGATCTGACGGGGCTCGAGGATGCGTTCAAGGCGGGGGCGAAGGTCTTCTTGTTCTCGAACCCGAACAACCCCGCGGGCGTGGTCTATTCGGCTGAAGAGATCGGCCGGATCGCGGCGCTGGCCTCGCGCTACGGGGCCACGGTCATTGCCGACCAGCTCTATTCCCGGCTGCGCTACGCGGGCGCGAGCTATACGCACCTCCGCGCGCAGGCCATCGATGCCGAGAATGTCGTCACCATCATGGGTCCGTCCAAGACGGAATCGCTCTCGGGTTATCGGCTGGGCGTGGCCTTCGGCTCGACCGCCATCATCGCGCGGATGGAAAAGTTGCAGGCGATCGTGAGCCTGCGCGCGGCGGGTTACAGCCAGGCGGTGCTCCGCGGCTGGTTCGACGAGGCGCCGGGCTGGATGGAGGACCGCATCGCGCAGCATCAGGCGATCCGCGACGATCTTCTGCGGGTGCTGCGCGGATGCGAGGGCGTCTTCGCGCGCACCCCGCAGGCGGGCAGCTACCTGTTCCCGCGGATGCCGAAACTCGTCGTTGCTCCGGCCGATTTCGTCAGGATCCTGCGGCTGCAGGCGGGCGTGGTCGTCACCCCCGGCACCGAGTTCAGCCCGCACACGGCCGACAGCGTGCGTCTGAACTTCAGCCAGGACCACGCGGCGGCGGTGGCGGCGGCCGAGCGGATGGTGGCGCTGGTCGAGCGGTATCGCGCATGAGCCGCCCCTCGCAGCCGGTCCCGCAGGGCGACTACATCCCCGCCTGCCGTCACGGATCGCTCATCGTCACCTCGGGCATGACCCCGCGCCGCGAGGGGGTGCTGCAATTCACCGGCCCCGTGCGCCGCGACCAGTCGCTCGAGGATCATCGCCCCGCCGTCCGGCTCGCCTGCGAAAACGCGCTGGCCGCCGCGCGCGGGCTGCTGGCCGAGGGCGAAAGCCTGACCGCGATCCTCTCGCTCACCGTCTATGTGGCGGCCGAGCCGGGGTTCGACGCCCATTCGAAGCTGGCTGACTTCGCCTCGGCGCGCCTGCGCGAAGAGCTGGGGCCCGCGGGCATCGGCGCCCGTACGGCCGTGGGTGTCGCCACGCTGCCCGGCAATGCGCCCGTCGAGATCCAGCTCATCGCCACTGTCTGAAACGAACGGGGCGGGACCCGCCCCCCTGCATCGGAATGTCTGCCAGATGACCAGCCCCTCCCAGCGCCTTTCCTCGCGGCTCGAGGCCGTCCAGCCCTCGCCCACCATCGCCATGACGCGGCTTGCGGCCCAGCTGCGCCGCGAGGGCAAGGACATCATCGGCCTGTCGCAGGGCGAGCCGGACTTCGACACGCCGGCCCACATCCGGCAGGCCGCCGCCGCGGCGATCGAGGCGGGCCAGACCCGTTACACCGACGTGGACGGCACGCCCGAGCTGAAGGGTGCCATCGCCGAGAAATTCCGCCGCGAGAACGGGCTCTCCTACGAGACGAACCAGATCAGTGTCGGCACCGGCGGCAAGCAGGTGCTGTACAACGCGCTGCTGGCCACGCTCGACGCGGGCGACGAGGTGATCGTGCCCGCGCCCTACTGGGTCTCCTACCCCGACATGGTGCGGCTTGCGGGCGGTGTGCCGGTCACGGTCTCCTGCCCCGAGGAAGACGATTTCCTGCTGACCGCGCCCGCGCTGCGGGCCGCGATCACGTCACGCACCAAGTGGGTGATCCTGAACTCGCCCTCGAACCCGACCGGCATGGGCTATTCGGCCGGCCACCTGCGCGCGCTGGCCGACGTGCTGCTCGAGTTCCCGCATGTGCTGGTGATGACCGACGACATGTATGAACACCTGCGATACGACGGCTGGGAGTTCGCCACCATCGCGCAGGTCGAGCCCCGGCTCATGAACCGGGTGCTCACCTGCAACGGCGTGTCCAAGGCCTTTTCGATGACCGGCTGGCGCATCGGCTATGCGGGCGGGCCCGCCGACATCATCAAGGCGATGGCCACGCTCCAGTCGCAATCGACCTCGAACCCCTCGTCGGTCAGCCAGGCGGCGGCGCTGGCGGCACTCACGGGTCCGATGGAGTTCCTCGCCGAGCGCAACGAGATCTTCCGCCAGCGGCGCGACCTGTGCCTGTCGGCGCTGAACCAGATCGAGGGGCTGAGCTGCGTGCGTCCGAACGGCGCCTTCTACCTCTTCCCCTCCTGCGCGGGCATGATCGGCCGCACCCGGCCCGACGGGCGCAAGATCGAGACCGACACGGATTTCGTGATGTATCTGGTCGAGGAGGCGGGCGTCGCCGCCGTGCCGGGCAGCGCCTTCGGCCTCGCCCCCTACTTCCGCATCTCGTTCGCAACCGACACCGAGCGGCTGCGCACCGCCTGCGAACGCATCCGTGCGGCCTGCGCGCGGCTGACCTGACAAGAGGGCAGGGCCGGTTCCGCCGGCCCGGGCCCGCACGGCCCCGAGAGGGCCCACCAACAGGAGCAAGACGGAGACCGACATGGATCTGGGTATCGGAGGCAAGACGGCGCTGGTTCTGGGCGCGGGCGGGGGCCTTGGCGGCGCCATCGCCCGCTCGCTCGCCCGCGAGGGCGTGCGAGTGGCGCTGGGCGACATCGACATCGCCGCGGCCGAAGCCACCGCCGAGGCGATCCGGGTCGAGGGCGGCACCGCCCTGCCGCTCGCCTGGGATCTGGCCGACCTCGGCGCGATCGACACGAACATCAGCCGGATCGAGGCCGAACTGGGCCCGGTGGACATCCTCGTGAACAACACGGGCGGGCCGAAGCCTTCGACCGTCTCTGGGCAGGACCCCGCGCTCTGGCGCGCGAGCTTCGAGGCGATGGTGCTCTCGGTGATCGCCATCACCGACCGCGTGCTGCCGGGCATGAAGGCGCGCAAATGGGGCCGGATCATCACCTCGACCTCGTCGGGCGTGGTGGCGCCGATCCCGAACCTCGGCCTGTCGAACGCGCTGCGCATCTCGCTCGTGGGCTGGTCGAAGACGCTGGCGCGCGAGGTGGGGGGCGATGGCATCACCGCCAACATCGTCCTGCCGGGGCGCGTGGCCACCCCGCGCATCACCTTCCTCGACGAGCAGAAGGCCGCGCGCGAGGGCCGGCCCGTGGCCGAGGTGGCCGCCGAAAGCGTGGCCGCGATCCCGGTCGGCCGCTATGGTCAGCCCGAGGAATACGGCGACGCCGTGGTCTTCCTCGCCTCGGCCCGCGCCTCCTACATCACCGGCAGCACCATCCGCATTGACGGCGGCCTGATCGCCAGCGTCTGACATCCAGGGGGAACAGAATGACCACCGACACCGACAAGGAACAGGCCCTGATCGAGGCCCTGCGCGGCGTGACCACCGCGACGCTCACCACCGTCCTTCTGAAGAAGGGCCTGCGCAACGTCTGGATGCGCGGCGCCTTTCCGCTCCAGCCGGGGCAACCGCGCATCGTGGGTCGGGCCTTCACCCTGCGCTTCGTGCCGGCCCGCGAGGATCTGGCCACCCCGGCCAGCTGGTCCTCGCCGATCTCGACCCGCGCCGCCATCGAGGCCATGCCCGAGGGCTGCATCTGCGTGGCCGATGCCATGGGGATCACGGATGCGGGCATCTTCGGCGACATCCTCTGCGCGCGCATGAAGAAGCGCGGGGTGGCTGCGCTGGTGACGGACGGCGTGGTGCGCGACGGCGCGGGCGTGCGCGGAACCGGCCTGCCGGTCTGGTGCAACGGCGTGGCCGCGCCTCCCTCGGTTGCGGGGCTGACCTTCGTCGCCTGGCAGGAGCCGGTGGGCTGCGGCGGCGTCGCCGTCTTCCCCGGCGACATGGTGGTGATCGACGATGACGGCGCCGTGCTGATCCCGGCCGATCTGGTCGAGGCGGTCACCGGGGAATCGGTCGAGCAGGAGCGTCTCGAGGGCTGGATCATGACCCAGGTCGAGGAGGGCGTCGCCCTTCCGGGCCTCTATCCCGCCAACGCCGAGAACAAGGCGAAATACGAGGCCTGGAAATCCGGCCAGTGAGTTCGGGCGGGCCGTGAAGGCCCTCCCTCCGTCTCCCCACTCTCCCCGGGCAAGGGCCTGTCCCTGCCCGGGGCCTTTTGTGAAAGGTCATCCGATGCCGCGGATCGCGCTCGTCACCCGCATCCCGCCCGAGGCCGAGGCCCTGTGGGCCGAACACCTCGCCCGCGCCCTGCCGGGCGAGCGGATCGGCATCTTCCGCGATCTCTCGCCCGCCGAGAGGGCCGAGGTGGACATCGCCGTCGTGGCCAATCCCGATCCGGCCGATCTGGCGGAACTGCCCAACCTGGTATGGGTCCAGAGCCTCTGGGCTGGGGTCGAGCGGCTGGTGGCCGAGCTGGGCGACTTCCGGCGGCCGATCGTCCGGCTGGTCGATCCCGAGCTGGCGCGCACCATGTCCGAGGCGGCGCTGGCCTGGACCTACTATCTCTTCCGCGACATGCCCGCCTACGCCGCCCAGCAGCGCCAGCGCACCTGGCACGCGCGCCCCTACCGGCGGCCCTCGCGCACCCGGGTGGGCGTGCTGGGCTTGGGCGAACTGGGCGCGGCCGCGGCCCTGCGGCTGCGCGAGGCGGGTTTTGACGTGCGGGGCTGGAGCCGGTCGCCCAAGGACATTCCCGGCGTTGTCTGCCACGCCGGCGAGGATACGCTCGACCGGATGCTGGCCGAGGTCGAGATCCTCGTCTGCCTTCTGCCCCTGACGCACCAGACCCGGGGGCTTCTCGATGCCCGACGCCTCGCCCGGCTGCCCGAGGGGGCCCAGATCATCAACTTTGCCCGCGGCCCGATCATCGACAGCCCCGCGCTTCTGGAGGCGCTCGACCGGGGCCATCTCGCCCATGCGGTGCTCGATGTCTTCGAGGTCGAGCCCTTGCCGGAGGCTTCGCCCTTCTGGGATCATCCGCGGGTGACAGTGCTGCCCCACATCTCGGCCGCGACCGACCCCGAGACGGCGGCGGTGATCGTGTCGGGCCATGTGCAGGACTATCGGGCCACGGGCGCGATCCCGCCCTCGGTCGATCTGACCCGCGGCTACTGAGCGTCAGGCCGGCGCGCCGATCAGGCTGCGCCGGTCCAGCACGCAATGAACCCCCTTCCGTCCGTTCACCACCTGCGTGATGCGCAGGTCGGCAAACAGGCTCGCGTGGCGCCAGGCGTCGGTGCGGCCAAGGCCGGTGCGGGCGCAGATCCAGTCGAGCATCCGCGCCGTGGCCGCGCGCGCCGCCTCGTCGAGCGTCTCGTGAAAGCCCATCGTGACGATCAGCTCGCCGATCTCGACCTCGGGGGCCGAAGGGGCGGTGCCCTTCTCCAGCGCAAAACGGAAACGGCCGTTCAGCGCGGTCTCGAGCGCCGTGTCGCAGACCTCGCCGTCGCCCTGAAGCGCATGGCCGTCGCCCGCGAAGAAGAGGGCGCCGGGGCAGAAGACCGGAAAGGCGATCCGGGCGCCCTTGCGGAAGAAGCGGTTGTCCACATTGCCGCCGAAGGGGCCGGGCGGGACCGAACTCACGGGGCCCCCCTCGGGCGGAGGGGCGACGGCCAGGATGCCGAAGAAGGGCGCCAGCGCCGCCACCGGCCCCCAAGGCAGCCGGGCGCTGCCCGTGGTGCGGTCGATCGGCACGACGAGGCTTTCGTAGCGGGTCGCAAGATCGGGAAAGATCCCGAAGCCCGGCTCGATCGCGCTCCAGCCCCAGTCCTGCGCAAGCTCGATCTCCTCGATCTCGACGATCAGCCGGTCGCCGGGCTCGGCCCCCTCGACATGGACCGGCCCCGTCAGCATGTGCGGCCCGAGATGGGGCTGCTGCGCGGCCATCACGGCGCGGTGGCTGTCGAGCACCCGGCAGGGGTGGCCCTCGGGCGGCAGGTTTCGCGGCCCGCCCGAGAGCGTCTCGATCACCGCCCGCTCGCCGGGGCGCAGGCGCAGGACGGGCTCTGCGGCGGGATCGAGATGTCCCCAGTGGACGGTGGCGGGCGAGGCGGGAAGGTGGTGGTCCAAGCGGAACTCCATCGGCAGGGTCAGCGCACAGTCATCCTTCGCGGCAGGCGCGACAAGACCTCGATGCCGGTGTCCGTCACGATCACCGTCTCGGAGGCGCCGACCGTGTAGGCGCCATAGCTGCGCAGCGTCGCGGGCAGGTGGAAGACCATGCCCGGCTCCAGGAGCCGGTCCACGCCCGAGAAGAGCGACAGGATCGCGCCCTCGCCCCAGTCGGGCGCGAAGGCGGCACCCATCGAATAGCCGATCCGCTTGCGGAAGGCGGCGGTGTAGCCTGCGGCATCGATCACCGCCTGCGCGGCCTCGTGCGGGGCCGAGCAGGGGGCGCCGGGGCGCAGCGCCTCCAGCGCGGCCTCCAGCGCGCGCTCGGCCGTATCCATCATCCGCACGGCCTCGGCCGGTGGGGGGCCGATCCACACGCTGCGCATCAGAGCCGCGTGATAGCGGTCATGGCTCGCGGCGAGTTCGAGGAACACCCCGTCGCCCGGCGCAAGCGTCCGCCGCCGCCAGGTCGCGTGCGGAATGCCCGAGCGCGGGCCCGACGAGACGAGCGGTTCCATCGCCATCGCCTCCGAGCCGGCGCGGATGGCGGCGCCGATCATGGCGGCGGCCACGTCGTTCTCGCTGACCCCCGCGCGGCAGGTCTCGATCGAGGCGGCGATGGCGGCCTCGGCGTAGCCCGCGGCCTTGCGGATCGCGACGAGTTCCGCGGGCGACTTGACCGCGCGCAGGCGCTCGGCCACGCCCGAGCCGTCGATCAACGCCACCCCCGCGAGAGCCGCGGCGATTCGTTCGGCGAGGGCCTGGCTCACGAACCAGGCGGTGCGCTCCATCGCGAGGCGCCGGAGGCCCAGATCGTGAACGAGCGCCGCCAGCGCCGCCGCCGGATCCGCGCCGTCCTGCCAGGCGCGGATGTCGCCGAGCCAGGTTGCCGCGCGTGCGCCCGTGGTCTCGAGCTGCCGCACGAGGAGGACCGGCGCCCCCTCGACCGGCACGACCAGCGCCTGAAAGGCGAAGTAGCCCGCCGTCTGCCGCCCGGTCGCCCAGAAGATGTTCTCGGGGCCGGTCAGCATCAGCGCCTCGGCGCCCAGATCCGCGGTCGCGGTCTGCAGGCGGCGGATGCGACCGGCGAATTCCTCGGCCGGGAAGACGGCCTCGCGGCCGCGAAGCGGATCGGCGGAGGCATCCGCCAGAGCGATGGGCATGGGTCAGTCCTTGTTCAGCCAGCCCAGCGTGCGGGCGCGCATGCGGTCGAAATGAACGCCCATGGCCGCCGAAGCGGCCTCGGCGTCGCGGCTGGCGATGGCGTCGATCACCGCGATATGCTCGCGCGCCTGATCGGCAAAGTTGGTGTGGGTGCGTATGATGGTGCTGCGGCGCACGATGGCGCGCTGCTCGGACAGCAGCCCCGGCAGCAGCGTCAGCCCCGCAGCCAGCGCCACCGCCCGGTGGAAGATGCCGTCATCCTGCCAGAAGGTCTCGAAATCCATCACCGCACCGCCGAGATAGCGCAGCTGCGCCGCGCGCGCGGCCTCGAGTTCGGAGGTCAGGCCGAAGGTGGCCGCCCGCCGGGCTGCGGCGCGTTCCAGGATCAGGCGCAGCTGGATGATGTCCAGCAGCTGCTCGACCGAGACCCGCCGCACCAGATGGGCGCCATTGGCCATCCGCTCGATCACCTGCTCGCGCTCGAGCACCGAAAGGGCCGAGCGCAGCGGCGTGCGCGAGATGCCCAGCCGCTCGGCCAGCTCGCGCTCGGTCAGGATCGTGTTGGGCGCGATCCGCCCCTCGACGATGTCGTCGCGGATGCGGCGGTAGGCGGTCTGCGCAAGGCTTTCGGCGCTCATCCGTCGTTCCCCGACAGGGCCGCAAGGACGGCCTCGACCGCGCGCGCAAGATCGGCGGGATCCATGCCTTCGTCCGGGCAGTGGCTGCCGTTCCAGTTGCGGATGAAGACCATGACGCTCTCCCAGCCCGCGGCCGCGAAGGCCGCCGCATCATGGCCGCCGCCCGACAGCATCCGCCGCGGACGGTCGCCCCGCCGCGCGGCGCCGCCCGCCACCCAGTCGATCATCGCGGGCGAGAGGCGCGCGGGCTGGCTGCGGCTCTGGTTGCCCAGATCGAAGCGGATGCCGGGGCGCGCGCGCTCGATCCGGCGGATCTCATTGCGGAGCGCGAGGTCTGTCGCCTCGAGCACCGCCACATCCTCCGAGCGCAGGTCGAGGCAGAAGCCGAGCTGGCCCGCAACCTTGGCCATCGCATGGGCGGACGAGGCGGCATCGACGCGGCCGAAGGTGACGGTCAGGTCCGATCCGCGGGCGAGAAACCCCTCCCATACCCGGTCCAATGCCATCACCAGATCGGCGAAGGCCACCACGGCATCGGCGCGTCCCTCGCGCGGGGCGCCGCCCGAATGGGCCCACGCGCCCTGCACCTGCGCCGCGCGGTAGCGCAACCCGCCCCGGATTGCCGACACGATGCCGTAGGGCTCGCCCGCCCGATCGAGCACCGGGCCCTGCTCGATGTGGAACTCGAGAAAGCGTGCGGGCGCGGGCGGCTCGGCCCGCATCAGCGCGTCGGGATCGAAACCCTGCGCGCGCATGTGATCGGCCAGCGTGCGCCCCGTGTCCGCGCGTCGGGCCTGAAGCTCCTCGGGCAGAAGCCGCCCCAGAGCGGCGCGCGAGCCGATGTAGGAGACCGGGAACCAGACGCTCTCCTCGGCCCGGGTGACGGTGAGCACAAGATCTGCCTCGGGCGTCACCCGCGCCTCGCGCAGGGCCGCGACCAGTGCGAGCGCGGCCGCCACCCCGGCCTGCCCGTCGTAGGCGCCGCCCTCGCTGACCGTGTCGAGATGCGATCCGCAGAAAAGCGGGGGCAGGGCGGGGTTGCGCCCCGGCAGACGGGCGAAGAGGTTGCCCGCGTGATCGCGGCTGACCTCCAGCCCCAGCGCGCGGGCCTCGGCCTCGATCACCGCATGGGCCTGGCTTTCGAGGTCCGAGTAGGAGGGGCGGGTCCAGCCCGGCCCGTCCAGCGACAGGGCGTTCACATTGGTGAGGACGCGCTCGATGGTGCTGCGGATCGTGCGCGAGACGGCGGTTTCGGCCAGGGGCAGATCGGTCATGCGGTGGCTCCTCCGGCCTCGGGTGCCGCGGCGCGGGCGGCATGGCCCCAGACCTCGGGGTTGATCGCGGTGGCGGGCAGCCGCCCGTTCAGCGCCTCGACCACATGCCGCACGGCTTCGAGCGCCACGCGGCGCAGCGCCTCTTCGGTGGTGCCGCCGAGATGCGGGGTGAAGACCACATTCCCATGCGCCGCGAGCGGCCCCGTCGGCGCACCGGGCGAGGAGACATCGAGCCCCGCACCGCCCAGATGGCCCGAGGCCAGAGCCTCCAGCAGCGCCGCCTCGTCCACCAGGCCCGCGCGGGCCATGTTGATCAGGATGGCCCCCGGCCGCATGGCGGCAAGGGCCGGAGCGTCGATCATGTGGCGCGTCACGTCCCGCAGCGGCGTGTGCAGCGAGACGAGATCGGCGCGGGCCAGCCCCTCGTGCAGGCCGCCCACGGCCTCGCCACCCTCGATCCGCGGCGAGCGCGGCGAATGGACGAGCAGCCGCATGTCGAACGCCTGTGCCAGCATCCGCCCCGTCTCGCGCCCGATCGCGCCCCAGCCGACGATGAGGGCGGTCCGGCCGCGCAGCTCGTGGAAGCGGGCGGACTCGCGAAAGCCTTTTTCACCATGGCGCAGGGCCCGGTCGGCGGCGGGAATGCGGCGGGCCACGGCCAGCGCGAGCCCCACGGCCAGTTCGGCCACCGAGCGGGCATTGGCGCCGGGCGTGTTGGCGATGATGACGCCGGCGCGCGCGGCCGCCTCCTTGTCCACCGGATCGTGGCCGGCGCCATGCACCACCACGGCCTTCAGCCGGTCAGCGGCGGCGAAGGCCGCGGCATCGAGGCCCGCGTCGCGCGTGATCACGGCGTCGATGCCGCGCATGTGACGCGCCACGGTGGCCGTGTCCGGCGCCGGGCAGGGGACGGGGGTGATCCCCGCCTCGCGCAGGGCTGCAAGGCCCGCTTCATGGATGGGTTGGACGATCAGACAGTTCATCGGTCACTCGTGGATCATGCGCCGGGCATCGCCTGGTGCAAATGCTGGATCACCGCCTCGCGGGCATGTTCGATATGGAGACGCAGGGCGGCCTCGACCCGGTCGGCATCGCCCCCGCGCGCCGCTTCGAGGATCGCCAGATGCTCTTCGCAGCCGTCGCGAAAGCGGTCGGGCAGGCGGCGATGGTCGAAGATGCAGGTGCGGCGGTGCAGGGCCGCGATGGTCTGCGACACCGCCTGATTGCCGAACTCGCGCCCGAGCAGCTGGTGGAACTCGTGATCCGTCTGACGCTGCAGGTCGGTCACCACCGGATCGGAGGCCATCAGATGCCGCACCTTCGCCTCCATCGCGTCGATCTCGGCCGGCGGCAGCCGCACCGCCGATCGTGCCGCCAGCGGTTCAAGCTCGAGCCGCAGGAAGAAGACCTCCTCGGCGTCGGCCGGGGTCACGCTGCGCACGCAGGTGAAGCGGCCCTCGACCACGGCGAGGCCCTCGCTTTCGAGGCGCTTGATCGCCTCGCGCACGGGGGTGCGCGACATGCCGAAGATCTCGCCCAGTGCCGCCTCCTGCAGAAGGTCGCCGGATCTGAGCACGCCCTGGAAGATCATCGAGATGATGCGCTCGTAGGCCTCGTGGGCGCGGGGTCTGGGGGCGGTCACGGGCGGTCCTCCGGCGCGGGCCGCGTGACGGGGCGCACCACTTCGCCCGGCGCGTAAAAGCCGCCCACGAGGTCGCAGGACAGGAGGTAGTCGCTGCGCAACAGGCCCTCGGGCCGGGCCACCAGCCCCTCGAGCAGGCGGCGCAGGCGCGCCTGCCGGGCGATCCAGAGATCCTCGCCTTCGCGGGCCGAGATCAGCGCAAAGCGGAACCGCGCGCCCACCGGCATCTGCGCAAGCCGTGCCAGATCGGCCGAGGCGACCGTCCCGATCTTGGGATAGCCGCCAGTGGTCTGGCTTTCGGCCAGCAGGACGAGCGGCAACCCCGAGCCGGGCACCTGCACCGAGCCGGGCACCGTGCCGTCCGACACGATGTCGTGCCCCCGTTCGGCCGGCAGTTCGACACCGCCCAGCACCATCGCCATCCGGTCGCGCTGGGGCGTGACGGTGAAGTCGCAGCCGGTGAGGCGGGCGATCACCTCGGGCGCGAAATGATCGTCCTGCGGGCCGAGGATCAGCCGGATCGGCCCCGTCTCCCGAAAGGGTGCCGCGGCCTCGAGGCGGAAGCCGGGGCGCAGGCAGGGGGCCTCGGGATCGTCCTCGCCGAGCGGCAGTCGGTCGCCCGCCGCAAGGGCCCGGCCCCCGACGCCGCTGCGCAGATGGGTCGCGCGCGAGCCGAGCACCTCGGGCGAGGCGATAGCGCCCGAGACGGCGAGATAGGCCCAGACCGCGCCCTCGGGCACGCCCACCGTCAGCGTCTCGCCCGGGTTCAGCCGGTGGCTCTCGCCGGGGGAAACTGTGCGCGCGTCGATGCGCAGGGCGCAGTCGGCGCCCGCAACCGCAAAGCGCACCGGGCGGTCGCAGCGGAACCGGCCCGCGGGCCCGGCGAACTCGAGCGCCGCTGCGCCGGGATCGTTGCCCACCAGTGCATTGGCCAGCGCCATGGCGGCGCGGTCGATGGGGCCCGCGGGCGATACGCCCATGTGGCGCAGCCCGAAGCGGCCGGCGTCCTGCACCGTCAGCATCGGCCCGGCCGTGAGGATCTCGAGGCTCATGTGCGGATCTCTTGGGGGGTGATGATCGCCTCGCCCGCGGCGCTGCGGGCCTCGAGCGCGCGCGCCTCGTCAGGGCCGATCGGATGAAAGCGGATGTGGTCGCCGGCCCGGAACAGGAAGGGCTCGGCCCGGTCGGGGTCGAAGGCGCGCACCGGCGTCCAGCCGAGAAAGCGCCAGCCCGAGGGGCCGGCGACCGAGTTGATGTTGCCCTGCTGGCCGCCGATGCCGACGGCGCCCCGCGGGATGTTCTGGCGCGGCTTCGGCAGGCGGGGCGTGTGCAGGATCTCGGGCTGGCCGCCGAGATAGGCAAAGCCGGGGGCAAAGCCGATCATGTAGACCCGATAGTCTGTGCCGGAATGGAGGGCGATCAGCTCGTCCAGGGTCAGGCCCTTCATGCGGGCCATCTCTTCCAGATCCTGCCCCACCTCGCCGCCATAAAGGCAGGGCACACGCCACAGACGTCCGGTCCCACCGGCCGAGAGCGGGCGCGAGGCGAGGGCAAGCAGCCGCTCGCCCAGGTCGGCGCCGCGGACAAGCTCGGGGTCATAGCGCACCAGAAGCGAGCGGTAGGTGGGCACGATGTCGAGCACACCGGCCAGCGCGCCGCTTGCCGAGGCGGCCTCGACCTCGGCCGCAAGCGCGATGATGCGGGCATTCGCGCCGGCATCGACGCTCTCGCCGAACTGGAGCGTCACGGCGCTGTCGCCACAGGGAAGCAGGATCGGGGTCATCGTCACGGCGTCACACTCTTTTCGGGATGATCCGCGGCCGGGGCCGCGGATCCTGTCAGTTTCCACGCATCAGCCCGGGCAGGAAGCCGATAATGCCCGGAAAGAGCGCGATCAGCAGGACAAACCCGGCCATGATGATGAAGAAGGGCAGCGTCGCGCGGGTGATGCGGCCCATGCTGTCGCCGGTCAGGCGCTGGATCACGGTCAGGTTGAAGCCCACCGGCGGCGTGATCTGTGCCATCTCGACCACGATCACGAGGAAGATGCCGAACCAGACCTTGTCGTAGCCCGCGGCGATGGCCAGCGGCAGGGTGATCGGCAGCGTCATGACGATGATGCCAAGCCCCTCCATCACCGTGCCCAGCAGGACGTAGAAGACCAGCAGCACAAGGACCAGCAGCAGGGGCGGCATCCCCCAGCTCTGGATCTCGGTCGCGATGAAGCGCGGCACGCCCAGATAGCCGATCACGGTCGAAAGGAAGATCGCCCCGATCATGATGAGCCCGATCATGGCGCAGCTCTCGGCCGCCTGCCGCGCCGCCTCCAGCAGCCCCCGCAGCGTGAGCGTGCGCTGCGCAAAGCCGATGATCATCGAGACGACGACGCCCACGGTGGCGGCCTCGGTCGGAGAGGCGATCCCGCCATACATCGAGCCGATGACGCCCGCGATCAGCAGCAGAAGCGGCCCGAGATCCTTCAGCGCCACCATCTTCTCGCGCAGGCTGGTGCGCGGGGGCGTCTCGCCGAGGAGCGCCGGGTTGAGCCAGGACCGGATCGCCAGATAGCCCATGTAGGCGCCCGCCAGCATCAGCCCCGGCACGATGCCGGCGATGAAGAGCCGCAGGATCGATTCCTCGGCCATGACGCCGTAGATGATCATGATGGTCGAGGGCGGGATCAGGAAGCCCAGCGTGCCCGCCCCGGCCAGGCTGCCGGTCACCAGATCGCGGTTGTAGCCGCGGTCGATCAGCTCCTTGGCGGTGATGCGCCCGACCGTGGCCGTCGTGGCCGCCGACGAGCCGCAGACCGAGGCGAACATGGTGCAGCCCAGCACCGTCAGGTGAGTCAGCCGACCCGGCACCCGGCACAGCCAGGGCGACAGACCCGAGAACAGCGCCTCCGAGATCCGGGTGCGGAAGAGGATCTCGGCCATCAGGATGAAGAGCGGCAGGGCGAGCAGCTCGGGCGAGACCACGACATTGTAGGTCTGCTGGGCCAGCAGCTTCAGGCCCGGCATGTTGGGCCGGAAGAGGGCGAGCAGGCCCGCTCCGGTGCCGATGAGGCCCATGCCGATCCAGAGGCCGCTGCCCAGAAGCAGCGTGATCAGGCCGAGCAGGGTGGCGATGACCTTTCCCATCCGGCGCTCCTATTCCAGGCCCGGACCGACCGAGACCGCCTCGCCGCGCAGCAGCCGCAGGATCTGCGCCAGACATTGCAGCGTCAGGAGGGCCGCGCCGGTGGCCAGGGCCGCCTGCGGATAGACGAGCGGGACACGAAACGAGGTCGCCGCGGTCGAGCCGCGCTGGCCCGAGAGCCAGGCCATCTCGGCCAGCGCCCAGGTCAGATAGACGCAGATCCCGAGGCCCACGAGGCAGGCGGCGAACTCGAGCACCCGCGCCACGGCGCGCGGCAGCGTCTCGAGCAGGGCGGTGACACGGACGTGGCTGCCGCCCTTGAGGGCGCTGCCGCTGGCCAGCAGGAAGCAGGTCCCCATGAAATAGCCCGCGAGGTCCCACGAGAAGTGGATGGAGTGGCTGAAGAGATTGCGCGACAGGATCTCGGCCGCGATGAGGCCAAGGATGCCCAGCAGGCTGAGGGCGCCGAGATAGCCTCCGACATCGGTGAGCGCGTCGATGGCCGCCAGCGTCCTTCGGAAACGGGTGGAGGAGGGAGATGTCATGGTGCTGTGCCGTCCGACGAGGGGAGGAGGGCCCGGAAACCGGGGCAGGGTGCGGCCGGACCCCGGGGCCCGGCCGCGTCGGGGCGGCTCAGTCGCGCAGGGTGAGGTAGGCGTCGATCACCGGCGCGGCCTCGGGCACGCGGGTCTTGAAGGCGTCCCACAGCGGCAGGGCCTTCTCCATCAGCGCCGCCGACAGCTCGGGCGAGGGCGCCGTGACCTCGACGCCGTTCTCGCGCAGGGTGGCGAGCTTCTTCTCGTCCTCGGCGCGGCTGTTGAGCCAGAACTGCCCCTCCAGACCGGCCGCGGTCTCCTCGATCGCGGCCTGCGTCTCGGCGGGCAGCGCGTTCCAGGCATCGAGGTTCACCGACATGATGTTCGACGAGGCCTGCCAGTTGAACGTGCTCATGTGCTTGGTGAATTCCCAGAAGGCGCCGTCCACCCCCGAGGAGGAGGAGGTCGTCACGCCCTTGATCGTCCCGGCCGCCAGGGAGGGCACGACCTCGCCCCACGGCATCTGGATCGGGGTGGCCCCGAGCGCGCCGAAGAAGTCGTTGCCGTTCGAATCGACGACGCGGATGGTCAGGCCCTTCAGGTCCTCAACCGTGTTGATGGGGTTGGGCGCGAAGACGGCCTGTCCCGGCCACGGCACCATGTAGAGGATCTTCTGGTTCATCCCGGCGGCAACCTCGTCCAGCTTGGGCCGGTAGAACTTGTGCAGAAGCGCCAGCTCGGACATCGTGGGGGCAAGGAAGGGCAGGGTCTCGATGCCCAGGACAGGCGCCTCGCCGACCTGCTGATTGAGCAGGATCTCGGCGATCGGCACCAGACCGTCCCGAACGGCCGCCATGCCCTCCGGTCCCTTGATGCCGAGCGCGCCGCCGGAATGGACGGTAATCTCCACCTCGCCGTCCGTGGCCTCGCGCACCGCATCCGCGAAGGCCATCGCGTTCTGGGTGTGAAAGTTGCCCTCGGGCCATACGATCGACATGTCCCATTGGGTCTGGGCCGAAGCCGAGGTTGCAGCGACCGATGCGGCAAAGGCCGCGATGACTGTGATACGTCCCTGTTTCATGATCTCCCTTTCCGGGGTTTGGTTGGTCGGATTGTCCTTGAGATTTCGGTATACCAACTGTATCCGTTTTATGAAGCCGCGCCGCCGGATCTGTCAACACTCGGGGCCGGAGCGCCTGAAGAAACATCCGAAATGCAGGAAAAAGCGCGGAAATTGCGCAGATCAGGGGTGGGAATGGTCCGGAAGATCGATCTGAACTGCGATATGGGCGAGAGTTTCGGCGCCTATGTGATCGGCGACGACGCCGGGATGCTGGAGCTTGTGACCTCGGCCAATATCGCCTGCGGCTTCCACGCCGGCGACCCGGTGGTGATGCGTCGCACGATCCGCATGGCGAAGGAAAAGGGCGTGTCCGTCGGGGCGCATCCCTCATTCGCGGATCTCTACGGATTCGGGCGGCGGCGGATCTCGGGCGAACGGCCCGAGGATCTCGAGACCCAGCTGATCTTCCAGATCGTGGCGCTTCAGGGCATGGCCGCCCTGGAGGGCCATCCGATGACCCATGTGAAGACCCACGGCGCGCTCGGCAACATGGCGGCGGTCGATCCCGATCTGGCCGCGCTCTGCGTCCGCGCGATCCGGGCGGTGGATCCCGGCCTCATCTTCGTGACGCTTCCCTATTCGGAGACCCATCGCGCGGCCGAAAAGGCGGGCCTGCCGGTCGCCGTCGAGATCTACGCCGACCGCACCTACACCGATCAGGGTGAGCTGACGCCGCGCAGCCAGCCGGGTGCGGTGATCCACGATCCCGAACAGAGCCTCAAGCAGGTGCTGGAGATGGTGGTGAACGGCCATATCCCGACCACGGGCGGCAAGCGCCTGCAGGTTGCCCCCGACACGCTCTGCATCCACGGCGACACCGCCGGCGCGGTCGGGATCGCCCGCCGCCTGCGCAGCGCGCTGGAAGAGAACGGCATCCGGATCGCGCCCTTCGCCCGCCCCTGAGCGGCGGCCGCGGGGCCTCCCGCGCTCCCACGCACCCCCACCCGTGGCGCCGCGGCCGGACCCCGCCGCCCGACGACAATCTGAGGAGAGAGACCATGGCCGAACGGATTCACCGCCACACCCGCGGCGTCTATATCATCGCGGCGACGCCCTTCACCGATCAGGGTGCCATCGACCACGAAAGCCTCCGCCGGCTCGTCGATTTCTACATCGGCCACGGGGTCAGCGGCCTCACCATCCTGGGCATGATGGGCGAGGCGAACAAGATGACGGGCGACGAACGCCGGGCCGTCATCGACACGGTGCTCGAGCGCACGGGCGACCTGCCGGTGGTGGTGGGGGTGTCGGACGCGGGCCTCGGCAATCTGGCCGATCTTGCCCATTACGCCATGGACGAGGGCGCGGCGGGCGTCATGGTGGCGCCCGCCGCCGGCCCCGCGCGCGAGGACCGGATCGAGACCTACTTCCACGCCGTCTGCGAGGCGCTGGGGCGCGAGGTGCCGATCTGCTTTCAGGATTTCCCTCTGGCGACGGGGCTGCCGGTCTCGCCGGGCCTCATCCGTCGTCTGTCGCAGGAGCGGGCGCAGGTCGTCATGCTCAAGCACGAGGACTGGCCGGGGCTGGCCAAGATCACCCAGCTCCGCCGGCACGAGGACGCGCCGAACGTGGCCCGGCTGTCCATCCTCACCGGCAACGGAGGGCTCTATCTGCCGCAAGAGCTTCAGCGGGGCGCCGACGGCGCCATGACGGGCTTCGCCTATCCCGAGGCGCTCGTGCGGACGGTGGCGCTGCATCACGCCGGCAAGGTCGATGAGGCCGAGGATCTCTTCGACCGCTACATCCCGATCCTGCGGCATGAGCAGCAACCCGGATTCGGCCTCGCGGTGCGCAAGTATGTGCTGATGAAGCGCGGGGCGATCGCGTCGGCCGCAACCCGCGCGCCGGGGCCGAAGCTGTCGCCGGTGGACGCGGCCGAGGTCGATCGGCTTATGGCGCGGCTCGAGGCGCGCCTGTCGTAGGCTCGGCCTCTCGCTGCGGGACGTGCCGGCCGGGCGGGGCTTCACCCGGCCGGCACCCCCGGATCATGAGTTGGGAAAGCGCCAGCCGGCGCGGCGCGGCACCCGCACGGCCAGCATCGGCATCAGCAGCGGCGAGCGGAACCGACGCAGATCCAGCGCCTCGTGCACGCCCACCGTGGTCTGTCCGAAGACCGTCGTCTCGACCATTGCCCGCGAGTAGAAGGGTGCGTCCAGCATCGACATGACCTGCCTTGGCCGCGTGCCCGGATCGGCCGGCGTGTGACGCTCGACCAGCCAGCGCGAGCGGGCGAAGCGGGTCTGGGGCGGCGGCTGGATCAGGCGGGCGCGCCCGTCGGCCGCGACATGCAGGCCCAGATCCAGCCTTGAGCCGTCGCGCCGCGTCGCGTCGTAGAAGCAGGCCGCGCCATCGGCCACCGGATAGCGGCCCCAGGTCCAGAACCGGAAGTCGGCCTCCAGCGCCGCGCTGCCGAAGTTCGCGTCGAAATAGCCGTGGCCGTGCCAGCGGTGGCCCTGCGTCAGATCGACCTCGATCCGGGCCGTGGGCGCGAACGGGCGCCAGATGTGCGAGCCGTCGTCCTTCAGCGTGACCTCGACCTCGGTGACCGCCGAGGGCGTCAGCACGATCCGCCCCTTGACCGGCGACACCAGCGGCGGCGAGGAGATCTCGTTCACCTCGACGATGAGCTGGGTGCCGGTCCAGTGCATCCGGCTCGGGCCGACGGTCAGCGTGTCCTTCGACTGGCGCAGGGCCGCGCGCCCGCGGTCGGTCATGGTGAAGCGCCCGCCGGGCCCGTAGGTGGCCACGTTGATGCAGCAGTTGTTCTGCGGCTCGCGCCGGCCCGACCAGCGATACCAGGGCGAGAAGACCGAGCCGATGAAGCCGATCACCGACAGCGCGCGGGTGCCGTCGTCGGACACGCCGTCGAGATACCACCAGGCGTAGCCGTCGGGGGCTACCTCGATCGCGAAGCAAGGTCCGTCAATATCGCCTCGGCCGCGTGCCGTCCGGAGAGGGCCGCCATCGGCACGCCCGCCCCCGGATGCGCCCCGCCCCCCGCCAGCCACAGGCCCGGCAGGGCCGTCCGCGCCAGCGGACGTCGGAGCGAGGCCAGCGCCCCGTGCGGGCTCAGTCCGTAGATCGAGCCCTGCGACCCCGGAAACAGCCTCGCGAATCCCGTGGGCGGCGTCAGGTTCGCCTCGCCCGGCACCGGGTCGAAGGTCAGTCCGAACTGTCTCAGTCGGTCGAAGGTTCGGCTGCGGCATTGCGCAAAATCCTCGGGTCTGGCGGGCCGGCCGGGCGGCCCGTTCATGATGATCTCGAAACGCTCGGGTCCGTCGGGAACCTGCCCGCCCGAACGGTCCTCGGCGCAGATGTAGAGTGTCGCATCCTCGGGCATCTGTCCTGCGGCGATCGGTCCGAACTCGCGCCGGGGATCGTCGGCGAAGAAGACGTTGTGATGGACGAGCGGCTGGCCCTCGGTGCGGGCGGCGTAGGACCAGACCCAGGCCGACAGGCTGCGGGGGTGGATGCGGTCCTCGGGCACGGCATCCTTCGGCCCGTCCCCGAGAAGCCCCGCAAGAAGCGCCGCGGGATCGCCGTTGAAGACGACATGATCGGCGTGCAGCGAATGGCCATCGGCCAGCTGGACGCCCGAGGCGCGGCCCTTCTGGCGCAGGATGCGCGCGACCGGGGCATTGTAGCGGATCGTCACGCCCTGATCCTCGGCCAGCCGGGCCAGCGCGAGGGCAAGCCGGTGCATCCCGCCCTCGACCGCCCAGACGCCCTGCGCCTCGGCCGCCCAGATCAGGGCCAGCACACCGGGCGAGGCGTAGGGCGTGCCGCCGACATAGGTCGCATACCGGCCGAACAGCTGCCGGAGTCGCGGATCGCGGAAGTACAGGCGCAGCAGCCGGTCGAGGGTCATGCCGGGCAGCAGGGCGGGCCAGATCCGGGGCTCCTTCAGGGCCGCCCGCGCGATGGCCCGCGTGTCCGGTTTGGCCGCCCGCATCATCGGCCGGTCGAAAGCGTCATAAAGCCGCGCCGAAAGCTCGTGGAAGCGGCGGAAGCGCCCCGCCTCGGACCCGCCGGCGAAGGCCGCGACCGCCTCGACATTCGCCTCGAGGTCCGTCGTGAGGTCGAGCGTGCTGCCGTCCAGCCACCAGTGCCGCGCCAGAAGCGGCTGGGGAAGAAGGGTCAGGTGATGATCGAGCTTCTGCCCGCAACTCTCGAAAATATCGTCAAAAACGCTCCGAAGGGTGAGGACGGTGGGGCCCGCGTCCACCGGCCCGGCCACGCTGGGAAGGGCGCGCATGCGCCCGCCCGGCGCGTCCCGCGCCTCGACCAGCGTCACCTCGCACCCGGCCCGCGCAAGACGGATGGCGGACGCCAACCCGCCCATCCCGGCCCCGACCACCACCACTTTCGGCACAATCTGTCTCATGTCCGGGATTGTTGACACCCCGATGCAGGCTGTCCAGTATCAAAGACAGAGCGGTGTAAGAAAAGGTTTACACCTGTGGAGTCGGCGGCACGGTGGCCGCCCCTGGGCGCACTGACTGCGCCAGAGTTGTCCTTGTGAGGCACAAGATGGCGTTTGAACAGCGGATTGAAGCGGCAATGGCGGCGGCGATCGCGCGTGGGCAGGGCTCCGAGGCGCCCTCGAAGCTCGCCTCGGCGCTCGATTATGCGGTGACACCGGGCGGGGCGCGCATCCGCCCGACGCTCCTGCTGAGCGTGGCGACGGCCTGTGGCGACGACCGCCCGGCGCTGTCGGATGCGGCGGCGGTCGCGCTCGAACTGATCCACTGCGCGAGCCTCGTGCATGACGATCTGCCCTGCTTCGACGACGCCGAGATCCGGCGCGGCAAGCCCACCACCCACCGCGCCTTTTCCGAGCCGCTGGCGATCCTGACCGGCGACAGCCTGATCGTGATGGGCTTCGAGGTGCTGGCGCGCGCGGCCGGAGACCAGCCGCAGCGCGCGCTGCAGCTTGTGACGGCGCTTGCGGTGCGGACGGGGATGCCGATGGGCATCTGCGCGGGCCAGGGCTGGGAGAGCGAGAGCCAGATCAACCTCTCGGCCTATCACAGGGCCAAGACGGGGGCGCTCTTCATCGCCGCGACCCAGATGGGCGCCATTGCCGCCGGCTACGAAGCCGAGCCATGGGAAGAACTGGGCGCGCGCATCGGTGAGGCCTTCCAGGTGGCCGATGACCTGCGCGATGCGCTGTGCGATGCCGATACGCTGGGCAAGCCCGCGGGACAGGACGAGATCCACCACCGGCCGAACGCGGTGCGGGAATATGGTGTCGAGGGCGCGACAAAGCGGCTGAAGGACATCCTTGGCGGCGCGATCGCCTCGATCCCCTCCTGCCCGGGCGAGGCGATGCTGGCCGAGATGGTCCGCCGCTATGCGGTCAAGATCGTGCCCGCGCAGGTCGCAAGCCGCGTCTGACGGGCAAGGGTCGCAACTGGCCGCCCCGTCCGGTGACGCGCCTCGGCTGAAAGGAACGACATGAGCGCCCTCAGACCCTCCGCCCGCGGGGGGCTCCGCCTGTCCCGGCTGGGCCTGCGCCTTGCGGGCTCCCGCCGCTTCCAGCTGATCGCCGAGCGTGTGCCGTTCCTGCGCCGCATCGGCCGGCGCGAGGGGGACGAGCTGTTCGACATCGTCGCGGGTTTCGTCCATTCGCAGGTCCTGTTCGCGCTGGTCGAGCTGCGGGTGCTGCACATGGTGGCCGACGGTCCGCAGCCGGTGCCGGTGCTGGCGGCGCAGGCCGGCCTGCCGGTCGAGCGGATGCAGCTGCTGCTGCAGGGGGGCGCGGCGCTCAAGCTGCTGCGGCGGCTGCGCGACGGGCGCTTCGATCTCGCGGTGCGGGGGGCGGCCTTCCTGGCGGTTCCGGGGCTCGAGTCGATGGTCGGCCATCATGGCGTGCTCTACCGTGACCTTGCCGATCCGGTGGCCTTCCTGCGCGGCGAGACCGAGCCGGAACTGGCGCGCTTCTGGCCCTATGTCTTCGGCGCGGCCGGGGCGACCGATCCCGAGGTGACGGCGAAATATTCGCGCCTGATGACCGAGAGCCAGGGCCTCGTGGCCGAGGATGCGCTGCGGCTTGTCGATCTGATGGGGGTCCGGCGGCTGATGGATGTGGGGGGCGGCACCGGGGCCTTCCTGGCCGCCGTGGGCCGCGCCTACCCGCTGATGGAACTGATGCTCTTCGATCTGCCGGTGGTGGTCGAGGCGGCGCCCGCGCGGCTGAATGCGGCGGGGCTCGCCGGTCGTTTCACCGTCCACGGCGGCAGTTTCCGTGATGATCCGCTGCCGGTGGGGGCGGATGCGATCAGCCTCGTGCGCGTGCTGTTCGACCATTCCGACGAGACGGTGAAGCTGCTTCTGGCCCGGGTGCGCGAGGCGCTGCCGCCGGAGGGGCGCGTGATCATCGCCGAGGCCATGTCGGGCGGCGCCAGCCCGCACCGCGAGACCGACACCTACATGGCCTTCTACACGGCCGCGATGGGGACGGGGCGCACGCGCTCGGCGGCCGAGATCGCGCAGCTTCTTTCTCAACAAGGGTTCGCCGGGATCAAGACCTTCCCCGGCTTCCGGCCCTATGTGACCAGCGCCGTGACCGCGGTGCGGCCCTCGGACGCCTCCTGACGGAGGGTCCGTGCAATTCGGACGCAGGGGGCGACTGTCCAATTAAGTTGACACCCTTCCTTGTCCCATTAAAGTTACACCTGAAGCGTCGATATAGGCCCATGAGTCCCTCTGCACGGGGTCAGGCGGCCGGAAGAGCGCGGGGGAAAACGCTGTGAGAACGACCGCCGTCATCCTGTCGGGTCCGAAAGATCTTGGTCTTCAGTCCATCCTGCTGAACGATCCCGCACCCGGCGACATTCTGGTCGAAATTACCCATTCGGGGATTTCGACGGGCACCGAGAAGCTGTTCTACACCGGGCAGATGCCGCCCTTCCCGGGGATGGGCTATCCGCTGGTTCCGGGCTACGAGGCCGCGGGCGAGGTGGTCGAGGCCGCCCCCGACACCGGCTTCAAGCCGGGCGACCGGGTGTTCGTGCCCGGCTCCAACTGCTTTGCCCCGACCGAGTCCGGCCCGATCCGCGGCCTCTTCGGCGCGGCGACCAAGCGGTTGATCACGCCCGCCCACCGCGCGGTGCGGATCGACCCGGCGCTGGAAGCCGAGGGCGCGCTGCTGGCGCTGGCGGCCACCGCGCGGCATGCGCTGGCCGGCCTGAACAACGTGCTGCCCGACCTGATCGTGGGCCACGGTACGCTGGGGCGGCTGCTTGCGCGGCTGACCATCGCCGCCGGCGGCGAGCCGCCGGTGGTCTGGGAGACCAAGCCCGAGCGGCGCAAGCATGCGATCGGCTACGAGGTCATCGACCCCGCGGCGGATCCCCGGCGCGACTACCGCTCGATCTATGACGCCTCGGGCGATCCGAAGCTCATCGACACGCTGGTGATGCGGCTTGCCAAGGGCGGCGAGATCGTGCTGGCCGGCTTCTACACCGAACCCGTCGCCTTCACCTTCGTGCCCGCCTTCATGAAGGAGGCGCGCATCCGTATCGCTGCCGAGTGGCAGCCCGAGGACATGGTGGCCACCCGCGCGCTGATCGAGAGCGGGGCGCTTTCGCTTGCCAACCTGATCACCCACACCCGACCCGCGTCGGAGGCGCCGGAGGCCTATGAAACCGCCTTCAATGACCCCGACTGCCTGAAGATGATCCTGGACTGGAGGGCTACCGCATGACGGACGCACCGGAACTCAAGGCGTTCGATCAACGCCTCCGCGAAGAGGCGGCGGAAGAGCCGACGCTGGAAATCCCGCAAGGGGAGCCGAAGAAGAAGACGCAGGTCATCGCGATCTACGGCAAGGGCGGCATCGGCAAGAGCTTCACGCTGGCCAACCTCAGCTACATGATGGCCCAGCTGGGCAAGCGCGTGCTGCTGATCGGCTGCGACCCGAAATCCGACACGACCTCGCTCCTGTTCGGCGGCAAGGCTTGCCCCACGATCATCGAGACCTCGGCGAAGAAGAAACTCGCCGGCGAAGAGGTGAAGATCGGCGACGTCTGCTTCAAGCGGGGCGGCGTCTTCGCGATGGAACTGGGCGGGCCGGAAGTGGGCCGCGGCTGCGGCGGGCGCGGCATCATCCACGGCTTCGAGCTGCTGGAAAAGCTCGGCTTCCATGACTGGGACTTCGACTATGTGCTGCTCGATTTCCTCGGCGACGTGGTCTGCGGCGGCTTCGGCCTGCCGATCGCCCGCGACATGGCGCAGAAGGTAATCCTTGTCGGGTCGAACGACCTGCAGTCGCTCTATGTGACGAACAACGTCTGCTCGGCGGTGGAATATTTCCGCAAGATGGGCGGTAATGTCGGCGTCGCGGGTCTTGTCATCAACAAGGACGACGGCACGGGCGAGGCGCAGGCCTTCGCCAAGGCCGTGGACATCCCGATCCTCGCCACCATCCCGGCGGATGAGGAGCTGCGCCGCAAGTCCGCGAACTACCAGATCGTGGCGATCCCCGGCACCAAATGGGGTCCGCTGTTCGAGGGGCTGGCCAATGCGGTGGGCGAGGCGCTGCCGATCCGCCCGAAGCCGCTGACTCAGGACGGCCTGCTGGACCTGTTCACGCCGGAAGCGGTGGGCGCCGACTTCGTGCTCGATCCCGCGACCGACGAGGACATGCGCGGCAAGAACTTCGCGCCGAAGAAGTCGCTGGAAGTGGTCTACGACGATGCTTGATCTGGCCGGTCTCGCGCGCCTCGACGAGGCGCTCCAGCAATTCGCGAAGCGCGAAAAGCGCGCGACGAGGAAGCAATGACGGACTCCGCACCGACCGGCGCCCCCGAAGGCATGGGCTGCCATTCGGCGGCCGACATGGCCGCCGCCGCCAGCGCCGCGGGCAACGCCGAACTGATGGACCGCTTCAAGGCCGACTATCCGGTCGGCCCCCATGACAAGCCCCAAAGCATGTGCCCGGCCTTCGGATCCTTGCGCACCGGCCTTCGGATGCGGCGGGTGGGCACGATCATCTCGGGCTCGGCCTGCTGCACCTACGGGCTGTCGTTCGTGTCGCACTTCTACGGCGCCCGGCGCTCGATCGGCTATGTGCCGTTCAACTCGGAATCGCTCGTCACCGGCAAGCTGTTCGAGGACATCCGCGAGGCTGTCCACGAGATGGCCGACCCCGAACGCTATGACGCGATCGTGGTGACCAACCTCTGCGTGCCGACCGCCTCGGGCGTGCCGCTGCGGCTGTTGCCCAGCGAGATCAACGGCGTGCGGATCGTGGGCATCGACGTGCCGGGCTTCGGCGTGCCGACCCATGCGGAAGCCAAGGACGTGCTGGCGGGCGCGATGCTGAAATACGCCCGCGCCGAGGTCGAGGCCGGCCCGGTTCAGGCGCCCGTCTCGGGCCGGTCCGACCGGCCGACCGTGGCGCTGCTGGGCGAGATGTTCCCGGCCGACCCGGTGATGATCGGCGCGCTGCTGGCGCCGCTGGGCCTTGCTGCCGGCCCCGTGGTGCCCTGCCGCGACTGGCGCGAGCTTTATGCTGCACTCGACAGTGGCGTGGCTGCGGCGATCCACCCGTTCTACACCGCTTCGGTCCGCGAGTTCGAGGCCGCCGGCCGCGCCATCGTGGGCTCGGCCCCGGTGGGGCATGACGGGACGGCCGAATGGCTGGCCAACATCGGCCGGGCCTATGGCATCGCGCCCGAACGGGTGGCTGCCGCGCAGAACGCCTTCCTGCCCGCGATCAGGGGCGCCTTGGCTGGCGCGCCGATCAAGGGGCGGATCACGCTCTCGGGCTATGAGGGCTCGGAGCTGATCGTGGCCCGGCTGCTGATCGAAAGCGGCGCGGATGTGCCTTACGTCGGCACCGCCGCGGGCAAGACGCCCTGGAGCGCCGCCGACCGCGAGTGGCTGGAATCGAAGGGCGTGGTGGTGAAATACCGCGCTTCGCTGGAAGATGACCTGGCCGCGATGGAGGGCTTCGAGCCTGACCTCGCCATCGGCACGACGCCGGTGGTGCAGAAGGCCAAGGCGATGGGGCTGCCCTCGCTCTACTTCACCAACCTCATCTCGGCCCGGCCGCTGATGGGGCCGGCGGGGGCGGGGAGCCTTGCGCAGGTCATCAACGCCGCCATCGGCAACCGCGAGCGGATGGCAAAGATGAAATCCTTCTTCGCGGGCGTGGGCGAGGGCGATACCGCCGGCATCTGGGAGGGCGCGCCGAACCTGCGCCCCGACTTCCGCGCCGCCCACCAGAAGAAGCTCGACAAGGCCGCCAGGGCCGCCAAGGCCGAGGAGATGATCTGATGCTCGTGCAGGATCATGACAGGGCAGGGGGCTACTGGGGCGCCGTTTACGCCTTCTGCGCGGTGAAGGGGCTTCAGGTGGTGATCGACGGCCCGGTGGGCTGCGAGAACCTGCCGGTGACCTCGGTGCTGCACTACACCGACGCGCTGCCCCCGCACGAGCTGCCGATCGTGGTGACCGGCCTCGGCGAGGGCGAGATGAGCGAGGGCACCGAGGAATCGATGCGCCGCGCCTGGAAGGTGCTCGACCCGGCGCTGCCGGCGGTGGTGGTCACCGGCTCGATCGCCGAGATGATCGGCGGTGGCGTGACGCCGCAGGGCACCAACATCCAGAGATTCCTGCCCCGGACCATCGACGAGGACCAGTGGGAATGCGCCGATCGCGCGATGACCTGGCTCTTCACCGAGTTCGGGATGACCAAGGGTCGCATGCCGCCCGAGGCCAAGCGCCCCGAAGGCGCCAAGCCGCGGGTGAACATCCTCGGGCCGATGTATGGCACCTTCAACATGGCCTCCGACCTGCACGAGATTCGCCGTCTCGTGGAAGGGATCGGCGCCGAAGTGAACATGGTGATGCCGCTTGGCGCGCATCTGGCCGAGATGCGACACTTGGTCAATGCCGACGCCAACATCGTCATGTATCGCGAATTCGGCCGCGGTCTGGCCGAGCTGCTGGGGAAACCCTACCTCCAGGCCCCCATCGGGGTGGAGAGCACCACCGCCTTCCTGTGCGCGCTGGGCGAGATTCTGGGCCTGGACCCCGAGCCCTTCATCGAGCGCGAGAAGCATTCGACGCTGAAACCCGTGTGGGACCTGTGGCGCAGTGTCACGCAGGATTTCTTCGGGACGGCCAATTTCGGCATCGTGGCGACCGAAACCTATGCGAGGGGCATCCGAAACTACCTGGAAGGGGATCTCGGCCTGCCCTGCGCCTTTGCCGTCGCCCGAAAGAGGGGCGCCAAGACCGATAACGAGGCGGTGCGCGGACTGATCCGCCAGCACCGCCCGCTGGTCCTGATGGGGTCGATCAACGAGAAGATTTACCTTGCGGAACTCAAGGCCGGCCACGGCCCGCAACCCTCTTTCATTGCAGCCTCTTTCCCGGGTGCGGCGATCCGGCGCGCTACCGGAACGCCCGTTATGGGATATGCAGGTAGCACGTGGTTACTGCAGGAAGTTTGCAACGCCCTGTTCGACGCCCTGTTCCACATCCTGCCCCTCGGGACGGAGATGGACAGCGCGGCCGCCACACCGACAACACTGCGCCGCGACTTCCCCTGGGATGCCGATGCGCAAGCGGCCCTGGACCGCATCGTAGAGGAGCATCCGGTTCTGACCCGGATCAGCGCCGCGCGGGCTTTGCGCGACGCTGCCGAAAAGGCTGCCCTCGATGCCGGTGCCGAACGGGTCGTGAGAGAGACGGTCGAAGCCCTGCGTGGGCCGGGCTTCGGCGAGAGGAAGGGAGAGAACCAATGAGCGATCATGCCGTCAACACGCCGGTCCATGCCGCCAGGGCCCACGGGCACCGAGCACCGCGTGCCGAGTTCTACGTCTACTTCGCCGTCATTCTGCTGGGCGCCTTCCCGGTGGCCTTCGTGAGCTGGATCGTCTCGGCGATCCGCCACCGCCGCCTGCCGAAGCGCGGCCCCTTCGCGTCCGCCTGGTTCGATGCCAAGGCGATCACGCCGCTGATTTTCCGCGCCTGACCCCGGTCAGGTTGCGACACGCCATTCGTCGTCCCCGCAGGGGGCGGCGGATTAATCGGGAGGGCATGGTGCCTTACCGTAACCCACGCCACCAGCATGTGGCGTCAGTCTTACGATCCGGAGGATAGCATGGCTGATAAATCCGACCTGGGCTACACAGGTCTTACGGACGAGCAGGCGCAGGAATTGCACTCCGTCTACATGAGCGGTCTTTGGCTGTTCAGCGCGGTGGCGATTGTCGCTCACCTCGCTGTGTACATCTGGCGTCCGTGGTTCTGAGGAGAACAAGATCATGGCTAAGTTCTACAAGATTTGGATGATCTTCGACCCCCGCCGCGTGTTCGTGGCTCAGGGCGTGTTCCTGTTCCTGCTCGCGGTGATGATCCACCTCATCCTGCTCAGCACCCCCAGCTACAACTGGCTGGAAATCTCTGCCGCGAAGTACAACCGCGTCGCCGTCGCCGAGTAATCGGGCCGGCCCTCCGTCGCGGGCGGCACCCACCGCCCGCGACGATTCAAAGGTTCAGCCATTGAGACGGCTCCACCATGCGCGCAAGCGCCGGTCGGGCCGACTGCAAGCGGAGAGGGAAGCATGGCACTGCTCAGCTTCGAGCGAAAATATCGCGTGCCGGGGGGCACGCTGGTCGGCGGAAACCTGTTCGACTTCTGGGTCGGCCCTTTCTACGTCGGCTTCTTCGGGGTAGCGACGTTCTTCTTCGCCGCCCTGGGCACACTCCTGATTGCCTGGAGCGCCGTACTTCAGGGTACCTGGAACCCCCAACTCATCTCTGTCTACCCGCCGGCCCTCGAGTACGGTCTGGGAGGTGCACCCCTCGCAGAAGGCGGGCTCTGGCAGATCATCACGATCTGCGCCACTGGTGCCTTCGTCAGCTGGGCGCTGCGCGAAGTCGAAATCTGCCGTAAGCTCGGCATCGGGTATCACATTCCCTTTGCCTTCTCGTTCGCCATCCTGGCCTACCTGACGCTGGTGCTCTTCCGCCCGGTGATGATGGGCGCGTGGGGCTATGCGTTCCCCTACGGGATCTGGACGCACCTCGACTGGGTGTCGAACACGGGCTACACCTACGGCAACTTCCACTACAACCCTGCTCACATGATCGCCATCACGTTCTTCTTCACGAACGCGCTGGCACTGGCGCTGCATGGCGCCCTGGTCCTGTCCGCCGCCAACCCCGAGAAGGGCAAGGAAATGCGGACCCCGGACCATGAGGACACGTTCTTCCGCGATCTGGTCGGCTATTCGATCGGGACGCTCGGGATCCACCGTCTCGGCCTGCTGCTCTCGCTCAGCGCCGTGTTCTTCAGCGCCGTCTGCATGATCATCTCCGGCACCATCTGGTTCGATGAATGGGCGACCTGGTGGCTGTGGTGGGTTGAACTGCCCTGGTGGGCCAACATCCCGGGAGGCGTCAATGGCTGAGTATCAGAACATCTTCACCCAGGTGCAGGTCCGCGGACCGGCTGACCTGGGGATGACGGAGGACGTCAACCTTGCCAACCGTTCGGGCGTGGGTCCCTTCTCGACCCTCCTCGGCTGGTTCGGCAACGCCCAGCTCGGCCCGATCTACCTCGGCAGCCTCGGCGTCCTGTCCCTGTTCTCGGGCTTCCTGTGGTTCTTCACCATCGGGATCTGGTTCTGGTATCAGGCGGGATGGAACCCGGCCGTGTTCATGCGCGACCTGTTCTACTTCTCGCTCGAGCCGCCGGCACCGGAATACGGCCTCTCCTTCGCGGCTCCGCTGAAGGAAGGCGGGCTCTGGCTGATCGCCTCGTTCTTCATGTTCGTGTCGGTCTGGGCCTGGTGGGGGCGGGTCTATCTGCGGGCGCAAGCCCTCGGCATGGGCAAGCACACCGCCTGGGCGTTCCTCTCGGCCATCTGGCTGTGGATGGTGCTGGGCTTCATCCGTCCGATCATGATGGGCTCCTGGTCCGAGGCGGTTCCCTACGGGATCTTCTCGCACCTCGACTGGACGAACAACTTCTCGCTCGTCCACGGGAACCTGTTCTACAACCCCTTCCACGGTCTCTCGATCGCCTTCCTCTACGGTTCGGCCCTGCTCTTCGCGATGCACGGTGCGACCATTCTCGCGGTCTCCCGCTTCGGCGGCGAGCGCGAGCTGGAGCAGATCGCCGACCGCGGGACGGCGGCGGAGCGGGCGGCCCTCTTCTGGCGCTGGACCATGGGCTTCAACGCCACGATGGAAGGCATCCACCGCTGGGCCATCTGGATGGCGGTCCTCGTGACCCTCACCGGCGGCATCGGCATCCTGCTCTCGGGCACCGTCGTGGACAACTGGTACGTCTGGGGCCAGAACCACGGCATGGCGCCGCTGAACTGAGGAGCGATCACAATGGCTGACAAGACCATCTTCGACGATCACCTCAACACCAATCCGAAGACCAACCTTCGCCTCTGGGTCGCTTTCCAGATGATGAAGGGTGCGGGTTGGGCCGGGGCCGTCTTCTTCGGGACCCTCCTGATGATCGGCTTCTTCCGGGTGATCGGCCGGGCGCTCCCCATCGACGAGAACCCCGCTCCGGCGCCGAACCTGACCGGCGCCCTGGAGACCGGGATCGAGCTGATCAAGCATCTCGTCTGAGAACGGTCACGGGGCAGGGCGGCGCCAGGCCGCCCGCCCCTCCAAATCCGGGCCATATCGCCGGCCCGGGTCCGGGGCGAAACCACAGCCCGGTTCCCTTCCTGTTGGCGACAGGGACCTGGTGCCGTGTGGAAGACCGCACGGCACCCTTTTGACATTCGGGAGGCTTGAATGACCAATCCCACCCCGCGACCCGAAACGCCGCTTTTGGATCGCGTGTGCTGCCCGGCCGACATGAAGGCGCTGAGTGACGCCGAACTGGAGCGGCTGGCCGACGAAGTGCGTTCCGAGGTGATTTCGGTCGTTGCCGAGACGGGGGGGCATCTGGGGTCCTCGCTGGGGGTGGTCGAGCTGACCGTGGCGTTGCACGCCGTCTTCAACACGCCCACCGACAAGCTGATCTGGGACGTGGGCCACCAGTGCTATCCCCACAAGATCCTGACCGGCCGGCGCGAGCAGATGCGCACGCTGCGCCAGAAGGGCGGGCTTTCGGGCTTCACCAAGCGGTCCGAGTCCGACTACGACCCGTTCGGCGCCGCCCATTCCTCGACCTCGATCTCCGCCGCCCTGGGCTTCGCCATGGGGCGTGAACTGGGCCAGCCGGTCGGCGACACGATCGCCGTGATCGGCGACGGCTCGATCACCGCGGGCATGGCCTACGAGGCGCTGAACCACGCCGGCCACCTGAACAAGCGGCTGTTCGTGATCCTGAACGACAATGACATGAGCATCGCCCCGCCCGTGGGGGCGCTGGCGCGCTACCTCGTGAACCTCTCGTCCAAGGCGCCCTTCGCGACGCTGCGGGCCGCGGCCGACGGGATCGAGGCGTCGCTGCCGGGGCCGCTCCGCGACGGGGCGCGCCGGGCGCGGCAACTCGTGACGGGCATGCCCGGCGGCGGCACGCTCTTCGAGGAACTGGGCTTCACCTATGTCGGCCCCATCGACGGGCACGACATGCCCTCGCTCTTGCAGACGCTGCGGGCGGCGCGGGCGCGCACGACGGGGCCGGTGCTGATCCATGTCGTGACGAAGAAGGGCAAGGGCTACGCGCCTGCCGAGAACGCCCCCGACAAGTATCATGGGGTCAACAAGTTCGACCCTGTCACGGGCGAGCAGAAGAAGTCGGTCGCCAACGCGCCCAACTACACCAAGGTCTTCGGCACCACCCTGACCGACGAGGCCGCCCGCGATCCGCGGATCGTGGCGATCACCGCCGCCATGCCCTCGGGCACGGGGGTGGACATCATGCAGAAGCGGTTCCCGAACCGCGTCTTCGACGTGGGCATCGCCGAGCAGCATGCCGTGACCTTTGCCGCCGGCCTCGCCGGGGCCGGGATGAAGCCGTTCTGCGCGATCTATTCCTCGTTCCTGCAGCGGGGTTATGACCAGATCGCGCATGACGTGGCGCTGCAGAACCTGCCGGTGCGCTTCGTGATCGACCGGGCGGGGCTGGTGGGCGCGGATGGCGCGACCCATGCGGGGGCCTTCGACGTGGGCTTCCTGACGACGTTGCCGAACATGACCGTGATGGCCGCCGCCGACGAGGCGGAACTCGTCCACATGATCGCGACCGCCGTGGCCTTCGACGAAGGGCCGATCGCCTTCCGCTTCCCGCGCGGCGAAGGGTTGGGCGTCGAGATGCCCGAGCGCGGCACTGTGCTGGAACCGGGCCGTGGCCGGGTGGTGCGCGAGGGGACGGATGTGGCGATCCTCTCCTTCGGCGCGCATCTGCACGAGGCGTTGCAGGCCGCGAAGCTCCTTGAGGCCGAGGGGGTGAGTGCGACGGTCGCCGACGCCCGCTTCTCGCGGCCGCTCGACACAGGCCTGATCGACCAGCTCGTGCGCCATCACCCGGCGCTGGTGACGGTGGAGCAGGGGTCCATGGGCGGCTTCGGCGCCCATGTCATGCACTACCTAGCCAATTCGGGCGGCTTTGACGGTGGCCTCGCGCTCCGGGTGATGACCTTGCCCGACCGCTTCATCGAGCAGGCAAGCCCCGAGGACATGTATGCCGATGCGGGTCTCCGGGCCGAGGATATCGCGGCCACCGCGCGGGGCGCGCTCGCGCGGGGGCGCGTGATGCCGCTGCGGCAGACGGCGAAGCCGCGGGCGCTCTGACATCGAGGCGCTGGCCGGCGGGTCAGCGCCCCGCCAGCCGGTGGCCGAGGGTTGCCAGCCACGAGGGAGGGCCGCCAGCCTCTTCCTGCCGGTCCGCGGCCTCGAGCAGCCGATACATCCCCCGCACGCCCAGCCAGCGCAACGGCTCGGGCTCCCACCGGCGGACGCGGCGGTTGACCCACGGCAGCCGCGTCAGCGCCGTGTCCCGCCCGAGCGCGAGGTCGGCCAGCGTGCGCCCTGCGAGGTTCGAGGTCGAGACGCCCACCCCCACATAGCCGCCCGCCCAGCCGATCCCCGTCGCGGGATCGAGGCCCACCGTCGCGCACCAGTCGCGCGGCACGCCCAGCACCCCACCCCAGGCATGGTCGATCCGCGCCCCGGCCGCGGCCGGGAAATGCCGACTCAACCGCTTCAGCAGATGGGCCACGGTGACGGCTTCGGCCTCGCCGCGCGTGTCGATGCGCGAGGCCATGCGGTAGGCCCGCCCGCGGGCGCCGACCGCGATGCGCCCTTCGCGCGTGCGCTGGCAGTAGCAATAGGCGTTGGCCATGTCGCCGAGGATCTCGGCGCCCTCCCAGCCGATCCGGTCCCAGACCTCGGGCGGCAGCGGCTCGGTCACGATCTGGGCCGAGTTGAGCGGCAGCCACTCGCGCTTCAGGCCGGGCAGGGTGGCGGTGAAGCCCTCGGTCGCGCGCAGGATGACCCGCGCCTGCACCGTGCCCCGCCGCGTCTCGACCCGGCCGGGGGCGATGCCGAGCACCTCGGTGCCCTCGGCGATCCGCACGCCGCGCCGCTCGGCGGCCGCGGCCAGCCCGCGCACGAGTTTGGCCGGCTGCACCCGTGCGACACCGCCCACCACCATCGCCCCTTCCGCCTTCGGGATGCGGACGCGCCGGGCGAGCGCATCGGCCCCGAGGAAGCTGACCCGTTCCTCGCCCCAAGCCTGGCGGTGGCGCACTTCGGCCTCGGCCCGCGCCCGCTGCGCGGGCGTCACCGCCACCATCAGCTCGTCGGTCCGATGGATGTCGGCGTCGATTCCCTCCGCTTCGGCCATGCGGATCACCTCGTCCACCGTGCCGCTCATGGCGGCCACCATGGCGCGCACGCCCTCGGCCGTTCCGGTCGAGAGGTAGCGGTCATGGTTCCAGGCGAAGCTGCCGGTCAGCCAGCCGCCGTTGCGCCCCGAGGCGCCAAAGCCCGCGAACTCCTTCTCGACCACCAGCACGTCAAGCTCGGGCGCCTGCTCCTTCAGATAGAGCGCGGCCCAGAGCCCGGTGTAGCCCGCGCCCACGATGCAGACATCGGCCCGCGTGTCTCCGGGCAGGGGCGGGCGCCGCGCGGGAAGGCCGCCGAGATCGGCGAACCAGAAGGAAACGTCGCCGTTTCGGACGGGGGAAGAGGTCATGCGGGGGGCTCCGGCGCTGTGGCCTGCGCAGATTGGCGCGGCGCTGCCCCCGAGGCAAGTTCGTGTGATGCACGCCACTCTGTGGATAAACCGCCGCCGCGCTCTGTTGCCGCGCCCGCGCATCTGTGGCAAGAGGAAGAGGACTGTGGCTGACGGAAGAGCTTGGCAGATGACGGATTTTGCAACGCGGCGCATGATGATGGTGGATACGCAGATCCGCCCCTCGGACGTGACGAAGTTCCCGATCATCGATGCGATGCTGACCGTGCCGCGCGAGGTCTATGTGCCGCGCGCCCTGCGGGAAGTCGCCTACATGAGCGAGAATGTGGTGGTGGCGCCGAACCGGGTGCTGCTCGAGCCGCGGACCTTCGCGAAACTTCTCGACACGCTGAACATCCAGCCGGTGGAATCGGTTCTCGATGTGGGTTGCGGGCTGGGCTATTCCTGCGCCGTGATCGCGCGGCTGGCCGAAGCCGTAGTGGGCCTCGAAGAGGATGAGCAACTCGCCGCCGAGGCGCAGCGCACCCTCTCGGCCGAGGGCGTGGACAATGCCGCCGTCATCGTGGGCCCGCTGACCAGCGGCGCCGGGCGCCACGGCCCCTATGACGTCATCACGGTCGAAGGCGCGGTCGAGACGGTGCCGCAGTCGCTTCTCGACCAGCTCAAGGAAGGCGGCCGCATCGGCTGCATCTTCATGGAGGGGCCGCTCGGCGTCGCGCGGATCGGCTACAAGGTGGATGGGGCCGTCACCTGGCGCCCGGTGTTCAATGCAAGCGCCCCGGTCCTGCCGGGATTCGAGGTGAAGCGCGATTTTGCGCTCTGAGGCAATTAGTTCCAAAACAAGATATTGATAAGACAGTGGAGATGGGAATGCGAAAGATCAGATTGTGGGCAGCGGCGACCTGCTCGGCTCTGGCGGTGATGGCGTCCGCGGCCCAGGCGGAAACGCTGGCCGATGCCCTTATCTCCGCCTACCGCAACAGCAACCTGCTCGAGCAGAACCGGGCGCTCCTGCGGGCCACGGATGAGGATGTGGCCGTCGCGGTCGCGGCCCTGCGGCCCGTCGTTCAGTTCGTGGCGGAATCGTCCTACAGCTTCCAGCGCGTGAGGGGCGACCTCGTCGACCCTGCCCGCCGCTACAATGTCGAGGATCTGAACTCGTCCATCGGGCTCACGGCCTCGATGACGCTTTATGATTTCGGGCGCAACGCACTGGCGGTCGAGGCCGCGAAGGAATCCGTGCTCGCCACGCGCGAGGCGCTGCTGCAGGTCGAGCAGAACGTGCTGCTCGATGCGGTGGATGCCTACGTTCGCGTGCAGCTGGCGCAGGCCATCGTGAACCTGCGGCGCAACAACCTCGGCCTGATCGAGCAGGAACTCCAGGCCGCGGAGGATCGGTTCGAGGTGGGCGAAGTGACGCGCACCGACGTTTCGCAGGCCCAGGCCGCTCTGGCCGGCTCGCGCTCGGATCTGACCTCGGCCGAGGGGGATCTCGTCGTCGCGCGGGAGGCTTACAAGGCGGCCGTCGGCCGTTATCCGGGGGATCTCGCCCCGAGGCCGGCGCCGCCGCGCACCGCAGCCTCGCTGGAAGCCGCGCGTCAGGTTGCGCTGCGCACCCATCCGCAGGTCCGGCAGGCCCAGCGTCAGGTGGCCGCCGCCGACCTGAACGTGGCGCGTGCGAAGGCCGCCATGAAGCCGACGATCAACGGCGAGGCGCGGGTTGGCATCAACGATGAGGGACGCGAGTCCGGCAGCGTCGGCATCGCACTTCGGCACACGCTCTATGCCGGGGGCGAGTTGTCGGCGGTCTTCCGTCAGTCGCTCGCCAACCGGGATGCGCAGAAGGCCAACCTCCTTCAGATCGGTGTGAACGTCGCGCAGAACGTGGGCAACGCCTGGTCCACGGTGGATGTTGCCACCGCCGCCATTGCCGCGGGCGATGAAGAGATCCGGGCCGCGCGCACCGCCTTTGAAGGCGTGCGTGAAGAGGCGACGCTGGGCGCGCGGACCACGCTCGACGTGCTGAACGCCGAACAGGACCTGCTCAGCGCCCAGGCTGACCGGCTCACGGCTGAGGCGCGGCGCTATGTCGGCATCTACCAGGTGCTCGCCTCGATGGGCCTGCTGACGGTCGAGCATCTGAACCTCGGCATCCCGACCTATGATCCGGCGGCCTATTACAATGCCGTCAAGCACGCTCCGGCAACCAGTTCGCAGGGCAAGCGGCTCGACCGCGTGCTTCAGTCGATCGGCCGGAACTGACCGGGCGCAGAGAGGGAAGACGGGCCGGCTTGTCCGGCCCTTTTTCATGAAGGCCCGTCCCGCAAGCGTTCCGGCACCCGGCGCAAGAGAATGCTCCGGCCTACGGGTCTGGAACTTGTGCGCAAGGGGCTGCCGACCTAAGGTGGGGCGTGACCTACCACCGGGGGACAGGATGTCGGAACGCATGACCAATGTGGATTATGGAGATGTCCTGTCCTCGATCCGCCGCCTTGTGGCGGAAGGGTCGGAGACACATCCCCCCGCGGCGACGCCCGACCCTCTGGTTCTGACGCCCGCGCTTCGGGTGGTGGCGGCACCGGAATCCGTGCCCCCCGCACCCTTCATGGAGGCCGAGGAGGGGTGGCTTCCCGAGGGGCAGGCCGCTCTGGAAACATCCTCGACGGTGGTCAGTTTCGGACCCACCGCTCCCTCCGCGCCAAGGGACGAGCCAGCCGCAGAGGAGCCTCCGGTCCTGCGGGACGAGAGCCTGCCCGACGCGCCCGCACAGGCCGAGGCGCCGCATGCGCTGGACGAAGAGCATCTGCGCGAGATCGTCCGTGCGGTGCTCCGCGAAGAGCTTCAGGGGCCGATGGGCGAGCGCATCACCCGCAACATCCGCAAGCTGGTGCGCGCCGAGATCCACCGCGCCATCCTCACGCGCGATCCGTCCGACGGCTGATCGGGCCGGCCGGACCTTGCACCAACGGGATGGGTCAACCGGCCGGACCTTGCTCCAAAGCGATGGGCCAAATGGAAAACGCGCCCCGAGGGGCGCGCGATCCGTGCGTCAGGTCGCAGGCGGAGTTCAGGCCGCTTCGGCCTGATCCAGCTCGAGGGCATGACGCCGCTCGCTCTCTTCGCGCGACAGCGCGACCGAGGTGCGGATGCCCTTGCTGACGAATTCCATCAGTCCCTTCACGACCCGCTCGTTGGGGTCGATCCCGGCACAGGACAGCACTTCGCGCCCGTCGCGCGAGCGCGCCCAGCGGGCGATCTGCTCCGGCCCGTTGCCATACTTCTTGTCGTCCGCGATGGCATCGTCCAGCGCGGCCAGCACCACAGCAGCGAACAACTTTCGGGCACGTTGCCCTTGTTCGAAGTTGAAAGCGGTGCTGTCAATGAAATCGGCCATGAGTTTGTCCTGTTCTTGCTCTTTTCTCTTGTGGCGTCCGGCGAATATGCATACCGAGGCGCGATTCGGCATCCCCTGTTTGGAATGCCTGCCATGCACTCAGATCAAGTCTCGTCTCCGAAAGCCATCCTATCCAGAGGCATTGCCGCCCGGCCCGGCCGCATATATAGCGTGCGGCCACAGCCGATCAAGCGCGCCGGGATGAGCCATGCCAAAGATTAACGGAAACGAGATCAAGCCGGGATTCATCCTTGAGCATGACGGGGGGCTCTGGGCGGCCGTGAAGGTCAACCATGTGAAGCCCGGCAAGGGCGGCGCCTTCGCGCAGGTCGAGCTGAAGAACCTCCGTGACGGGCGCAAGCTGAACGAGCGGTTCCGTTCCGAGGACAAGGTCGAGCGGACGGAGCTTGAGAACAAGGACCAGCAGTTCCTCTATGAAAGCGACGGCCGGCTGATCTTCATGGACGCCGAGACCTTCGAGCAGGTCGAGATCGACGCCGAGCTTCTGGGCGACCGGCGCCCCTTCCTGCAGGACGGCATGGTGGCGACGGTCAACTACTACGGCGATGAGGCGCTCAACGTGACGCTGCCGCCCAAGGTGCGGTGCCGCGTCGTCGAGACCGAGCCGGTGGTCAAGGGCCAGACCGCGGCCAACAGCTACAAGCCCGCCATACTCGACAACGGAATGCGGATCATGGTGCCACCCTTCATCGGCACGGACGAGGAGATCCTCGTGCACACCGAACTCATGGAATATTCCGAGCGCGTCTGAGGCGGGGCCCCGGCCGGCCGGTTCAGGTCGCCGCGCTGTCGAGCGCCAGCACCGCCTCGCCCGCCCGCATCTCGCCCGCGGTGCGATCGTGGCGGACAAAGGCGATGGCGCGCTCGCCCGAGCGGGTGAAGAGCGTGCCGACCGGCTTGCCGTCCGCCGTGATCTCGGCGCCGAAAGGCGCGTCGCCCGAAATCGAGACCCGCACGAGGCCCTTGCGCAGCTCGGTCTTGTGCTTCATCCGCGCGGTGACTTCCTGCCCCACATAGCAGCCCTTGCGGAAATCGACGCCGTGCAGGCGCTCGAAGCCGGACTCGAGGATGTAGCTGTCGTCGGGGATCAGCTCGAGCCCGCTCTCGGGGATCACATGGGCCACCCGGATCGCGTCCCAGTCGATCGAGGGCGCATCGCCCGTCAGGCCGTAGCCGCGCCAGCCGAGGTCGGGGTGCCGCGGATCGGGCAGGGCGCCCGCGGGCGGGGCGCCGAGGCCGCGCACGACCGGCAGATCCAGAGGCGCGATCTGCACATCGGCGCGCAGCTTGTACATGCCGAGACGGCGGAACGTGGCCTCGGCCAGCCGGTCGGAGATGTCGATGAAGAGCCTCCCCTCAAGGCGGACGATGAAGAAGTCCGCCAGATACTTGCCCTGCGGTGACAGGAGCGCGGCCCAGACGATCCCGTCGCCGCGTTCCAGCGGCCGGACATCGTTCGAGACCAGGCCTTGCAGGAAATGCAGCCCGTCCTTGCCCGTCAGCTCCCAGAGCCTGCGGTCCGTCGCGATCTCACCCGGCATCGGCCTCTCCGTTCCTGAACTGCAGCCGGTGCAGCTCGGCATAGAGGCCGCCCCGCGCCAGCAACTCCTCGTGCGTGCCTTCGTCCGCGACGCGGCCCGCCTCCATCACCACGATCCGGTCCGCCTGCCGGACCGTCGAGAGCCGGTGCGCAATCACGAGCGTCGTGCGCCCCTCGCCAAGCCGCGCCAGCGCCTCGGCGACCAGCGCCTCCGAGGCCGCATCGAGCGCCGACGTGGCCTCGTCGAGCAGCAGCACCGGCGCATCCGAGACAAGCGCGCGCGCAATGGCCACCCGCTGCCTCTGGCCGCCCGACAGGCGCGAGCCGCGGGGGCCGGCCGGGGTCAGGTCGCCCTCGGGCAGGAGGTCCATGAAGTCCGTCACATGCGCCGCCTCCAGCGAGGCGCGCAGCCGGTCCTCGGGCACCTCGCGGCCGAGCGTCACGTTCTCGCGGATGGTCTCGTCGAAGAGCCCCGCCTCCTGCGAGACGACGGCGAACTGGGCGCGCAGGTCGGCCAGATCCATGTCGGCCGCATCGACCCCGTTGATCAGCACGCGGCCCGCACTGGGCTCGATCAGGCCGGTCAGCAGGTGGAAGACCGTGCTCTTGCCGGCGCCCGACGGGCCGACCAGCGCCGTCATCCGGCCCGGCGCGGCGCGCAGCGTCAGGCCGTTCAGCACCGCGTGCCCGTCGTAGGAGAAATGCACGTTCTCGAGCCGGATGTCGGGCGTGCCGGCCTTCGGCGCGGCGCTGGCGGGCCGGCGGATCACCTCGGGCTCGGTGTCGAACAGCCGGTAGATCCGCTCGAGGCTCGCCGCCGCGATCTGCCAGAAGCCCGACAGGTCGCCCAGCCGGCGCAGCGGCTGGAAGGTCAGCGCCATGGCGGTGAAGAAGGACATGAACTCACCCGTCGTCCGCTCTCCCGCCGCGATCTCGCGTCCGCCGAGCATCAGCACGGCAAAGAAGCCGATGCCGGTGATCACGTCGATCAGCGCAGGCATGGCCGCCCGGCCCACGGCCATCTTCAGCTGCCCGCGCACGATCAGGTCCGAGATCCGGCGGAAACGGGCAAGCTGGTAGCCCTCCATCCGGTTCAGCTTGATCGGCTGGATTCCGTGGAAGATCTCGTCCAGCCGGGTCGAGCGTTCGCCCGCCTGCACGCGCATCTGCTGGGTCTTGCGGCGGATGTAGCGTTGCACCACGACCGCGGGCAGGATCAGGATCGGCGCCCCCACCAGCGCGGCCAGCGTCCAGATCGGGTCGATCAGCAGCGCCACCGTGAAGAGGCCGATCAGCGAGACGACATCGCGCCCCATGCCGAGGATGACGCTCGACCAGACGCCCTGCACCGCCGTCGTGTCGCCCTGAACCCGCTCCATCAGCGCGCCGGGCGGGTTCTTCTGGAAGAAGCCCTGATCGAGCGTGAGGATGTGGCGCAGCAGATCCACCTGCATGGCGGTCGAGCTGATCTGCGACACACGGGTGAGCAGCGCCTTCGAGGCGACCGAGGTCGCGCCGCGCAGCACGAACAGACCGAGGATGGCGAGCCCCACCCAGAGAAGCAGCCGGTTGCCTCCGGGCGCGAAGACCTGGTCGAAGAGCGGCTGGATCAGCCAGGAGAGTGCCCCCAGCGTCGAGCCCTCCATCACGTTCAGCAGGAAGGCCAGCGCCATCGTTCCGGTGTGGCGCCGGAGGTAGCCGGTCCAGAGCCTGCCGAACAGGCGGCCGGACGTGTAGCGCGGATCGTCGGGCGTGCGGGGCAAGGGCGGCCTCGATCAAGGGGTTCGCCGGGTCTATCGCGAAAGCGCGGCCGCTGGCAAGGCGGGGCGGCCCGAAGGCCCGGCCGGCGGACCGGGCCCGTCGCCGCCGCGGCCGGGGCCGACATCCGCGCCGCTTGCGGCCCGATTGACCTTCCTGACGGCCGCGCGTAGCCAAGTGTCACGTCCCTCCGGAGAACATCATGTCGCTTGCACACGGCCGACCCTATCTCGCCATTCCCGGTCCTTCCGCCATGCCGGACCGGGTGCTGAACGCGATGCATCGCGCGGCGCCCAACATCTACGAAGGGGCGCTGCACGAGCTGGTGGCGGGGCTCTGGCCGGATCTGAAGCGGGTGGCGGGCACCGCGCATCACGTCGCGCTCTACATCGCGAACGGGCATGGCGCATGGGAGGCGGCGAACGCGAACCTCTTCAGCCGCGGGGACCGGGCCATCGTGCTGGCCACCGGCCGCTTCGGCCACGGCTGGGCCGAGAGCGCGCGCGCCATGGGAGTCGAGGTCGAGCTGATCGACTTCGGCCGTTCCTCGCCCGCCGATCCCGCCCGGCTCGAGGAGGCGTTGCGCGCCGATCGGGCCCACCGGATCAAGGCGGTGCTGGTGACGCATGTCGATACGGCCAGCTCGATCCGCAACGATGTGCCCGCGCTTCGCCGGGCGATGGACGCGGCGGGCCATCCGGCGCTGCTGGCGGTCGATTGCATCGCCTCGCTGGCCTGTGACGAATACCGCATGGACGAATGGGGGGCGGATGTGACCGTCTCGGCCAGCCAGAAGGGGCTGATGACGCCGCCCGGCCTCGGCTTCGTCTGGTATTCCGACCGGGCGCACGAGCGGTGCCGGACCTCGGACCTGCGCACGCCCTACTGGGACTGGACCCCGCGCAGCTTCGGCACCGAATTCTGGCAGCACTTCTGCGGCACCGCGCCCACGCACCACCTGTATGGGCTGCGGGCCGCGCTCGACATGATCCTCGAAGAGGGGCTGCCCGCGGTCTGGGCGCGGCACGAGGCGCTGGCCCGCGCGGTCTGGACGGCCTTCGAGCACTGGGGCGAGGGCAACCCCGAGATCGCGCTGAACGTGGCCGATCCCGCCCACCGGGGACGTTCGGTCACCGCGGCCCGGATGGGCGCGCCCCATGCGACGCGGCTGAGGGAATGGACCGAGACGCGGGCCGGGGTCACGCTGGGCATCGGGCTCGGAATGGCGCTGCCGTCCGAGCCGGCCTATCACGGCTTCCTGCGCGTGGCGCACATGGGCCATGTGAACGCCCACATGACGCTGGGCGCGCTGGCCGTGATGGAGGCGGGCCTTGCCGCGCTCGATATCCCCCACGGGAACGGGGCGCTCGCCGCCGCGGCCGCATCGCTGGGTGCATCGGCCTGACGAGGGCGCGCCTGTCCGCCCGGAACGGCGGGTGCCCGTGCCACACGGCCGGGCACCGCGGCGACTATTCCACCGTCACCGACTTGGCGAGGTTGCGCGGCTGGTCCACGTCGGTGCCCTTGGCGATTGCGGTGTGATAGGCCAGAAGCTGCGCCGGCACCGCATAGAGGATCGGCGCCAGAAAGTCCGCGACCTGCGGCAGCGTGAGGGTCTGCCAGCAACCGGCGCCCGCCTCCTCGACCCCGTGCGCGTCCGAGATCAGAAGAACCTTGCCGTGGCGGGCCATGACCTCCTGCATGTTGGACACGGTCTTGTCGAAGAGCCCGTCGCGCGGGGCCATCACGATCACCGGCACGCGGTTGTCGATCAGCGCGATGGGGCCGTGCTTCAGCTCGCCCGATGCATAACCTTCGGCGTGGATGTAGCTGATTTCCTTGAGTTTCAGCGCCCCCTCAAGGGCGAGCGGGAACATCGGGCCGCGGCCGAGGAAAAGGATGTCCTGCGCCTCGGCCAGCTCGCCCGCGAGGCTCTGGATGTCGTCGGCCAGCCCGAGCGCGTGGTTCATCAGCCCCGGCAGCGTCGCCAGCGCGTCGAGCTTGCGGCCCAGTTCAGTCGCGTCGATCCGGCCGCGGTCATGCGCCGCCTTCAGCGCCAGAAGTGCCAGCACCGTAAGCTGGCAGGTGAAGGCCTTGGTCGAGGCCACCCCCACTTCGACGCCGGCAAGGATCGGGAGCGCAAGGTTCGCCTCGCGCGCGATCGACGAGGTGGGCACGTTCACCACCGCCAGCGTGCGCGCCACGCCCTCGCCCGCATGGCGCAGCGCGGCCAGCGTGTCGGCCGTCTCGCCCGACTGGCTCACGAAGATGGCCCAGGAGGTGGGCGAGAGCACCGGCTCGCGGTAGCGGAACTCGGACGCGATATCGACGTCCGCCGGCAGGCCCGCGATCTGCTCGAACCAGTATTTCGCCACATGGCAGGCGTAGGAGGCCGTGCCGCAGGCGACCAGCGTCACCCGGTCCACACCGGTGAAATCGACACCCGGCAGGTTGATCCGCCCGTTCTGGACGTAGTGGCGCAACGCATCGGCCAGCACGACCGGCTGCTCGGCGATCTCCTTGGCCATGAAATGCTTGTAGCCGGCCTTCTCGATCCGCGTCGCGTCGATCTGGATCCGGCAGGTGGCGCGGTTCACGCGGCGGCCGTGACTGTCGAAGATCTCGGCGCCCGCGCGGGTGACGACGGCCCAGTCGCCTTCCTCGAGATAGGTGATCGCGTCGGTCATCGGTGCCAGCGCGATCGCGTCCGAGCCCACGAACATCTCGCCGTCGCCATGCCCGATCGCCAGCGGCGAGCCCTTGCGGGCGGCAATCAGCAGATCGTCCTCACCCTCGAAGAGGAAGCAGAGCGCGAAGGCCCCGGTCAGGCGCGAGAGCGTCTCGGCCGCGGCCTCGCGCGGGGTCAGCCCACGCGCCATGTGCATCTGCGTGAGCAGGGCCACGGTCTCGGTGTCGGTCTGGCTTTCGAACCCGCAACCGGCCTCGGCCAGTTCGGCGCGCAGCTCGCGGAAGTTCTCGATGATGCCGTTGTGGACGACCGCGACCGGGCCCGCGCGGTGGGGATGGGCGTTGGTGACGGTCGCGGCGCCGTGCGTGGCCCAGCGGGTGTGACCGATCCCGCTCTTGCCGGCGAGAGGCTCGTGCACCAGAAGGTCCGAGAGATTGACGAGCTTGCCCACCGCGCGGCGGCGGTCGAGCTTGCCGCCGTTCACGGTGGCGATGCCGGCCGAGTCATAGCCGCGATATTCCAGACGCTTCAGCGCCTCGACCAGAAGGGGCGCGACCTCGTGGTTGCCAAGGACGCCGACAATCCCGCACATCAGTTCGCTCCCTTCCTGCTTGCGTCCCTTGCGGCGCGGAACATCTCCATCAGCCGCGTGGCCAGACCGGCTTTCGTCACCTGCCGCGCCCGGCCCACGGCCAGCGCCTCGGCGGGAACATCCTCGGTGATGACCGAGCCCGACGCCGTCATCGCGCGCGCCCCGACCTTGACCGGCGCCACCAGCATCGTGTCCGAGCCGATGAAGGCATGGGCGCCGATCTCGGTCCGGTGCTTGTTCACCCCGTCATAGTTGCAGGTCACCGTGCCCGCGCCGATGTTGGTGTGCTCGCCCACATGCGCGTCGCCGAGATAGGTGAGGTGGCCCACCTTCACCCCCTCGTCGAGCACCGCGTTCTTGATCTCGACGAAGTTGCCGACATGCACATCCTCGGCCAGTTCCGCACCCGGACGCAGGCGGGCGAAGGGCCCGACCGTCGCCCCGCGCGAGATGTGGCAGCCTTCCAGATGGCAGAAGGCCCGGATCTCGGCACCGGATTCGACCGTCACACCGGGGCCGAAGACCACGTTCGGCCCCACGATCGCGTCGCGGCCCAGGAAGGTGTCGAGCGCGAAGAAGACCGTGTCGGGCGCAGTGAGCGTCACCCCGTCCTCGAGCGCCGCGGCGCGGGACAGATTCTGGAATTCCGCTTCGGCGGCAGCCAGTTGCGCGCGGGTGTTCACGCCGAGCGTCTCGGCCTCGTCGCAGATGGCCACGCCGGCGGACAGGCCCTTGGCCCGCGCGAGGGCCACCACGTCCGTCAGGTAATATTCGCCCGCGGCATTGGCGTTGCCCACCTCCGAGACGAGCGAGAACAGAAGCTGCGTCTCGGCGCAGATCACGCCGGAATTGCATAGGGTTATCGCGCGCTCTTCATCCGTGGCGTCCTTCCATTCCACGATCCGGTCGAGCTCTTCGCCGCGGGAGACGAGGCGGCCGTAGCGGCCCGGATCGGCGGCCTCGAAGCCCAGCACGACCACCGCATGGCGCGCCCGCATCTCGATCATCCGCTCGAGCGTTTCGGGCCGGATGAAGGGCGTGTCGCCGTAGAGCACCACCACCTCTCCCGGCGCATCGGCCAGAAGCGGGGCCGCCTGGGCGACGGCGTGGGCCGTGCCGAGCTGTTCGGCCTGCACGACGACCTCGACCGTCTCGTCGAAGGCCCGCGCGGCACGGGCGACCTGCTCGGCGCCGTGACCCGCGACAACCACCACGCGCTCGGGCTCGAGCGACTGGCCGGCGCGCAGCGCGTGGTGCAGCATGGGCGCCGCGCCGACGCGGTGCAGCACCTTGGGCAGGTCCGAGTTCATCCGGGTGCCCTGTCCGGCAGCGAGAACGATCAGCGAAACGGTCGGACGGCTCATGGGCACCCTTTCCTTTGCTATGCGCACCTTTTAACGGGGAATGGCCAAGCCGCAAGCGCGCGGCCATCACACTCTTTTACCGGCTGTTTCAGGAGGCACGATGCGCACCGATCCCCAAGACGGCCCGCAGCCCGCGCCCGGCGGCACCCTTCGCACGGTGGTGTTCGATCTCGACGGGACGCTGGCCGACACGAGCGCCGATCTCATCGCCTCGGCCAATGCCTGTTTCCGGGCCCTGGGCCGGGGGGAACCGCTCGATCCGCTGAAGGATGCGCTGACGGCCTTTCACGGCGGCCGCGCGATGCTGAGGCTCGGGTTCGAGAGGCTGGAGGGGCGCTGGTCCGAGGCCGACATCGACCTGCATTACCCGATCCTGCTCGAGAACTACCGCTGTGCGATCGACGTGCATACGACTCTCTATCCCGGCGCGCGGGACGCGGTGGAGCGGCTGCGGGCCGAGGGATATGCCACCGCCGTCTGCACCAACAAGCCCGAGGCCCTGGCCGAGACGCTGCTCGGCCTCATGGAGATCCGGCATCTGTTCGACGCGATGATCGGCGCGGACACGCTGCCCGTGCGCAAGCCCGATCCCGCGCCCTATGTCGCTTCGGTCGAAAGGGCGGGCGGGGCGGTCGCGCGCTCGATGCTGGTGGGCGACACGCGCACCGACCGCGAGACGGCGCGGGCGGCGGGCGTTCCGGTCGCGCTGGTGACCTTCGGGCCCAGCGGCCGGGAGGTGGCCGCCCTCGGGCCCGAGGCGCTGCTCGATCATTTCGACGATCTGCCCGCGTTGGCGGCCCGCCTGCTGGGCTGAGGCCGCGGCGGCAGCCCTTACTCCTGCCGCGCGCGCCACAGCGGGACGGTCGAGATCGACATCTTGGCCGAGCCTTCCGTCAGTTCCCGCGCATGGACGAGATAGATCAGCGTGTCGTTGGGCTCGTCATAGATCCGCGTGATCCTGAGCGACTTCAGCACGAGCGAGCGGCTCGCCTTGAAGATCTCCTCGCCGTCCCGCGATCGGTCGATCTTGCCCACCGTGACGGGGCCGGTCTGGCGGCAGGCGATCGAGGCGTTGGACGGATCCTCGAACCAGTTGCCCTGCCTTAGCCGGTCGATCACCGATCGGTCGAAATAGGCGATGTGGCAGGTGACGCCCTGCACCTGCGGATCGGGGATCGCCTCGACCAGGATGTCGTTGCCGACCCAGTCCACCCCCACCTTGCCCACAACCTCGGCCGCGGCGGGCGCCGCCACCAGGGCTGCCAGCAGAAACCAGACTCGCATCATCCGCACCTCCTGTCCTGGCGCCGAGCATGGCGCAGTTCCGCCCGCCGCGCGAGGCCCTCGCACGCCGCACTTGACCGACTCGCGCCGGTCCGGCAAGAAATGAACACATGTTCAATAAAAGGCTCGCCGCATGTTCCACGCTCCGATGACCTTCGACCTCGGCGACGAGATCGTCGCCCTCCGCGAGACCGTCCACGCCTGGGCGCAGGAGCGGGTGAAGCCCATGGCCGCCCGGATCGACCGCGAGAACGTCTTTCCGGCCGAGCTCTGGCGCGAGATGGGCGAGCTGGGCCTGCTGGGCATCACGGTGCCCGAGGAGTTCGGCGGCTCGGACATGGGCTATCTCGCCCACACGATCGCCGTGGAGGAGGTGGCGCGCGCTTCGGCCTCGGTCTCGCTCAGCTACGGGGCGCATTCGAACCTCTGCGTGAACCAGATCCGCCTGAACGGCAGCCCCGAGCAGCAGGCGCGCTACCTGCCCAAGCTCGTCTCGGGCGAGCATGTGGGCGCGCTGGCCATGTCCGAGGCGGGCGCGGGCTCGGACGTGGTGTCGATGAAGCTGAAGGCGGAAAAGCGGAACGGCTACTATGTGCTGAACGGCACGAAATACTGGATCACCAACGGGCCGGATGCGGATGTGCTGGTGGTCTATGCCAAGACCGACCCCGAGGCGGGGGCGAAGGGCATCACCGCCTTCCTGATCGAGAAGTCGATGAAGGGATTCTCGACCTCGCCGCATTTCGACAAGGTGGGGATGCGGGGGTCCAACACGGGCGAGCTGATCTTCGAGGACTGCGAGGTGCCGTTCGAGAACGTCCTCGGCGCCGAGGGCAAGGGCGTCCGGGTCCTCATGTCGGGTCTCGATTACGAGCGTGTGGTGCTTTCGGGCATCGGCACGGGCATCCTTGCGGCCTGTCTCGACGAGGTGGTGCCCTATTGCCAAGGCCGCCAGCAGTTCGGCCAGCCGATCGGAAGTTTCCAGCTGATGCAGGGCAAGCTCGCCGACATGTATGTCGCGCTGAACACCGCGCGGGCCTATGTCTATGAGGTGGCCCGCGCCTGCGACGCGGGGCGCGTGACGCGGGCGGATGCGGCGGGCTGCGTGCTCTATGCCTCGGAGCAGGCGATGGTGCAGGCCCATCAGGCGGTGCAGGCGCTTGGCGGGGCGGGCTTCCTGAACGACTCCGTCGTGAGCCGTCTCTTCCGGGATGCCAAGCTGATGGAAATCGGTGCCGGCACGTCCGAGATCCGCCGGATGCTCATCGGCCGCGAACTGATGGCGGGCTGAGCGGTGGCGCGGCGTGCCTCACCCCCCGCGGGCAGGAGTGTCCTTGACCGCCGGAGGAACCGGCCCGGCAGAACCGGGCCGGCCGCAGGATCAGAATTTCCAGATGTAGGACACGCCCACCACCACGGGATCGATCTCGGCCGTGCCGCGATCCACGCCCTCGAGCGTCACGTCGCTGTCGATGTCCATCCAGCGGACGTCGGCGCGGATCGCGTTGCGGTCGTTCAGCCAGTAGTCGAAGCCCGCGTGCACCGAGAGGCCCCAGCTGTCATCGAGTTTCAGAGCGCCGAGCGGGGTGCGTTCCTCGAAGAAGGTCACATAGGTCACGCCCGCCCCGATGAAGGGCGCGAAGGCGCCGCCGGTCGGGAAGTGATACTGCAGCGTCACCGTCGGCGGCAGATGCTTGACCGAGCCGATGTCAGCGCCACCCACCTTCAGGTCGTGCTTGAACGGCGTGGCCGCGAGGATCTCGATCCCCAGGTTGTCGCGGATGAAATATTCGAAGGTGATCGTCGGCTGGATCTCGTTGCCGACCTCGAGGTCGCCTGCGGTCAGCGTGCCGTTGTCGGACTTCGGCATCACGCTGCCGATACCGAGGCCGAAGGTCATCTCTCCGGCCGATTGCGCGGCGACGGGCGCGGCGGCGAAGAGGGCGAGGCTTGCGGCGACGGCCGCGGGAATCATCGTGTGCATCTGCATACCTTGGAGTTACCGACGCGGGCGACCCTCGTCCCGCAATGGCCTGACCGCCTTGATCTGCGTCAATACTTTCTGGCGATCCATGGGCCGCAGCCCGGCGGACACGCCGCCTGTTCCCTTCAGCCTCCGAGCCGCCCATGAAACTCGCCTCCCGCATCCTGCCCTCGTCCGAGGCCTTCCGCGCCAACCGCGCGCACCATCTGGCGCTGATCGCCGAGACAGCCGCGGTTGCGGCCCGCGCGGCTCAGGGCGGGGGAGCGGCCGCCCAGGCGCGCCACGCCGCACGCGGCAAGCTGCCCCCGCGCGAGCGGGTGGCGGGGCTCCTCGATCCGGGCTCGCCGTTCCTCGAGATCGGGGCCTTCGCGGCGCACGGCATGTATGAGGATGCCGCCCCCTGCGCGGGCGTCATCGCCGGCATCGGCCGGGTGCACGGGCAGGAGGTGATGGTCGTCTGCAACGATGCCACCGTGAAGGGCGGCACCTACTATCCGATGACGGTCAAGAAGCACCTCCGCGCGCAGGAGATCGCCGCCGAATGCCGTCTGCCCTGCGTCTATCTGGTCGATTCCGGCGGGGCGAACCTCCCCAACCAGGACGAGGTCTTCCCCGACCGCGACCATTTCGGCCGCATCTTCTACAACCAGGCGCAGATGAGCGCCGCGGGCATTCCGCAGATCGCCGTCGTCATGGGCTCGTGCACCGCGGGGGGCGCCTATGTGCCCGCCATGTCCGACGTCACGATCATCGTCCGAAACCAGGGCACGATCTTCCTCGCCGGCCCCCCTCTGGTGAAGGCGGCCACGGGCGAGGTCGTCTCGGCCGAGGATCTCGGCGGCGGCGACGTCCACACCCGGCTGTCGGGCGTGGCCGACTATCTGGCCGAGGACGACGCCCACGCCCTCGCGCTCGCACGCCGGGCTCTGGAAAGCCTCAACCGGACCCGCCCGCCTTCGGTCGCCTGGGCCGTCCCCGAAGAGCCCGCCCACGACCCCGAGGAGATTCTGGGCCTCGTCCCGGCCGACCTGCGCACGCCCTGGGACATCCGCGAACTGATCGCGCGGCTGGTGGACGGCTCGCGCTTCGACGAGTTCAAGCCGCGCTTCGGCGAGACGCTGGTCACGGGCTTTGCGCATCTCATGGGCTGCCCGGTGGGGATCGTCGCCAACAACGGCGTCCTCTTCTCCGAGGCCGCCATCAAGGGCGCCCATTTCGTCGAGCTCTGCTCGCAACGCTCGATCCCGCTGGTCTTCCTGCAGAACATCACGGGCTTCATGGTGGGGCGCCGCTACGAGAACGAGGGCATCGCCCGCCATGGCGCCAAGATGGTGACGGCCGTGGCCACCACCGCCGTGCCCAAGATCACGATGATCGTGGGCGGCTCCTTCGGGGCGGGCAACTACGGCATGGCGGGACGCGCCTATTCCCCGCGCTTCCTCTGGACATGGCCGAACTCGCGCATCTCGGTCATGGGCGGCGAGCAGGCGGCGGGCGTCCTCGCCACCGTCCGGCGCGACGCGATCGAGCGGCAGGGCGGCGCATGGAGCGCCGAGGAGGAGGCCGCCTTCAAGGGCCCCACCATCGAGATGTTCGAGCGCCAGAGCCATCCGCTCTACGCTTCGGCCCGGCTCTGGGACGACGGGATCGTGGACCCGCGCAAGAGCCGCGAGACGCTCTTCCTTTCGCTCTCGGCCGCCCTCAACGCGCCGATCGAGGCCACCCGCTTCGGCCTCTTCCGGATGTGATCCGTGGGCGACGCTCTTCCTTTCACTCTTGGAAAAATATCCTCGGGGGGTGCGGGGGGCAGACAGCCCCCCGCGGCCGGCCCGGAAGGCGAGGTCCGATGTTCCGCAAGATCCTGATCGCCAACCGCGGCGAGATCGCCGTCCGCATCATCGCCACCGCCCGCCGCCTCGGCGTGGCGACGGTGGCCGTCCATTCCGACGCCGATGCCGATGCGCTGCATGTGGCGCTGGCCGACGAGGCGGTGCCGATCGGGGGCCCGCAGCCCGCCGACAGCTACCTGCGCGGCGATCGGCTGATCGAGGCCGCGCTGGCCTCCGGCGCCGAGGCGATCCATCCGGGTTACGGCTTCCTCTCCGAGAACCCCGGGTTCGTCGAGGCGGTCGAGGCGGCGGGCCTCACCTTCATCGGCCCCTCGGCCGCGGCGATCCGCGCCATGGGGCTGAAGGATGCGGCCAAGGCGCTGATGGCGCGCGCCGGCGTTCCGGTTGTCCCTGGCTATCACGGCGAGGATCAGGAGCCCGAGCATCTCGCGCTGATGGCCGGGGATGTGGGCTACCCCGTCCTCATCAAGGCGGTTGCGGGCGGCGGCGGCAAGGGCATGCGCCGGGTCGAGCGGGCCGGGGATTTCACAACCGCTCTCGCCTCGGCCCGCGCCGAGGCCCGCACCGCCTTCGGCAACGAGGACGTCCTGATCGAGAAATGGATCGACTGCCCGCGCCACATCGAGGTGCAGGTCTTCGGCGACGGCAGCGACGCCGTCCATCTCTATGAACGCGACTGCTCGCTCCAGCGCCGCCACCAGAAGGTGATCGAGGAGGCCCCGGCGCCCGGCATGACGCCCGAGATGCGCGCCGCCATGGGCGAGGCCGCCGTCCGCGCCGCCCGCGCCATCGGCTACCGCGGCGCGGGCACGGTCGAATTCATCGTGGACGGGTCCGAGGGCCTCCGCCCGGACCGCTTCTGGTTCATGGAGATGAACACCCGCCTTCAGGTCGAGCATCCGGTGACCGAGGCCGTCACCGGGATCGACCTTGTGGAATGGCAGCTCCGCGTCGCGGCGGGCGAACCCCTCCCGCTTGCGCAGGACGAGATCCCGCTGATGGGCCACGCCTTCGAGGCGCGCCTTTACGCCGAGGACGTGCCCGCGGGCTTCCTGCCCGCCACCGGGCGGCTCGACCATCTGCGCTTCGCCGATGGCGTGCGGGCCGACACGGGCGTTCGCACGGGCGACCGCATCAGCCCCTGGTATGATCCGATGATCGCCAAGATCGTGGCGCACGGCCCCTCGCGGGCAAGCGCGCTCAACCGCCTTGCGCGGGCGCTCGAGGAGACCGAGGTGGCGGGGACGGTCACGAACCTCGCCTTCCTCGGCCGTCTCGCGCGCCATCCGGGCTTTGCTGCGGGCGAGGTGGATACCGGCCTCATCGCCCGCGATCTGGCAAGCCTGACCGAACCCGTGGCGGTTGCGCCCGAAATCACCGCTGCCGCCATCCTGACGGCCGAGCTGGGCGACATGGCGCCCCCGCTGCAGGGCTTCAGCCTCTGGGGTCCGCTGCGCCGCCACGCGCGCCTGCGGCGTGACGGCGAGGAGATCGCGGCCATGCTGATCGTCGAGGCCCCCGGCCGCGCGAGCGTGGAACTGGGCGGGGTCACGCTGGCGGCCCGTCTCTGCCCCGAAGGCTGGGAGGTGGCGGGCCGCCATCCGGGGCGCGTGCTGCGGACCGACGCGCAGGTCCATGTCTTCGCCCGACAGGGCACGGTCAGCTTCGAGATCCCCGACCCGTTCGACCGGGGCGGCGACGAGGCGGGGCAGGGTGGCCTGACGCTCTCGCCGATGCCGGGGCTTGTGCGCGAGGTGGCGGTGCGCGTGGGCGAGCATGTCGCGAAGGGCGACCGGCTGGCCGTGATCGAGGCGATGAAGATGGAGCATGTCCTGGCCGCCTCGCGCGACGGACGGGTGGCCGAGGTGCTGGTCGAGGCCGGGGCGCAGGTCGAGGCGGGCGCGGCCCTCGTGCGTCTGGAGGACGAGGATGGCTGAGCTCGTCGAGATCTTCGAGGTGGGCCCACGAGACGGGCTCCAGAACGAGCCGCGGGCGATCCCCACCCGCGACAAGATCGCGCTGGTCGATGCGCTCTCGGCCTGCGGCTTCCGCCGGATCGAGGTGGCGAGCTTCGTGAGCCCGAATTGGGTGCCGCAGATGGTCGACGGGGCCGAGGTGCTGGCGGGCATCCGGCGCAGGCCCGGCGTGACCTACGCCGCCCTTGCGCCGAACCTGCGCGGCTACGAGGGCGCGGTGGCCGCTGGGGCGGGCGAGGTCGCGGTCTTCGTGTCGGCCTCCGAGGGTTTCTCGAAGGCCAACCTCAACTGCAGCGTCGCCGAGAGCCTCGAGCGGCTCGGCCCCATCGCCGAGGCCGCCCGGCGCGACGGCACGCGGCTGCGCGGCTACATCTCGATGGTGGTGGAATGTCCCTTCGACGGTCCGACGCCGCCCGCTGCGGTGGCTCGGGTGGCGGCGGCGCTGCGCGATCTGGACTGCGCCGAAGTCTCGCTCGGGGACACGGTCGGGCGGGCGACGCCCGACGGGTTCGACGCCATGCTGACCGCGGTCCTTGGGGAACTGCCGCCCGCGCGGCTGGCCGCCCATTGCCACGACACGGCCGGCCGGGCGCTTGAGGTGATCGACGCGGCCCTCGCGCGTGGGCTGCGGGTGGTGGATGCCTCGGTGGGCGGGCTCGGCGGCTGCCCCTATGCGCCGGGGGCTGCGGGCAACGTCGCCACCGAAGCGGTCGCGGCCCATCTTGTGGCCAAGGGATACGAGACCGGGCTCGATCCGGCGAGACTGGCCGAGGCCGCGGCGCTGGCGCGGCGCCTGCGCACCGGCTGACAGGAGGGGACATGTTCGACACCATCCGTATCGCGGAAGACAGCCGGGGCGTCGCGACCCTCACACTCGACCGGGCGGACAAGCACAACGCCCTGTCGGCCGCCATGATCGCGGAACTGACCGAGGCGGCGGCGCGGCTCGGGGCTGCGGCCTCGGTCCGGGTGGTCGTGCTGGCCGCGGCGGGCGAGAGTTTCTGCGCCGGGGGGGATCTGGGCTGGATGAAGGCGCAGATGGCGGCGGACGGGCCCACCCGCGCGGACGAGGCGCGCAAGCTGGCCCGCATGCTGCGGGCCCTGAACGAGCTGCCGAAGCCGCTGATCGGCCGCGTGCAGGGCCAGGCCTTCGGGGGCGGCATGGGGCTGATCTCGGTCTGCGACACGGCGATTGCCGCGGACGGGGCGCGCTTCGGCCTGACCGAGACCCGCCTCGGGCTGATCCCGGCCACCATCGGCCCCTATGTCGCCGCGCGCGTGGGCGAGGCCATGGCGCGGCGCGTCTTCTTCTCGTCCCGGCTCTTCGGGGCGGACGAGGCGGTGCGGCTGGGCTTCCTTTCGGCGGCCGTCGCGCCCGATGCGCTCGACGCCGCCATCGAGGCCGAAGTGCGGCCCTACCTCTCCTGCGCGCCGGGGGCCGTGGCCGAGGCCAAGGCCCTGCTGCGCCGCTTCGGCCCCCCGATCGACGAGGAGCGGATCGAGGCCAGCATCCGCGCCCTCGTCAACCGATGGGAGAGTGACGAGGCGCGGGAAGGGGTCGAGGCCTTTTTCGGCCGCCGCCCCGCAGCATGGGCGGGACAGGTCTGAGTCGCACCCGGCGTGCGGCAGGGCGTCCGTGCTCGCCATTGCCGCATAAGCAAAATTTCGGTTCACCATTGTATACCAATGACATAAGGCACATTTCCGTCGCGGTGTTTTGTCGCGAGGTTTGGTTGACCCCGGCCGGGGCGCAGAGTAAACGAAGCGTCAGCACGTGACTGCCTGTGCCGCCGGAAACGGTGGCCAGCCGCCAGCCGAGGGAGCCACCATGGACGATCTTCTCCGAGAGTTTCTTCCCATCGTCATCCTGACGGTGCTGGCGGGAGGCCTCGGGCTCCTGCTCATGCTGTCGGCGGTGATCGTGGCGGTGCGCCGGCCCGACCCCGAGAAGGTGTCGGCCTACGAATGCGGCTTCAACGCCTTCGACGACGCCCGGATGAAGTTCGAGGTGCGCTTCTACCTCGTCTCGATCCTCTTCATCATCTTCGACCTCGAGGTGGCGTTCCTGTTCCCCTGGGCCGTGGCCTTCGGCGACATCTCGATGACGGCCTTCTGGTCGATGATGGTGTTCCTGGCCGTCCTGACCGTCGGCTTCGCCTACGAATGGAAGAAGGGGGCGCTGGAATGGCAATGACCGGCCTCAACACCGCGGGCCATGACCGCGACTACGACACCGCGGGCCTCAACCGCGAGCTTCAGGACAAGGGCTTCCTGCTGACCACGACCGAGGATCTCATCAACTGGGCGCGCACCGGCTCGCTTCACTGGATGACCTTCGGCCTGGCCTGCTGCGCGGTCGAGATGATGCACACCTCGATGCCGCGTTATGACGTGGAACGGTTCGGCGTGGCGCCGCGCGCCAGCCCGCGCCAGTCCGACGTGATGATCGTGGCCGGCACCCTGACCAACAAGATGGCGCCGGCGTTGCGCAAGGTCTATGACCAGATGCCCGAGCCGCGCTATGTGATCTCGATGGGCTCCTGCGCGAATGGCGGGGGCTACTACCACTACAGCTACTCGGTGGTGCGCGGCTGCGACCGGATCGTGCCGGTGGACATCTATGTGCCGGGCTGCCCGCCCACGGCGGAGGCGCTGCTCTATGGCATCCTCCAGTTGCAGCGGAGAATCCGCCGCACCGGCACCATTACCCGCTGAGGAGACCGACATGGCCGAAGCCCTTCAGGAACTGGCCGCGCATGTCGAGATGCGCCAGCCCGACGCGATCCTCGGTCATCGGATCGAGTTCGGCGAGCTGACGCTGGATGTTGCGCCGAACCATATCGTCGGACTGGTCGAGTTCCTGCGCACCGACGCGCGCTGCCGGTTCTCGTCGCTGGTGGACATCACGGCGGTGGACCATCCCGAGCGGCCGGCCCGGTTCGACATGGTCTATCACTTCCTGTCGATGTATCAGAACCACCGCATCCGCCTGAAGATGCAGGTGCGCGAGGACGAGACGGTGCCTTCGATCCATTCCGTGCATCCCTCGGCCAACTGGTTCGAGCGCGAGGTGTTCGACATGTTCGGCATCCTCTTCACCGGCCACCCCGACCTGCGCCGCATCCTGACCGACTACGGCTTCCGTGGCCATCCGATGCGCAAGGACTTCCCGACCACGGGCTACACCGAGGTCCGCTATGACGAGGTCCAGAAGCGCGTGGTCTATGAGCCGGTAAGGCTGGTGCAGGAATACCGCCAGTTCGACTTCCTTTCCCCGTGGGAGGGTGCGGACTACATCCTGCCCGGCGACGACAAGGCGCGGACGTAAGGGGATGGCCATGGACACCAAGTTCGACGACGTGCTGACCGGCGAGCAGAAGCTTCGCAACTTCAACATCAACTTCGGCCCGCAACACCCTGCGGCGCATGGCGTTCTTCGCCTTGTGCTGGAGCTTGACGGCGAGGTGGTGGAACGGTGCGATCCGCATATCGGCCTGCTGCACCGCGGCACCGAGAAGCTGATGGAGACGCGGACCTACCTGCAGAACCTGCCCTATTTCGACCGGCTCGACTATGTGGCGCCGATGAACCAGGAACATGCCTGGTGCCTCGCCATCGAGAAGCTGACCGGAGTGCAGGTGCCGCGGCGCGCCAGCATCATCCGCGTGCTCTATTCCGAGATCGGGCGCGTCCTGAACCACCTGCTGAACGTCACGACGCAGGCCATGGACGTGGGCGCGCTGACCCCGCCGCTCTGGGGCTTCGAAGAGCGCGAGAAGCTGATGGTCTTCTACGAGCGGGCCTCGGGGGCGCGGCTCCACGCGGCCTACTTCCGGCCCGGGGGCGTGCACCAGGACCTGACGCCGCGCCTGATCGAGGACATCGAGGAGTGGGCCGAGCATTTCCCGAAGGTGCTCGACGACCTTGACGAACTCCTGACCGAGAACCGGATCTTCAAGCAGCGCAACGTCGATATCGGCGTCGTGTCCGAGAAGGACATTCTCGACTGGGGCTTCTCCGGCGTGATGGTGCGCGGGTCGGGGCTGGCGTGGGACCTGCGCCGCTCGCAGCCCTACGAATGCTACGACGAGTTCGACTTCCAGATCCCGGTGGGCAAGAACGGCGACTGCTACGACCGCTACCTCTGCCGCATGGAAGAGATGCGCCAGTCCACCCGGATCATCCAGCAGTGCCTTGCCAAGCTGCGGGTGGAGAAGGGGGACGTGCTGGCGCGGGGCAAGATCACGCCGCCGCCGCGGGCCGAGATGAAGACCTCGATGGAGGCGCTCATCCATCATTTCAAGCTCTACACCGAGGGCTTCCACGTGCCCGAGGGCGAGGTCTACGCCGCCGTCGAGGCGCCCAAGGGCGAGTTCGGCGTCTATCTGGTCGCGGACGGAACCAACCGGCCCTACCGCGCCAAGATCCGCGCGCCGGGCTTCCTGCATCTGCAAGCCATCGACTACATCGCCAAGGGCCACCTGCTGGCCGATGTGTCCGCCATCATCGGCACGCTCGACGTCGTGTTCGGGGAGATCGACCGCTAATGCTTCGCCGCCTGCATCACGCCCAGCCCGACAGCTTCGCCTTCACTCCGGCGAATCTCGAATGGGCGCGTGGCCAGATCTCGAAATATCCCGAGGGCCGTCAGGCCTCGGCGATCATCCCGCTTCTGTGGCGCGCGCAGGAGCAGGAGGGCTGGCTGACCAAGCCCGCCATCGAACATGTGGCCGACATGCTGGGCATGGCCCGCATCCGGGCGCTGGAAGTGGCAACCTTCTACTTCATGTTCCAGCTGCAACCCGTTGGCAGCGTGGCGCATATCCAGATCTGCGGCACGACCTCGTGCCTGATCTGCGGCGCCGAGGAGCTGATCCGCGTCTGCCGCGAGAAGATCGCGCCGCAGCCGCACATGCTGTCGGCCGACGGCCGCTTCTCGTGGGAAGAGGTCGAGTGCCTCGGCGCCTGCGCGAACGCGCCGATGGCCCAGATCGGCAAGGACTATTACGAGGATCTGAACGCCGAGACGCTCTCGGCGCTGATCGACCGCTTCTCGGCGGGCGAGGTGCCGCGGCCCGGCTCGCAGATCGGGCGTTTCTCGTCCGAGCCCGCGGGCGGCGCCACGAGCCTGACCGAGGTCGGCCCGCAGGTCTCCGAGCACAACGCCTCGGTGGCGCTGGCGCTCGGGATCGGCGACACGATCAAGCGGATCGACGGGACCGAGGTTCCGATCCTGACCCCGTGGCTGGGCCGGCGTCCGCCGGTGGCCGCGGCGGCCGGTGAGCCGCAGCGGCCGACACCCGGCGCGGGCCGTCCGGTGGACAAGACCGGCGTCACCATCGAGGAGGCACCGGCCGATCGGGCGGCGCGTCCCGAGAAGACGGGCGTGGCCACCGGCGGAACGGCCACGGCCGAACCGGGGGCGCAGACCTCCGATCCGAAGAAGCCCGAGGGCTGATGGCTGGCGGGCCCGACGACACGCGGCAGGCGCGGCAGGTCGCGCTTCTCATCGCGGCGACGGGTCTCATGTGGATCGGGGCGCAGATCCTGGGAGGATGGCTGGGCTTGGAGGCCCGGATCTACCTCCTCTTCGACCTGGCGGCGCTCGCCGGGTTCAGTTGGGCGCTGGTGACAACCTGGCGGATCTGGCGACGGCGCCAGGGGAAATGAGGACGATGCGATGCTGAAGGACCAGGACCGGATCTTCACCAACCTCTACGGGATGGGCGACCGCAGCCTGAAGGGCGCGATGGCGCGGGGCCAGTGGGACGGAACGGCCGACCTGCTCGCGCTCGGCCGCGACCGGATCATCGACATCGTGAAGACCTCCGGCCTGCGCGGCCGGGGCGGGGCGGGCTTCCCGACGGGCCTCAAATGGTCCTTCATGCCCAAGCAGTCGGACGGCCGGCCCTCCTATCTCGTCATCAACGCCGACGAATCCGAGCCCGCGACCTGCAAGGACCGCGAGATCATGCGGCACGACCCCCACACGCTGATCGAGGGCGCGCTGCTCTCGGGCTTTGCGATGGGGGCGGTTGCGGCCTACATCTACATCCGCGGCGAATACATCCGCGAGAAGGAGGCCCTGCAGGCCGCCATCGACGAGGCCTATGACGCGGGCCTGATCGGCCGTAACGCCTGCAAGTCGGGCTACGACTTCGACATCTACCTGCACCACGGCGCCGGCGCCTACATCTGCGGCGAGGAAACCGCGCTGCTGGAAAGCCTCGAGGGCAAGAAGGGAATGCCGCGGATGAAGCCGCCGTTCCCGGCCGGGTCCGGTCTCTACGGCTGCCCGACCACGGTGAACAACGTGGAATCCATCGCGGTGATCCCGGCCATCCTGCGCCGGGGCGGCGAGTGGTTCGCGGGCTTTGGCCGGCCGAACAACGCGGGCGTGAAGCTCTTTGCCATGTCGGGGCACGTCAACACGCCCTGCGTCATCGAGGAGAGCATGTCGATCTCGATGAAGGAACTCATCGAGAAGCATGGCGGCGGGGTGCGCGGCGGCTGGAAGAACCTCAAGGCGGTGATCCCCGGCGGCGCCTCCTGCCCGATCATCCCGGCCGAGCAATGCGAAGACGCGGTGATGGACTACGACGGGATGCGCGAGCTGAAATCCAGCTTCGGCACCGCCTGCATGATCGTGATGGACCAGCAGACCGACGTCATCAAGGCGGTCTGGCGGCTGGCGAAGTTCTTCAAGCACGAAAGCTGCGGCCAGTGCACCCCCTGCCGCGAGGGCACGGGCTGGATGATGCGGGTCATGGACCGCCTCGTGCGCGGCGAGGCCGAGGTTGAAGAAATCGACATGCTGCTCTCGGTGACGAAGCAGGTCGAGGGCCACACGATCTGCGCGCTCGGCGATGCGGCGGCCTGGCCGATCCAGGGCCTGATCCGGCACTACCGGGAAGAGATCGAGGACCGGATCAAGGCGAAGAAGACCGGGCGCATGGGCGCCATGGCGGCGGAATGACCGAGCCGCGGGCCCAGCGGGCCCGCGCGTGACGGAACGGAACTTGGGCGGCGGGGGCCGCACGGCGGAGTAGGCGGATGAGCAACCTCAAGAAGATCATCATCGACGGTATCGAGGTCGAGGTGGACGGCGCCATGACGCTTCTGCAGGCGGCCGAGGAAATCGGGATCGAGATCCCGCGCTTCTGCTACCACGAGCGGCTGTCGATCGCCGGCAACTGCCGCATGTGCCTTGTCGAGGTCGTGGGCGGCCCGCCGAAGCCCACCGCCTCCTGCGCGATGCAGGTGCGCGACCTGCGCCCCGGCCCGAACGGCGAGCCGCCGGTGGTCAAGACCAACTCGCCCATGGTCAAGAAGGCCCGCGAGGGGGTGATGGAGTTCCTGCTCATCAACCACCCGCTCGACTGCCCGATCTGCGACCAGGGCGGCGAGTGCGACCTGCAGGACCAGGCGATGGCCTATGGCGTCGATTTCAGCCGCTACCGCGAGCCGAAGCGCGCCTCCGAGAACCTGAACCTCGGGCCGCTGGTGGCGACGCAGATGACGCGCTGCATCTCCTGCACCCGCTGCGTGCGCTTCACGACCGAGGTCGCCGGCATCAGCCAGATGGGCCAGACGGGCCGCGGCGAAGACAGCGAGATCACCAGCTATCTCAACCAGACGCTCGATACCAACCTTCAGGGCAACATCATCGACCTCTGCCCGGTCGGCGCGCTGACCTCGAAGCCCTATGCCTTCACGGCGCGGCCGTGGGAACTGGGCAAGACCGAGTCGATCGACGTGATGGACGCGCTGGGATCGAACATCCGCGTGGACACCAAGGGCCGCGAGGTCATGCGCATCCTGCCGCGCAACCACGACGGCGTGAACGAGGAATGGATCAGCGACAAGACCCGCTTCGTCTGGGACGGGCTGCGCCGCCAGCGTCTGGATGTTCCCTACGTCCGCGAGAACGGCAAGCTGCGGAAAGCCTCGTGGGCCGAGGCGCTGCAGACCGCCGCCGCCGCGATGAAGGGCCGGAAGGTCGCGGGCCTCGTGGGCGATCTGGTCCCGGTCGAGGCCGCCTTCTCGCTGAAGACGCTGGTCGAAGGGCTGGGGGGCCGCGTCGAGTGCCGGACGGACGGCGCGCGGCTGCCCGCGGGCAACCGTTCGGCCTATGTGGGCAATGCGGCGATCGAGGAGATCGACACCGCGAAGCGCATCCTGCTGATCGGCGCCGACCCGCGCAACGAGGCGCCGGTGCTGAACGCGCGCATCCGCAAGGCGTGGCTTCTGGGGGCCGAGGTCGGGCTGATCGGCCGCGCCGTGGATCTGACCTATGACTATGCCCATCTCGGCACCGACCGGGCGGCGCTGGTGAAGCTGGCGGACGAGCCTGTGGCGGAAGAGAAGCGCGGCGGCCTCGTGATCGTGGGGCAGGGCGCGCTGACCGAGGCCGATGGCGAGGCGGTTCTGGCGCAGGCGATGAAGCTGGCCGAGGCGACGGGCGCGAAGCTTCTGGTGCTGCACACCGCCGCCGCGCGTGTGGGCGCGATGGATGTGGGCTGCGTGACCGAGGGCGGGCTTCCGGCCGCCATCGAGGGGGCCGAGGTGATCTTCAACCTCGGCGCCGACGAAGTCGAGATCGGAGCAGGCCCCATCGTGATCTATCAGGGCAGCCACGGTGACCGCGGCGCGCACCGCGCCGACGTGATCCTGCCGGCCGCCGCCTACACCGAGGAGAACGGCCTCTTCGTCAACACCGAGGGTCGTCCGCAGCTCGCCTTCCGCGCGGGCTTCCCGCCGGGCGAGGCCAAGGAGAACTGGGCGATCCTGCGCGCGCTGTCGTCCGAACTGGGCCAGACGCTTCCGTGGGACACGATGGCCGCCCTGCGCCGCAAGCTGGTCGAGGCCGTGCCGCATCTGGGCCGCGTCGATCAGGTGGCCGCGAACGAGTGGCAGCCGCTGCCGCTGCGCGAACCGGGCACGGCGGACTTCCGTCTTGCGGTGCGGGACTTCTACCTGACCAACCCGATCGCGCGCGCCTCGGCGCTGATGGGCGAGCTTTCGGCTCTGGCCGCGCGGCGCGGCCAGCCGTCGCTCGCCGCGGAGTAGGGCGTGCGGCCGGCCGTCCTCTTTCCGGTCGGGCTCGCTCTGGCGGGCCTCGCCTCGTGCGGTCCGCCGGCCGCACCCGAGGCCGCGCTGCCGGACGAGGAGTTCACGCCCGTCTACAAGGGCATCGAGACGCGGCTGCTCGACGATGATCTCGTCGAGTTCCTCGTCGAGATGGAGGGAGCGCGGGGCATCCCCGATGTCGAGGATTACGCCCGCTGCGCCGCTGCCCAATACACGCTCATCCGCGGTTACGGCTTTGCCCGGCATCTGCGAACAAATGTCGCGGAGAGGGGTGGCATTTGGCGGGGTGATGCGATTTACACCATTTCGGCCGCGCTGCCCCGCGGCGTGCAGACGATCGACGCCGAGGTGACGGTGCGCGATTGCCGGGAACAGGGAATACCGACGATATGACGATCGGCATGAGGGATGCGAGGCGCCATGGGTGAGTTCATGAATTCGGGGATGGGCATCATCCTCACGATCGCGGCGCAGGGGCTTCTGGTCATCGGCTTCGTGATGATCTCGCTCCTGTTCCTCGTCTATGGCGACCGCAAGATCTGGGCGGCGGTGCAGATGCGGCGCGGCCCGAACGTGGTCGGCGCCTTCGGCCTGCTGCAGACGGTGGCCGACGCCGCCAAATACGTCTTCAAGGAGGTCGTGGTTCCCGCGGGCGTGGACCGGCCGGTCTTCTTCCTTGCGCCGCTTCTGTCCTTCGTGCTGGCGGTGCTGGCCTGGGCCGTGATCCCCTTCAGCCCCGGCTGGGTGCTGTCGGACATCAACGTGGCGATCCTGTTCGTCTTCGCCGTCTCCTCGCTCGAGGTCTATGGCGTGATCATGGGCGGCTGGGCCTCGAACTCGAAATATCCGTTCCTCGGCTCGCTGCGTTCGGCGGCGCAGATGATCTCGTACGAGGTGTCGCTGGGGCTGATCATCATCGGGATCATCATCTCGACGGGCTCGATGAACCTGACCCACATCGTCGAGGCGCAGGCGGGCTCGTTCGGGATCTTCAACTGGTACTGGCTGCCGCACCTGCCGATGGTGGCGCTGTTCTTCATCTCGGCGCTGGCCGAGACCAACCGCCCGCCCTTCGACCTGCCCGAAGCGGAATCCGAACTCGTTGCCGGCTTCCAGGTCGAATACAGCTCGACCCCGTTCCTGCTGTTCATGGCCGGTGAATATATCGCCATCTTCCTGATGTGCGCGCTGATGAGCCTTCTGTTCTTCGGCGGCTGGCTCTCGCCCATTCCGGGGCTGCCCGACGGCGCGCTCTGGATGGTGCTGAAGATGGGCTTCTTCTTCTTCCTGTTCGCGATGGTGAAGGCCATCGTGCCGCGCTACCGCTACGACCAGCTCATGCGGATCGGCTGGAAGGTGTTCCTGCCCTTCAGCCTCGCCTGGGTGGTTCTGGTGGCGTTCCTTGCGAAATTCGAAGTGTTCGGCGGCTTCTGGGCCCGCTGGGCGATGGGGGGCTGACATGGCCAGGACAGGCGCAATCGACTACGGCCGGGCGGTCAAATACTTCCTGCTGCTCGATTTCATCAAGGGCTTCGGCCTTGGCATGAAGTATTTCTTCGCGCCCAAGCACACGCTGAACTACCCGCACGAGAAGGGGCCGCTGTCGCCCCGCTTCCGGGGCGAGCACGCGCTGCGCCGCTATCCCAACGGCGAGGAACGCTGCATCGCCTGCAAGCTCTGCGAGGCGGTCTGCCCGGCTCAGGCCATCACCATCGACGCCGAACCGCGCGAGGACGGCAGCCGCCGCACCACGCGCTACGACATCGACATGACGAAATGCATCTACTGCGGCTTCTGCCAGGAAGCCTGCCCGGTGGATGCGATCGTGGAGGGGCCGAACTTCGAATTCTCGACCGAAACGCGCGAGGAGCTGTTCTACACCAAGGAAAAGCTCCTCGAGAACGGCGCGCGGTGGGAAGCCGAGATCGCCCGCAACCTCGAACTGGATGCGCCCTACCGATGAACGACGAGCTGGCGAAGATGTTCAAGGCGATGATCGAGCAGGGCCACGAGATGGCCCGCTCGTTCAATCCTGCCCTTGAGCATTTCCAGGTGAAGGAGTTCGAGAAGCTCATCCCCACCATGTCGAAGGACGTGATGGAGATGTGGTTCGGCAAGACCTTCAACCGCGAGGGGCTGGACGCCAAGACCCGCCTCCTCGTGACGATCGCCGCCCTGACCGTTCTCGGCGCCCATGCCGAGCCCCAGATCCGGCTCACGATCCGCCATGCGCTGGCGGCCGGGGCCACCAAGCGCGAGATCGCCGAGGTGATCTGGCAGATGAGCCTATTCGGCGGGGTGCCCGCCATGCAGAAGGCGCTGGACGTGGCCCAGAGCGTCTTTGCCGAGTTCGAGGAGACAGACGAATGAGTGTCGCCGATCTGGCCTTCTACTGTTTTGCCGTGCCCGCGGTCTTCGCCGCGCTCATGGTCGTGACGCAGCGCAACATGGTTCATGCGGTGCTGTGGCTGATCCTCGTGTTCCTCAGCTCGGCCGGGATGTTCGTGCTGCTCGGCGCCGAGTTCGTGGCCATGCTGCTCGTGATCGTCTATGTCGGCGCGGTGGCGGTGCTGTTCCTGTTCGTCGTGATGATGCTCGACGTCGATTTCGAGGCGCTCAAGTCCGAGATGGCGCGCTACATGCCGGTGGCGGCGCTGATCGGGATCGTGATCCTGCTTCAGCTCTCGATGGGGATCGGCGCATGGGTGCAGGCCGAGGGCGCGCCGGGGCTGCGCCAGGCGCCGACGCCCGACCCGAACCAGATCGAGAACAGCCGCGCGCTCGGCCTGCTGATCTATGACAAGTATCTCTACCTCTTCCAGGCGGCCGGGCTGATCCTGCTCGTGGCGATGGTGGGGGCGATCCTGCTCACGCTGCGCGAGCGGCGCGACGTCAAGCGCCAGAACGTGCTGGCGCAGATGTGGCGCGATCCCGCCAAGGCGATGGAACTGAAGGACGTGAAGCCGGGGCAGGGCCTCTGAGGCCAGACCGGGACGGGCTCTTCGGAGCCTGACGGACAGACCGTGGTGCGGACCCCTCGTCGGGTCCGCGTGCGGAAGATCCGGGGGCCGGGGTCTGCGCTTGCGCGCGGGCCGGCCGCCGGCACAAGGGAAAGACGGGCGGTGAGCCGGAGGGACGAGAATGGTGGGACTTGAGCATTATCTGACGGTATCGGCCGCGCTGCTGGTGATCGGGATCTTCGGCATCTTCCTCAACCGGAAGAACGTGATCGTGATCCTGATGTCCATCGAGCTGATGCTGCTCGCGGTGAACATCAACCTCGTGGCCTTCTCGAGCTTCCTCGGGGATCTCACGGGGCAGGTGTTCACGCTCTTCGTGCTGACCGTGGCCGCGGCCGAGGCCGCGATCGGGCTTGCGATCCTCGTCACCTTCTTCCGTAACCGCGGCACCATCGACGTCGAAGACGTCAACGTGATGAAGGGCTGAGGCACATGGCAACGATCATCCTTCTGGCGCCGCTCCTCGGCGCGCTGATCTGCGGCTTCGGCTGGCGTCTCATCGGCGAGCGGGCGGGGCAGATCATCGCCACCGCGCTGGTGTTCCTCGCGGCGCTGCTCTCGTGGATCATCTTCCTCGGCTTCGACGGCGAGATGTATCAGGTCGTCCTGCTGCGCTGGATCGAGAGCGGCTCGCTTTCGACCGAATGGGCGATCCGCATCGACCGGCTGACCGCGATCATGCTGGTGGTGGTGAACACCGTCTCGGCGCTCGTGCACCTGTATTCGTTCGGCTACATGGCGCATGACGACAACTGGAACCATCACGAGCATTACAAGGCGCGGTTCTTCGCCTATCTCTCGTTCTTCACCTTCGCGATGCTGACGCTGGTGACCTCGGACAACCTCGTGCAGCTCTTCTTCGGCTGGGAGGGCGTAGGCGTCGCCTCGTATCTGCTGATCGGCTTCTACTACCGGAAACCGTCCGCCAATGCGGCCGCGATCAAGGCCTTCGTGGTGAACCGCGTGGGTGACTTCGGCCTTGCCCTTGGCATCATGGCCCTGTTCTTCCTGGTGGATTCGATCCGTTTCGACGATGTCTTCGACGCGGTGCCGCAGCTTGCGCAGACCAACGTCACCTTCCTGTGGACCGAGTGGAACGCCGCGAACCTGATCGGCGTGCTGCTGTTCATCGGCGCGATGGGGAAATCGGCCCAGCTCGGCCTGCACACCTGGCTGCCCGACGCAATGGAGGGCCCGACGCCCGTGTCGGCGCTGATCCACGCCGCCACCATGGTGACCGCGGGCGTCTTCCTCGTCTGCCGCATGTCGCCGCTCTATGAGTTCGCGCCCGATGCCCAGACCATGATCGTCGTGGTGGGCGCCACCACCGCCTTCTTCGCGGCGACCGTGGGCCTCGTGCAGAACGACATCAAGCGGGTGATCGCCTATTCGACCTGCTCGCAGCTCGGCTACATGTTCGTGGCGGCGGGCGTGGGCGTCTATTCGGCGGCGATGTTCCACCTCTTCACCCACGCCTTCTTCAAGGCGATGCTGTTCCTCGGCGCGGGCTCGGTCATCCACGCCATGCACCACGAGCAGGACATGCGGAACTATGGCGGCCTGCGCCACAAGATCCCGCTGACCTTCTGGGCGATGATGATCGGCACCTTCGCCATCACCGGCGTCGGCATCCCGCTCACCCATATCGGTTTCGCCGGGTTCCTCAGCAAGGACGCGATCATCGAGAGCGCCTTCGTGGGCTCCTCCTATGCCTTCTGGCTGCTGGTCGTGGCCGCCTGCTTCACCAGCTTCTATTCCTGGCGGCTGATCTTCCTGACCTTCTTCGGCACGCCGCGCGGCGATCACCATGCCTATGACCATGCGCATGAAAGCCCGAAGACCATGCTGATCCCGCTGGGTGTCCTGGCGCTTGGCGCGGTGTTCTCGGGGATGATCTGGTACAACTCGTTCTTCGGCGACCACAACCGCGTGGCCACCTGGTTCGGCATCCCGCACCACGCGGCCTCCTCGGAAGAGGGCGAGTCGCACGCCGAGGCCGCGGCCGAGCACGGAGCGGGGACCCAGGCCGCCGACGAGGCGCTGCCCGAGGCCGGCAACCTGGCCGGTGCCGGCGAGGCGCCGAGCGCGGCCGAGACCGAGGCCCATGCCGAAGTGGCGGCGCTTGGCCCGATCGGCGCGATCTACATGGGCCCAGAGAACCATGTCATGGACGAGGCGCACCACGCCCCGGTCTGGGTCAAGGTCTCGCCCTTCGTCGCAATGCTGATCGGCTTTGCCTTTGCCTGGCTCTTCTACATCGCCAAGCCGTCGCTGCCGGGGGCTCTCGCGCAGAACCAGCGTCCGCTCTACCTGTTCCTGCTGAACAAGTGGTATTTCGACGAGCTGTATGACGTGATCTTCGTCCGTCCGGCCCGGTTCCTCGGCCGCTTCCTCTGGAAGCGGGGCGACGGGGCGGTGATCGACGGCGCGATCAACGGGCTTGCGCTGGGGATCATCCCGGCGCTGACCCGGCTCGCCGGCCGCGTGCAGTCCGGCTACATCTTCCACTATGCCTTCGCCATGTTCCTCGGCATCGCGATCCTCATTACCTGGATGACGCTCACGGGGGGCGCGCACTGATGGAAAACCTGCTGTCGATCATCACCTTCATCCCGCTGGTCGCGGCGCTGATCATGGCGCTGTTCCTGCGGGGCGAGGACGCGGCCGCGCAGCGGAACGCCAAGTGGCTGGCGTTGCTGGCCACCTCGGCGACCTTCCTCGTGTCGCTCTTCCTGCTGGCGGGCTTCGACCCCGACAACACCGGCTTCCAGTTCGTCGAGACCTACGACTGGATCGCGGGCCTGAAGTACAAGATGGGCGTGGACGGCATCTCGATCCTGTTCGTGATGCTGACCACGTTCCTCATGCCGCTGACCATCGCCTCGGCCTGGGAGGTCGAGAACCGGGTCAAGGAATACATGATCGCCTTCCTGGTGCTCGAGACGCTTATGATCGGCGTCTTCTGCGCCCTTGACCTCGTGCTCTTCTACCTGTTCTTCGAGGCGGGCCTCATTCCGATGTTCCTCATCATCGGGATCTGGGGCGGCAAGGAGCGGATCTACGCGGCCTTCAAGTTCTTCCTCTACACGTTCCTCGGCTCGGTCCTGATGCTGATCGCGATGATCGCGATGTATTTCGACGCGGGCACGACCGACATTCCGACGCTGATGGCGCATGAATTCTCGTCGGGGACGCTGTCGATCGCGGGCTTCCAGATCGTGGGCGGGTTGCAGACGCTGCTGTTCCTGGCCTTCTTCGCGAGCTTCGCCGTGAAGATGCCGATGTGGCCGGTGCACACCTGGCTGCCGGACGCGCACGTGCAGGCGCCGACGGCGGGTTCGGTCGTGCTGGCGGCGATCCTGCTGAAGATGGGCGGCTATGGCTTCCTGCGCTTCTCGCTGCCGATGTTCCCGGTGGGGTCGGACCTGCTGTCGCCGCTGGTGCTGTGGCTGTCGGCGATCGCCATCGTCTACACCTCGCTGGTGGCGCTGGCGCAGTCGGACATGAAGAAGCTGATCGCTTATTCGTCGGTCGCGCACATGGGCTATGTGACCATGGGGATCTTCGCCGCGAACCAGCAGGGCGTGGACGGAGCGATCTTCCAGATGCTGTCGCACGGCTTCATCTCGGGCGCGCTGTTCCTCTGCGTCGGCGTGATCTACGACCGGATGCACACGCGCGAGATCGACGCCTACGGCGGCCTCGTGAACCGGATGCCGGCCTATGCGCTGATCTTCATGTTCTTCACCATGGCCAACGTGGGGCTTCCCGGCACCAGCGGGTTCGTGGGTGAGTTCCTGACCCTCGTCGGCATCTTCCAGGTCAACACCTGGGTGGCGATGGTGGCTACGACCGGCGTGATCCTCTCGGCGGCCTACGGCCTCTGGCTCTACCGCCGCGTGGTCTTCGGCGAACTGGTCCGGGAAGCGCTGCGCACCATCCGCGACATGGACCGGCGCGAGAAGGCGATCTTCGCCCCGCTCGTAGCCATGACGCTGCTGCTCGGCGTCTATCCGAGCCTTGTGACCGACATCATCGGGCCCTCGGTGGCCCGCCTGACGAGCGACTACCAGTCCGCGGCTGCCCTGTTCGAGGCGGGCTCGCGGCTGGCCATGGAATGAGGGACGAACGATGACCTCCGCTGACTTCTCGACCGTCCTTCCCGAAGTGGTGCTCGCCACCGCCGCCATGATCGGCCTGATGGCCGGGGTCTATGGGGGCAAGGACCGGACGACCCCCGTGATGACCTGGGCCATCTCGGGCCTGATGCTGCTCCTGGCGGTCTGGATCGGCTTTGGCGGTTCGGGCGCGCGCCTGGCCTTTGGCGGCATGTTCATCGAGGATCCGTTCTCGCGCTTTGCCAAGGTCACGATCCTCGTTTCGGCGGCGGCGGTTCTGCTGCTGGGGCAGGACTACATGCAGCGACGCGACCTCGGCCGGTTCGAGTTCCCGATCCTTGTCGCGCTCTCGGTCACCGGCATGATGATGATGGTCTCTGCCGGAGACCTGATCGCGCTCTACATGGGGCTCGAGCTGCAGAGCCTTGCCCTTTATGTCGTGGCCTCGCTGCGGCGCGACTCGGTGAAATCGACGGAGGCCGGCATGAAGTATTTCGTGCTGGGCGCCCTGTCGTCGGGCCTGCTGCTCTACGGCGCGTCGCTCGTCTATGGCTATGCCGGCACGACGCTCTTCTCGGGCATCATGCTGACGCTGAACGAGGGGGTGCCGCTGGGCCTGCTGTTCGGGCTGGTCTTCATGCTGTCGGGCCTCGCCTTCAAGGTCTCGGCCGCGCCCTTCCACATGTGGACGCCGGACGTCTATGAGGGCTCGCCGACGCCGGTCACCGCCTTCTTCTCGACCGCGCCCAAGGTGGCGGCGATCGCCCTGATCGCGCGGACGGTGCATGACGCCTTCGGCGGCATCCCGATGGACTGGCGGCAGGTGCTGGCGGCGCTGGCGGTGGCCTCGATGTTCCTCGGCTCGATCGCGGCCATCGGGCAGCGCGACATCAAGCGGCTGATGGCCTATTCCTCGATCGGCCACATGGGCTATGCGCTCGTCGGGCTTGCGGCCGGGACGGCGGCGGGCGTGCAGGCGATGCTGCTTTACATGGCGATCTATGTCACCATGAACATCGGCACCTTCGCCTTCATCCTGTCGATGGAGAAGGACGGCCGCCCGGTCACCAGCATCGACAGCCTGAACATGTTCGCCAGGCGCGAGCCGCTGAAGGCGCTGGCGGTGCTGATCCTGATGTTCAGCCTGGCCGGGGTGCCGCCCTTCATCGGCTTCTTCGCCAAGTTCTACGTCCTGAAGGCGGCGGTGAGCGCGGGGATGGCCTGGCTTGCGATCCTCACGGTTCTGGCTGCGGTGATCGGCGCCTACTACTACATGCGCATCGTCTATTACATGTATTTCGGCAAGGAGACCGATCCGGTCGAAAGCCGGATGGACGGGGTGCAATGGTCCATGCTGATGGGTGCGGCCGCGATCAACGTGCTGGGCGTGATCAACATGTTCGGCCTTGAACCCCTTGCTGCGGTGGCGGCCGAGACGCTTGTTCGCTGATCCCTGGCCGGAGGGTGTGGCGCGCCATGCCCTCGAGACGGTTGACAGCACCAACGCGATGGCCGCCCGCCTCGCGCCCAGCCTGAGTGGGCCGGCCTGGATCCAGGCCGGCGAGCAGACGGCGGGGCGGGGGCGGCGGGGGCGTCCCTGGACCTCGCCGCGCGGCAATTTCTACGCGACCTACCTCATGCACCCGACCGAGGCGCCCGAGGTGGTGGCGCTGCGCTCCTTCGTGGCGGCGCTGGCGCTGCGCGATGCCTGCGTCGCGCTGACCGGCCTGCCGGAGGCCTTCGCGCTGAAATGGCCGAACGACGTGCTGCTGAACGGCGGCAAGCTGGCCGGCATCCTGCTGGAAAGCATCGGGCAGGGCGGGCGCGTCCAGCATCTGGCCATCGGCATCGGCGTGAACCTGATTGGCGCCCCTGCGGTGGCCGAGGTCGAGCCGGGCGCGGTGCCGCCCGTCAGCCTTCTGGCCGAGACCGGCCTGCGCGTCGATCCGGCGGCCTTCCTCGACCGTCTCGCCCCCGCCTATGCCCGGCGCGAGGAAAGCTTTGCCCGCTACGGCTTTGCCCCCACGCGCGAGGCCTGGCTGACCCATGCCGCGCGCCTGGGTGAGCCCATCCGGGCACGCACCGGCCACGACCTGCGCGAAGGCATCTTCGAGACGGTGGACGCTTCCGGCGCTTTGGTGTTGAAGACACGCGACGGCCGCGTGGCGATCCCGGCGGCCGAGGTGTTTTTCTGAAGGTGACGGCATGCTTCTGGCGATCGACTGCGGCAACACGAACACGGTCTTCTCGATCTGGGACGGCACGCAGTTCCTGGCCACCTGGCGCATCGCCACCGACCACAAGCGCACCGCCGACGAATACCACGTCTGGCTTTCGACGCTTCTCAGCCTGACGCGGATCGAGGCGCGGATCACCGAGGCGGTGATCTCCTCGACCGCGCCGCGGGTGGTCTTCAACCTGCGCGTCCTCTGCAACCGCTATTACGACTGCCGCCCGCTGGTGGTGGGCAAGCCGGAATGCCGGCTGCCGGTCGCGCCGCGCGTCGATCAGGGCACCACGGTCGGGCCGGACCGGCTGGTGAACACGGTCGCGGGCTACCACCTGCACGGCGGCAACCTGATCGTGGTGGATTTCGGCACCGCCACCACCTTCGACGTGGTGGACGCCGACGGCGCCTATATCGGCGGCGTGATCGCGCCCGGCGTCAACCTCAGCCTCGAGGCGCTGCACATGGCGGCCGCAGCCCTGCCGCATGTCGATGTGACCAAGCCCTCGCATGCCATCGGCACGAATACGGTGGCCTGCATCCAGTCGGGGGTGTATTGGGGCTATATCGGCCTTGTCGAGGGCATCGTTCGCCAGATCCGGCTCGAGCGGCACGCCCCGATGAAGGTCATCGCCACAGGGGGCCTGGCACCCTTATTCGACCAGGGATTCGATCTGTTCGACAAGGTGGAGGACGATCTGACCATGCAGGGTCTCGTCCTGATCCACCAATACAACAAGGATCTGGAATGAGTGCGAACCGGCTGATCTATCTGCCGCTCGGCGGAGCGGGCGAGATCGGAATGAACTGCTATGTCTATGGCTATGGCCCCGAGGGACGCGAGCGGCTGATCGTCGTCGATCTGGGCGTGACCTTCCCCGACATGGAGACGACGCCGGGCGTCGATCTCATCATGCCCGACATCTCCTGGCTGGAAGAGCGTCAGGACCGGATCGAGGCCATCTTCATCACCCACGCGCACGAGGACCATATCGGCGCGCTCGGCCATCTCTGGCCGCGACTCAAGGCGCCGGTCAACGCGCGCCGTTTCACTGGCACCATCGGCCGGCTCAAGTTCGAGGAACATGGGCTGCCGGCTGACCGGATCAACATCGTGGGCGCGCGCCCCGAGGTGGTCGAGGCCGGGCCCTTCGAGGTGCAGTTTGTGCCGGTCTCGCACTCGATCCCCGAAAGCTCGGCGCTGGTGATCGACACGCCCGCGGGCCGCATCGTCCATTCCGGCGATTTCAAGCTCGACCGCTCGCCGGTGGTGGGCGAGCCCTGGGCCGACGAGACCTTCCGGGCCATCGCGGCGGAACGCCCGGTCAAGGCGCTGATGTGCGACTCGACCAACGTCTTCTCGCTGCATCCCGGCCGGTCCGAGGCGACGCTGGCCGATCCGCTGCGGGCGCTGATCGCGGGTGCGCGTGGCATGGTGGTGGCGACGACCTTCGCCTCGAACGTGGCGCGGCTCAAGACGCTGGCCGAGGCCGCGGCGGCGTCCAATCGCTCGATCTGCCTTCTCGGGCGCGCCATGCGGCGCATGGTGCAGGCGGCGCAGGAAAGCGGCGTGCTGTCCGGCTTTCCGCAGGTGGTGAGCCCCGAGGAAGCGGCCGAGATCCCGCGGCAGAACCTGATGCTGATCGTGACCGGCAGCCAGGGCGAGCGGCGCGCGGCCTCGGCCCAGCTCGCGCGCGGGAAGTATCTGGGGCTCGAGATGAAGGAGGGCGACCTCTTCCTCTTCTCCTCCAAGACCATCCCCGGCAACGAGCGCGGCGTGCTGCGTGTCGTCAACGCCTTCTCGGAGATGGGCGTCGATGTGATGGATGATGCGGGCGGGCTCTACCATGTCTCGGGCCACGCGAACCGGCCGGATCTCGAGCAGGTGCATACGCTCCTCTGGCCGGAGGTGCTCGTGCCGATGCACGGCGAGCACCGCCACCTGCGCGAACATTCCCGCATCGCGGCGGCCAAGGGGATCACGTCGGACGTGATCACCAACGGGATGCTGACCGATCTGACGCGCGGGCTGCAGGTGGCGGAATATATCGACACCGGCCGGACCTACCTCGACGGCAACGTGCTGATCGGCGCGCGCGACGGGGTGGTGCGCGACCGGATCCGAATGGCGCTGAACGGCCATGTGCTGACGACGGTGATCCTCGACGAGCAGGACGAGCCGCTGGGCGAGGCCTGGGTGGAGCTCATGGGCCTGCCCGAGCGGGGCCGGACCGGCAAGGCGCTGTCCGAGACGATGGAGGAGGAACTCTCCGACTATCTCGGCCGGGCGGGTGCCAAGGTCATGCGCGACGACGACAAGCTCGACGAGGCGATCCGGCGGATCGTCCGGCAGGTCTCGATGGAAGAGATCGGCAAGAAGCCCGAGGTGACTGTGGTGGTCAGCCGCCTGATGGAGGGCTGAGGCGGCGAGGGGAGCTCTGGCTGCCCCTCATCGTCCGATGGTCCGGGCGCACGCTTGAACTGCCCCCGGACCGCCGACCGGCCTGAGGGTCAATCCACCAGCGTTCCGGCCGCACCACCGACGAGGGCGCCGGGCGGGCCGGCGACGACCGCGCCTCCCAGTGCGCCCGTGGCGGCACGTTCGGTGTCGTTGCTGCCGCAGGCGGCAAGGGCGAGCAGGCCCGCCAGCGGCAGGGCGATGGAGAGGCGGTTCATGGCAGCACCTTTCATTGCGTGAGGATGCCCCTCAACGCTCAGGTCGCCAATTCGTTTCCATGAAGGCAAGGCAGCGCCGGAAGGGCGCTGCCAGAGCGGGCTCAGGCCTCGCCCTGTCCGGCGAGAACCTCTTCGGCGCTGTCCGCGGCCGGCTCTTCCTCGTCCAGCGCCGTGAGGCTCGGGATGCGGAAGCTGCGCAGCAGGAAGTCCGGCACATGGTCGCCCATGCCGACCACGCGCTCGTCGCGGCGGTCGCGGTCACGGTCCCGACGCCCGCGATCCTCGCGGCGGTCGTCCCGCCTGGGAGCACGCTCCTCGCGCACCGGCACCTCGGGCACCTCCTCGGCAACGACGGGCTCGACGGCCTCCGCGCGCGGCTCCTCGCGGCGGTCCCGCTCGCGGTCGCGGCCGCGGCGGCTGCGACCGGGCCGCTCGCCACGCGAACTTTCCCGCTCGGGCCGGTCGGGACGGTCCTCGAGGCTGAAGCCCTCGGGCAACGCGCCGCGCGGGATCGTCTGCTTGACGAGGCTCTCGATGGCGACAAGATGCTTGTCGTCCGACGGCACCGCGATGCTGAAGGCCTTGCCCTTGCGGCCCGCGCGTCCCGTCCGCCCGATGCGGTGGACGTAATCCTCGGGATGGGTCGGCAGGTCGAAGTTGAAGACATGGCTCACGGCCGGGATGTCGAGCCCTCGCGCCGCCACGTCGGAGGCCACCAGCAGGTGCAGCGTCCCGTCGCGGAAGCCGTCGAGCGTCTTCATCCGTTGCGACTGGTCAAGGTCGCCGTGGATCGGCGCCGCGTTGAAGCCGTGCTGCTTCAGCGACTTGGCCACCACATCCACGTCCATCTTGCGGTTGCAGAAGATGATCGCGTTGGTGCAGGCCTCGCCCTCGGCGCGGATCAGCGCGCGCAGGACGGCCCGCTTGTCGGCAAAGCTGCGCTCTTTCCGGGAAGGGGTGATCTGGATCAGCTTCTGCTCGATCGTCTCGGAGGTGGTGGCCTGCCGCGCCACCTCGATCTTCACCGCGCCGGTGAGGAAGGTGTTGGTGATCCGCTCGATCTCGGGCGCCATGGTGGCCGAGTAGAAGAGCGTCTGGCGCGTGAAGGGGGTCAGCGAGAAGATGCGCTCGATGTCCGGAATGAAGCCCATGTCGAGCATCCGGTCGGCCTCGTCCACCACCATGATCTGCACGCCGGTCAGGAGCAGCTTGCCGCGCTCGAAATGGTCCAGCAGGCGGCCGGGGGTGGCGATCAGAACGTCCACGCCGCGGTCGATCAGCTTGTCCTGCTCGGTGAAGGAGACGCCGCCGATCAGCAGCGCCTTCGAGAGCTTGGAATGTTTCGCGTAGATGTCGAAATTCTCGGCCACCTGCGCGGCCAGTTCGCGGGTCGGGCAGAGCACGAGGCTGCGCGGCATCCGCGCGCGGGCGCGACCCTTGCCGAGGATGGTGATCATCGGCAGCGTGAAGCTGGCGGTCTTGCCAGTGCCGGTCTGGGCGATGCCCAGCACATCCTTGCCTTCCAGCGCATGCGGGATGGCCTGCGCCTGGATGGGGGTGGGCGTTTCGTAGCCGGCTTCCTGCACGGCCTTCAGCACGCGGGGGTCCAGCGCGAGGTCGGAGAACTTGGTCATTAGCATCCTGTCAATGCGGTATCGGACCGCATGGTAGTCAAGGGGACGCTGATGGTCCGGGCGTCCCGGCGTCTTTCGGCCCTCATGGCCTGCGGGCGCCTTAGCCCAAATTGGCCCTAGGGTCAAGGTTCGGGCTGCGTTTGCCGCCTCGCAGCCGTACTGTGTCCCTTTGGGGCCGCGGTTACCCAGCCCGGGCGCCCTGGAAGAGCAGGGGCCAAGGGTCGCACCTTGGCACGTCCTGCCTCAGACCATCATCTCCTTGGTCGCGGTCAGCCTGACCTCGGGGTGGTCGCGGCTGACGCGGTCGATGTCCCACTGCAGGCGGGTGAGATAGACAAGATCGCCGTCGCTGTCATGGGCGATATGGCCCTTGTTGACGTTGACGAAGGCCTCGACCGCGGCTTTCGGCCCCGTGACCCAGCGCGCCGAGGTGAATTGCGAGCCTTCGAAGCGGACGGGAAGCGAATATTCCAGCTCGATCCGGCTCGCCAGCACGTCGAACTGCAGCGCGCCGACGACGCCGACGATGAAGCCCGATCCGATCATCGGCTTGAAGACCTTGGCCGCGCCTTCCTCGGCAAACTGCATCAGCGCCTTTTCGAGATGCTTGGCCTTCATCGGATCGCCCGCGCGCACGCCCTGCAGAAGCTCGGGCGCGAAGGAGGGGATGCCGGTGAAGCGCAGGCTTTCGCCCTCGGTCAGCGCGTCGCCGATGCGCAGCTGGCCGTGGTTCGGGATGCCGATGATGTCGCCGGCCCAGGCCTCCTCGGCCAGTTCGCGGTCGGCGGCAAGGAACAGCACCGGGTTCGTCACCGCCATCGGCTTCTTCGAGCGGACATGCAGCAGCTTCATCCCGCGCTCGAAATGCCCCGAGGCGAGGCGGACGAAGGCCACGCGATCGCGGTGCTTTGGGTCCATGTTGGCCTGCACCTTGAAGACGAAGCCGGTCACCGGCGCTTCCTCGGGGGCGATGCCGCGCTCGGCCGCCTTCTGCACCTGCGGCTCGGGGCCGAATTCGCCCATGCCGGTCATCAGCTCCTTCACCCCGAAGGAGTTGATGGCCGAGCCGAACCAGATCGGCGTCAGGTGGCCTTCAAGGAAGCTCTGCCGGTCGAAGCGGGGCATCAGCTCGGCCACCATCTCGAGATCCTCGCGCAGCTTGGCCAGCAGGTCCGCGGGGATGTGCTCGGCCAGCTTCGGGTCCGACAGGCCGTCGATCTTGATCGATTCCGCCACGCGGTTGCGGTCGGCGCGGTCCATCAGCTCCAGCCGGTCGTGCAGGATGTCGTAGCAGCCGAGGAACTCGCGCCCCATCCCGATCGGCCACGAGGCCGGCGTCACGTCGATGGCCAGGTTCTGCTGGATCTCGTCAATGATCTCGAACGTGTCGCGGCTTTCGCGGTCCATCTTGTTGCAGAAGGTCAGGATCGGCAGGTCGCGCAGGCGGCAGACCTCGAAGAGCTTGCGGGTCTGGCTTTCCACGCCCTTCGCGCCGTCGATCACCATGATCGCGGCATCGACGGCGGTCAGCGTGCGGTAGGTGTCCTCGGAGAAGTCCGAGTGGCCGGGGGTGTCCACCAGATTGAAGCGCCACGGACCGAAGTCGAAGCTCATGGCCGAGGCCGAGACCGAGATCCCGCGCTCCTTCTCCAGCGCCATGAAGTCCGAGCGCGTGCGCCGTGCCTCGCCCTTGGCGCGCACCTGTCCGGCCATCTGGATCGCGCCGCCGAACAGCAGGAACTTTTCGGTCAGCGTCGTCTTGCCGGCGTCCGGGTGCGAGATGATCGCAAAGGTCCGGCGGCGGGCAATTTCGGCAGGGAGGGCGGGGCGGTTCGACTGGTCCAGCATGGGGCGCGATATAGCCGGTGGCCCGCGGCTTGGGAAGCGCGTCCTGAGCCCCCGCTGTCGCATGCCGCCGCCCGTTCCGGGTTTCGCGGCCGGGCAAGGGCTGCTAAGCCGGGTGCGGAAAGATGAATGGGAGAGATGACAATGGATCTGGGCATTCGCGGCCGCCGCGCGCTGGTCTGCGCCTCGTCGAAGGGTCTGGGGCTGGGCTGTGCGCGGGCGCTGGCCGAAGCCGGGGTTGATCTGGTGATGAACGCCCGCGGGGCCGAGGCGCTCGAGGCGGCGGCCGAGGATCTGCGGGCCCGCCACGGCGTCTCGATCACCACCGTCGCCGCCGACATCGTCTCCGAAGAGGGGCGGGCGCGGGTGCTCGAGGCCGCCGGAGCGGTGGACATCCTCGTGACCAACGCCGGCGGGCCGCCGCCCGGCAACTGGGCCGACTGGACGCGCGACGACTTCATCCGCGCGCTCGACGCCAACATGCTGACGCCCATCGCGCTGATGACGGCGCTCTTGCCCGGCATGATCGACAAGGGCTGGGGACGGGTGGTCAACATCACCTCGCAGTCGGTGCGGGCGCCCATTCCGGCGCTCGGGCTGTCGAACTCGGCGCGGGCGGGGCTGACGGGCTATGTCGCGGGCACCTCGCGGCAGGTCGCGCAGCACGGCGTCTGCATCAACAACCTCCTGCCGGGGATCCACGACACGGACCGTGCCGAGGCGCTCGATCGCAACGTGATGAAGGCGCAGGGCATCAGCTTTGATGAGGCCCGGGCGCAGCGGGCGGCCGCGATCCCGACCCGGCGCTACGGGCAGGCCGAGGATTTCGGCGCGGCCTGCGCCTTCCTCTGCTCCGAGCAGGCGCGCTTCATCGTCGGCCAGAACCTGCTGGTGGACGGCGGCGGAACCAACCTGACGGTCTGAGGCGCAAGCGGCGGCAGGAGGGTTGAAACGGTCGCCGAAACCGGCCAGAACCTTCCCGATGGAAATGGTCGGACAGAGCGTGCGTCAACTCCCTCCCAGCCCCCCGCGCCTGAAGGTCGAGCATCTGACGCGCGCCTTCGGCGGCAGCCCCGTCGTTCAGGACGTGTCGCTCGAGGTGGCTGCGGGGCAGGTGGCCTGCCTCCTCGGCCCTTCGGGCTGCGGCAAGTCCACGACCCTGCGGATGATCGCCGGGGTCGAGCAGCCCGACAGCGGCCGCATCTGGTTCGACGGGCAGCCGGTCTCGGACGGCTCGCTGTTCCTGCCGCCCGAGGCGCGCTCGGTCGGCCTGATGTTTCAGGATTTCGCGCTCTTTCCGCACCTGACGGTCGCGCAGAACGTGGCCTTCGGCCTCCGCGGCGGCCGCGAGGAGAAGGACCGGCGCGTTGCCGAACTCCTCGAGAGGGTGAACCTCGCCGGATACGGGCGAAAGCACCCCCACCAGTTGTCAGGCGGCGAGCAGCAACGGGTGGCGCTGGCGCGCGCGCTGGCGCCAAGACCTAAGGTCATGCTGATGGACGAACCCTTTTCGGGGCTCGACAATCGGCTGCGCGACGGGATCCGCGACACCACGCTCGAGATCCTGAAGGAGGAGGGGGCGGCGGTCCTCCTCGTGACGCACGAGCCCGACGAGGCCCTGCGGATGGCCGATGAGATCCTGCTCATGCGGGCCGGGCGGATCGTGCAGCGCGGCTCGCCCTACAATGTCTACAACGCGCCGGTGGACCGGGCGGCGGCGGCCTTCTTCTCGGACATCAACGTGATCCAGGGAATCTCGCGCGGGGCGCTGACCGAGACGCCCTTCGGCGAGTTCCTGACGCCGGGACATGCCGACGGCGCCGAGGTCGAGATCATCATCCGGCCCCAGCATCTCAGGATCGACTTCGACCGCAACGGGCGCGGGCCGAACCCGACGCCCGCCGAGGGCACGGCCGCGCGAGGACGGGTGCTGCGGGCGCGTTTCCTCGGCCGCGAGAGCCTGGTCGAGTTCGTGATGGACAGCGACGGCTCGCGCCTCACGGCCTCGGTGCCGAACGTGTTCCTGCCCCGGCCCGGCACGCCGCTCTGGCTGATGATCCGGCGTGACCGCTGCTTCGTCTTCCCAGCCCGCCGCTGACGGACAGCCCGCCCGATCAGTGCGTTGTGCGGGATACTTCATGCGGTGAACGAAGCCGCGGGGCGGAACGGCGCCGCTTGCGGTGGCTCTGGCAACCTTGTGCGGGCGCAAGCACGGCTACAAAAAACGCGGAGCCGCAGCGAAAGGGTCTTTGATCCGCGGGCGCGAACCAATAAATGGGGGCAGTGACGAAGCGAGGCCGCATGTCGGCCGCAGGAGACGCGAGATGCTCAACAATATCGGTTTGCCCGGCCTGCTCCTCATCGCGGTGGTGGTGCTCGTGCTGTTCGGGCGCGGCAAGGTCAGCTCGCTCATGGGCGAAGTCGGCAAGGGGATCAATGCCTTCAAGAAAGGCGTCAAGGAAGAGACCGCCGAGATCGAGAACCGCCCCGAGACGACGCGTGACGTGACGCCCGCCTCCGAGCGCGACAAGGTCTGATCGGCGCCCGATGTTCGACATCGGCTGGAGCGAACTGCTCGTCATCGGCGTCGTGGCGCTGATCGTGGTGGGTCCCAAGGACCTTCCCGAAATGTTTCGCACGCTCGGGCGGATGATGGCCAAGGCCCGCAACATGGCGCGAGAGTTCCAGCGCGCGATGGAGGCGGCGGCGGACGAGACCGGCGTCAAGGATGTGGTGAAGGACGTCAAGAACGTGACCTCGCCGCGCAGCATGGGTCTCGACGCGATCAAGGACGCGGCCGAACGGTTCGAGAAGTGGGACCCGATGAAGCCGCAGGCGTCCGCGCCGAAGCCTCCGGCGCAGGCGGGGACGATCCCGGCGGCGCAGGCGCAGCAGGGGCCGGGGGCTGCGGCCGTGACGGCTCCGGCGGGCGCCGCACCCGCCTCGCAGGCGTCCGCGCCGGCCGATCGCAAGAGTGACGAATGAGCCGCGACACCAAAGACGACATCGACAGTTCCAGTGCTCCGCTGATCGAGCATCTGGCCGAGCTGAGAACCCGGATCCTGATCTCGCTGGGCGCCTTCCTGGTGGCGATGCTGGTCGCCTTCACGGTCTGGAATCCGATCTTCAACTTCCTCACCCATCCGATCTGCGATGCGCTGGCCACGCGCGGACAGGATTGCGGGCTGGTCCTGATCAAGCTGCAGGAGGGCTTCTTCGTCGCCATTCGCATCTCGGTGATGGGCGGCATCATGCTCTCCTTCCCGGTGATCGCCTGGCAGATGTGGCGGTTCGTGGCGCCGGGGCTCTACCGGAACGAGAAGGCCGCGTTCCTGCCGTTCCTGGTCGCCTCGCCGATCATGTTCGTGCTGGGGGGGCTCTTTGCCTTCTATGTGGTGCTGCCGATCGCCTTCGACTTCTTCCTCGGCTTCCAGCAGTTCATGACCGAACAGCCGGGCGTCGAGGGCGAGGAGGGCCGCCTGCCGCTGGCCGGCGTGGTGTTCCAGGGCTCGATGGAGCAGTATCTGGCGCTGACCTCGAACTTCATCCTGGCCTTCGGCCTCTGCTTCCAGCTGCCTGTCCTGCTGACGCTGATGGGCAAGGCGGGGCTCGTGACCTCGCGCGGGCTGGGCTCGATGCGCAAATATGCGGTCGTGCTGATCCTTGGGGTTGCGGCCCTGGTCACGCCGCCGGACATGATGTCCCAGATGATCCTGTTCGGCGCGGTCTACCCGCTCTACGAGATCTCGATCTTCCTGATCAAGCGGATGGAGCGCAAGCGCGAGGCCGAGCTGCGCGCGCAGGGCCTCTGGTTCGAGGATGAGGAAGAGGACGGCGCGGCATGACGGACCCGCTGGAACGGATCGCGGCGGCGCTCGAACGGATGAGCCCGCCGCCGATGCCGGCCCCCGATTTCGCCTCGGCCGACGCCTTCGCCTGGCACACCGCGCCGGACCGGCTCGACCCGGTCGAGCGGGTGGCGCGGGTGGATCTGTCGCTTCTGGTGGGGGTCAACCGGGCGCGCGACATCCTGTTTGCGAACACCGAGCATTTCGCCCGCGGCCTGCCGGCCAACAATGCGCTGCTCTGGGGCGCGCGGGGAATGGGAAAGTCGAGCCTCGTCAAGGCCATCCACGCCGCGGTGGTGGCGCAGGGCCTGCCGCTCAAGATCGTGGAACTCAGCCGCGAGGATCTGCCCTCGGTCCAGCGGCTGCTCAAGCATCTGCGGGCGGCGCCCTTCCGCTTCATCCTGTTCTGCGACGACCTGTCGTTCAGCCACGATGACCAGCATTACAAATCGCTCAAGGCGGTGCTGGACGGCGGGATCGAGGGGCGGCCCGAGAATGTGATCCTTTATGCGACCTCGAACCGCCGGCACCTCATGCCGCGCGACATGATCGAGAACGAGCGATCGACCGCCATCAGCCCCTCGGAAGCGGTGGAAGAGAAAGTGTCGCTCTCGGACCGTTTCGGGCTGTGGCTGGGTTTCCACCCGTGCTCGCAGGACGAGTATCTCGAGATGATCCGCGGCTATTGCGCGGCGCACGGCCTGTCCGTCGCCGAGCAGGAGTTGCGGGCCGAGGCGATCGAATGGCAGGCGACGCGCGGTTCGCGTTCGGGGCGGGTGGCCTGGCAGTTCTTCACCGATCTCGCCGCGCGCCACGGCGTCGCGCTCTAGGGCACCCGCGGGCTGAACGGGCCGAGGAAAGACAAAGCTGCCGCGGAACCTGAAGTTCCGCGGCAGCTTTGTCTTCCAAGGGACTGATCCGGCTCGACTATTGCAGGTAGGGCATCGGGTCCACGCTTTCAAAGCCCTTGCGGACCTCGAAATGGACGAAGGGTGGATCGGCAGCACGGACCACGGCGATCGGCTGGCCCCGCTTGACGGTTGCGCCCTTGGCCACCTTGATCCCGTCGATGTTGGCATAGACCGTGAGCAGATTGTCCGGGTGCCGGATGACGAGGATCGGCACCTGATCGGTGTCCTGCGTGATGGCGGCGACCGTCCCGTCGGCCGCGGCGGCGACGGGGCTGCCGACGGCGGCCGAGATGTCGATGCCGTCGTTCTTCTTCTTCACATAGCCGCGGATGATCTTGCCCTGCACCGGGAATCCGAGCCTCGAAGCCGAGGCCGACGTCCGCTGCGCGCCGAGGTCGGGCGAGGCGGGCTGGTTGGCAGGCTTCGAGGCCGGGGTGGTCGACTCGGCCGGCAGCGGCTTGGCGGCCGAGGGCGGTGTGGGCGTGGGCGAACCGACCCCCGGCACCGTGACGGGCGTCACGTTCGGCGCAGGCGCAGGCGCAGGCGGGGCCGCCGCGGCTGTCGGGATGATGAGATACTGGCCCTCCCGCACCCCCAGATCGGCGCCGAGACCGTTCCAGTCCGCCAGCGCCTTGGCCGAGACATTGTAGCTGCGCGCGATGGAATAGGCGGTCTCGCCGCGCACGACGCGATGGCGCACGGGCTCGTCCGCCGTGCGCGGAGCCGCCGCAACAGGGGCGGCTGCCGGGGCCGGCGCCGCGGCCGGCGCGGGCGTGCCGCTTCCGGCGCGGTCGAGGGCCGTGGTGGCGATGGCCGTCACATCGACGCTCGAGGGGCCTGCCGTGGCCACGGGCGTGGCCATCACCGGCGCAGGCGCCATGGCCGGGGCGGCCGCAACGCGCTGCGGCAGGGCCACGACCTCGCCGGCCCGAAGCGGGTTCTGCGGGGCCAGCGCGTTGTAGCCGGCCACCTGCACGGGATCGAGCCCGAGGCGCCCCGCCAGCGACGCCACCGTATCGCCTTGCCGCGCCACGGCGACCTGATAGTTCGGATAGGAGATCACGCCCCGATCGTCGGGGCGTGGCCGCGGCGCCGTGGCCGCGCGGGCGGCCTCGGACGTGCTGAGCGCGCCGGGGCGACTGCGGAGGTCCCAGTCAAGCTCGGAGGTGTTGCAGGCGGCAAGGATCGTCAGCGTCGCCGTCATGCAGAGGGCACGCGCGAGCGGGGGTCGGTGGAACATGCTCTGCCTCTCGTCTTGCAGTCCGGGTTGGTCCCGGAGCTTGTCATGCCTCCGGGTTGGTTCCCGGAGCCGTCTCGGACGCCGCAGGCGCCGGTGATGCGCTCCGGGCAGCGGGCCGGAGCGCCCGTCAGTCGGTCCCGATCCCTTCGATCAGCGGCACGAAGCGCACCGGGCGAAGTTCCTCGTAGTCGTAGCCCTGCTCGAGCCGCGTCACCTTGATCAGGTTCTGCACGGCGTCGGTCTGCCCGACCGGGACCACCATGATACCGCCGATCTTGAGCTGTGCCAACAGGGGCCCCGGCGGATCCTCGGCGGCGGCGGTGACGAGGATGCGGTCGAACGGCGCCTGTTCCGGCAGGCCGAAACTGCCGTCGGCGGCCAGGGCGGTGATGTTGGTCAGCCCCAGCCGATGGAACAGCTCGGTCGCTTCGCGCACGAGACGCCGGTGGCGATCGACCGTATAGACGCGGCGCGCCAGCTGGCTGAGGATCGCGGCCTGGTAGCCCGAGCCGGTTCCGATCTCGAGCACCTTGTCGCGCGGATTGATCGCGAGCGCCTGGCTCATCAGGCCCACGACCGAGGGCTGGCTGATGGTCTGGCCGCAGGCGATGGGAAGCGGCATGTCCTCGTAGGCGCGGTCGGCGAAGATGCCCCGGACGAAGGCCCCGCGGTCGATCCGCTCCATCGCGGCGAGCACGCGGGCGTCGGTGACGCCGCGCGAGCGGACGGCGAACAGGAACCGCATCTTGCGCTCTGCCGGATCCTCCTCGTCCGGGCCCCCGTTCATCCGATCAGCGCCTCCAGCTCCGCAAGCCGGTCGTGCGCGGTGAGGTCCGCACGCATCGGGGTGATCGAGATGTAGCCGTCGAGGTTCACGGCGGCGTCGGTGCCGGGCAGGGTGGGGCTGTGCTGAGCGCCGCCCCGGATCCAGAGGAAGCGGCGTCCCGAGGGGGACATGTGCGGCTCCACCCCGAAGGAGGTGTCGCGCCGGAAGCCCTGCGCCGCGACCCGCTGGCCACGCACGCCGGCCGCAGACTTGGGCGGGAAATTCACGTTATAGAACAGGCGATAGTCGCCGTCGTCCCAGAGCCCCTTGTCCAGCAGCAGCCGCACGATCCGCGCGCCATGGGTGCGGGCGCATTCGAACGGATCGGCCAGACCCTCGGTCTCGGGCCCGAGGAACTGCGACAGGGCGATGGCGGGCAGGCCCTGCAGCGCGGCCTCGAGCGCGCCGCCGACCGTGCCGGAATAAAGGACATTCTCGGCCGAGTTGTTGCCACGGTTCACGCCGGACAGCACGAGGTCGGGGCGCGCGCCCTGCAACACGTCATAGAGCGCGGCGAGCACGCAGTCGGCCGGGCTGCCCTCTGCCGCATAGCGGCGCGGCGCCAGCCTGGCGATCATCATCGGATGGGTGTAGCTGATCGCGTGCGAGACGCCCGACTGCTCGAAGGCGGGGGCAACCGTCCAGACCTCGCCTTCGGGCCCGGCGAGGTCCAGCGCGATCCCCTCCAGCACCTCGAGGCCCGGAGCATTGATGCCGTCGTCGTTGGTGATCAGGATGCGCATTGGGTTCTCTCTTTGCCGATCATCTGCTTAGACGAGCGGTGCGCGAGCGTAAAGCCGTGCGCGACGGCCATGTCGGGGGCTGTGTCCTCGTGGCCCGCAAGATTGTCGGGAACCCCGGACGGCGTGCGGTGTTGAGCGCACTCTGCCCCGACCGGACCCCCGTGTCCGGCGGGTGGATCCATGCCCAAACCTTGATCGTCAGCCGGGGTAGCCGACTTGCTGCAGCGCGGGAAGAAACTGAATGCAACCGCAGAAGCGGGGATCCGCCTGTGCGGTCTCCCGGTGCTTGATCTTTCGCGCGAGTCCGCGGATGCGGCGCGAAGGCGGGCCGTGGCGGTGCGGCCCAGCGTCGCGTGCGGCGCGTTTCCTCTACCGAAGGCTGTTCCCAATACTTCCTTCGGTTGCGGTGGCTTATGGGGTTTCGATGGTGATGATGCACCATTCTACAGCTTGAAAATCGCGCGGAAACATTGAGGATGGAGCATGCGGAGGGCCGGGCCGAGAATCGCATCCACCAGAAGGCGCGCCCCCGTGGTCGTATTGCTTACAAGTCTCTCTCATTTGCAGGTGCAGCAAGAATCCGCGGAGGCATGATCGAGAAACCGCCCTCAAAATGGGCATGCCTTGACATATCGGCTGAAGCGAGGAAAATTCTTGTTCTAATTTGGACAATATTCGACCCGGAAGACTTGGCACGACATGACTCAGCATTTTCTGGATTAAAGTCGGTCCGTGCCTGAGTGGCGACGCTCGAAAGCAACAGGTGTTTCATGGAATTCAATCCGCAATCCTCTTTGGCGCCAGACAACGTCAGTTCCGACCACATCTACCTGTCGTCCCTGGCACCCGTTGCCGGTGCGGAGTCGGGACCGGTCGGAGGGCTGGCCAAACGCATTATCGACATCCTGATCGCGGTGACCGCGCTGATCGCGCTGGCGCCGCTGATGATCGGCGTGGCGCTGATCATCTGGCTCAGCAGCAACGGGCCGATCCTCTACGGTCACCAGCGCGTGGGCTTCGGCGGCCGGACCTTCCGCTGCTGGAAGTTCCGCTCGATGGTGGTGGACGGCGACGTGGTGCTCGAGCGGCATCTGCGCGCCAACCCCGAGGCGCAGCGCGAATGGGAGCGTGACCGCAAGCTCCGGCAGGATCCGCGGGTGACGCCGATCGGCGCCGTGATCCGCATGCTCTCGATCGACGAGCTGCCGCAGCTCTTCAACATCCTCTCCGGCGAGATGAGCGTCGTCGGCCCGCGCCCGGTGGTGGCGGCCGAACTGCGCCGCTACCGCGGCTCGGCCGGCCATTACCTGCGCACCCGCCCCGGTCTGACCGGCATGTGGCAGGTCAGCGGCCGGAGCGATCTGAGCTACCGGCAGCGTGTGCTCCTCGACCGCTATTACGTGATGCGCTGGAACGTTCTGGCGGATGCGGCGATCATCCTGCGGACGGTGCCTGCGGTTCTGCGCTCGCGCGGCTCCTGCTGAGCCGTCACCCACGATCTGGCCAGCGGCCGCGGCGGAGGGTCCGCCGCGCCTTCATGTCTTAGAGAGAAAGGTATCCGAATGGCCGTGTTCCGTCGCCATCTCCTCCCGCTCGTCGCGCTGGCGATGCTGCCCGGAGGGGCCGTGCTGGCCGAAGGTTACAAGATCAGCGCCAGCGACCTCCTGCGTCTGCGCGTCCTCGAATGGCAACCGGTGGACGGGACGATGCGCGTGTGGGACGCGATGACCGGCGAATACCGCGTCAATTCGGACGGCACGATCTCGGTGCCGTTCCTAGGGCCGGTCGAGGCGGCCGGGCACACGCCCTCCCAGCTGGGCACGTTGATCGCCGACGGCCTGATGGAGCGTCTGGCGCTGCCCGACATGCCCGACGCCACCGTCGAGATCGCCGAATATCGCCCGGTCATCGTGGCGGGTCACGTGCGCAATCCGGGCGAGGTGGTCTATCGTCCCGGCATCACCGCACGGCAGGCCATTGCCATGGCGGGCGGGCCGAGCGACGAGATCCGCAGCACCCCGGCCATCGTGCGCGACCTGATCTCGCAGGAAGGCGCGCTGCGCATCCTGCTCGACAGCCGCGAGGGGATGCTCGCCCGCCGCGCGCGCCTGATGGCGGAGCGCGCCAACGAGACGGAACTGGGCGCCGTGCCGGACCTCGACAGCGCGCGGGGCCGGGCGCTGCTGGCCGAAGAGAAGTCCTTCATGGATCTGCGCCGCGATCAGGTCGAGCGCAATCTGGCGGCCATCGACGCGCAGAGCGAGTTGCTGACCGCAGAGATCGAGGCGCTGCAGGCCAAAACGGGCCAGCTCGAGACACAGCTCGAACTGGCGGAGAAAGAGGCTGCGAACGCCCGGAACCTTTCCGAACGGGGACTTGTGGCCAGCGGGCGGCTGTTCGAGACGCAGCGGACCCTGTCGGCCATCGAGAGCCAGCTGCTCGACACTTCGACGGCGATCCTGCGGGCCCGTCAGGGCATCACGACGGCCGAGCGCGACCGGATCGCGCTGCTGGATGGCCGCTCTTCCGAGATCGCGGCCCAGCTGCAGGAGGTCGAGGCCCAGATCCTCGAGATCGACCGCAAGATCGACACGCAGCGGGGGCTCTCGGTGTCGCTTCTGGGGCAGGCGGGCGGCAAGGATCTGGCGGCCGACCCGGACGCCATCGCCGCCATGAGCAGCGTCATGGTACTGCGCATCGAACGCGACGAGCTGCGCCAGATCCCCGACGCGATGGACCTGCGGCTGGAGCCGGGCGACATGGTCCAGATGACGCTGAGGCCGCCTTCGACCAACTGAGAAGGTCCGCTTGAAGACACAGGAAGGGAAGCCGACGCGGATCGGCTTCCCTTTTTCCTTGGCCGCGAGAGGTCACGCGCGGCCGGCTAGACCGGATGCGGCGGGGCCGGCTCGGCCGCGTCGTTCACAGGCCGAACGGCGCTGCGTTGGCGCAGCGGCATCCGCTGCTGCCGACGCTCGCGCTGGTTGCGAAGGACATAGACGAGCGCCGCGACCAGCATCAGGGTCGCCAGGTCGAACTGCAGGAAGCCCACGACCTCGGACATGCTGAGCACGGTGCTGCGCATCATCAGGGCGGTCAGGAAGATGGATTCCGCCCGCGGCTCCTTGAAGGCCCAGATCGTGGCCAGCGCCAAGGCCCCGAAGATCGCGACCGCCTGCATGGCAACCCCGATGATCCCGATCTCGACCGCGTTCGAGATGAAGGTGTTGTGGAAGTGGAAGCCGCGCTTGCCGCTGATGCCGAACTCCTTCCACATCGCCTCGGCGCCCGGGTTCCCCGGCACCCAGTAGGCCTGATAGCCGACCCCGGTGAAAGGTTGCTGCGCGATCTCGCGGAAGGCCAGCGACCACAGCTCGGTGCGGCCGGTGAGGGTCGCGTCCTTGCCGGTGGTCTCGAGGATCAGCGCCATGACCTCTTCCTGCATGGCGACGAGCAGGATGGCGACCACGATCCCCAGCCCGACGGTAAAGCCCGCGAGCAGGATGCGCTGGCCAAAGCTGAGCCAGCGCCCAAGGAAGAAGGGCAGCGCAAAGGCCAGCGCGGCGCCGGTGGCCAGAAGCTGTCCGGCCGACTGCGCCTGGATCAGCAGGAAGGTCCCGATCAGGAAGCCGCCCGCGGCCAGCATCCGCCATGTCCGCGACTGGTTGCGGTCGAGCATGATGGCGAAGGCGCAGAGCATCAGGGTGGACATCGGCAGCGAGAAGGCGTTCTTCGAGCCGAAGATGCCCAGCCAGCCGAGCCCGTCCCCCCGGACCTTTCCGAACGCCAGGCTCAGCAGGGCCGCGACGAGATGCGCGCTGAAGAGGATGCGCAGGAAGATGATCGGCGAGAGCCGGCTGGCGATCGCCACCGCGATGGCAAAGGTCACGCAGAGCTGGATGGCATACCGCAGGCTGAGCGAGGCATATTGCGACCAGAGCACCGTGAAGAGGCACCAGGCGGCGATGGCGAAGATCATCCAGTAGCGCCGCAGCTCCATCAGCGTGGTCTGGGGCCGTCGCACCACCAGAAGGCAGCCCGAGGCCAGAAAGCCCGCCGCCGCCATGGATCCGATCCACTGCACCAGCAGGAGGCACAGGATGGTCAGGAAGGCCAGCACCGTCGTCGGGCAGACGTCGATGATCATGCCGTCTTGGCGGTGCGGGCGCAGGGGGGCGGCGGTCATCTCGTGCGGCGTCTCCTCAGTCTTCCAGCCGACATAGCACGGATTCCTCGAACTGACACGCCTCTCCGGGCGCCGTCCACGAGACCCAGTCCACCTCGAGGGCGACCGGCCCCTCGGGTTGCTCGTAAGCGCCCATCCATTCCGTCAGCACGTCGGTGCTCCAGTGGCTGAAGAAGATCTTCTGCGGCGCCACCGGCAGGGTTTCCGTGGCTTCGTGGACCAGCTCGCCATCCACGAACCAGCGCAGCCGCTCGGGCTCCCAGATGAAGGAGAAGGTGTGCCAGCCCTCATCCGAGGGCGGGTCGAGTGGCACGACATGGCGGTTCTTCGGTTCGCCGGAGACATAGGTGTTCACATCCACCGAGGCGGTGTTGCGGGTCAGGATCTCGAAGTCGATCTCGTCATGGGGCTGGTGATGCACCGGCCCGATGTAGGTGAAGAAGGCGGCGTTGAGCCCGGACTTGCGGTGATCCGTCCGCATCCGCGCCTCGAAGGTTCCGTGCAGGAAGCGTTGCTCGGTCTGCACCTCCCCGCAACGGTGCTGGCCCTCGCCGGAGGTGTCCGGCAGATACAGAAGCCGCAGGATGCCATCCTCGGCGCGGATGGCGTTGGAGGACCAGGTGCAGTTCTGATGCTCGCCGTTGGTCCAGCCGTCGGAAATGTACCAGCGCTGGCCGTCAATCTCGTCGAAGGTCTCGCGGAACGAGGCCGGCGGCTCGTCCGCCGCGGCGGGAGCGGCCACGAGGAGGGGCAGAAGGGTTCGCGCGGCAAGGCGCGCAAGCGGCAGACGTTGGCTCATCACGGGCTCCGTGGCTGTTTGAGGATCAAGGGTAGGCCCGGCTCTGACCGAAGGCGACCGTTCTCCGATCACATCGGCAACAGCTTGCCGCAGTGCCGCGAAAACCGGCAGTTCCGGCGGTCGGACGGCGGCGGACATGGTGCCGGGTTACGCGGCGGGTCGAGGACAGCTACACAGGGACGATTCGGAGGACGGAGGGACGATGCGGATTTCGGTGCTGATGGCGAACTATCGCGGCGCGGCCTTCCTTCCAGAGGCGATCGAGTCCGTTCTGCGCCAAAGCCACGCGGATCTCGAACTGATCGTGGTCGATGATGCCTCGGGCGACGAGAGCGCGGACCTCGTGCGCGAGATCGCCGAGGGGGATCCCCGCGTCACGCTGATCGAGATGGAGCGCAACGGCGGGCCCTCGGCGGCGCGCAACCGCGCGCTCGAGGCGGCGACCGGGGACTGGCTTGCCGTGATGGATTCGGACGATGTGCTCCATCCCGACCGTCTTGCGCGCCTTCTCGCCGCCGCCGAGGCGCTCGGGGTCGATGCGGTGGCCGATGACATGCTCCATTTCGGCGATGCGCCGGATGCCGGCGGACGGACGCTTCTCCAGTCCCTGCATCTGGTCGCGCCGATGCCGGTGGATGCCACGATGTTCGTGGCCGCCAACGGAGGCTCGGACGATCTGCCGCCGCTGGGCTATCTCAAGCCTCTCGTCCGCCGCGCGGCCTGGGGCGGGCTGCGCTATGACGAAACGCTGAGGGTGGGCGAGGATTACGACCTGTATCTGCGCGTGCTTCTGAACGGCGCACGGCTCGTGCTGCTGCCCGAGGCGCTCTACCTCTACCGGCGCCACTCGGGCTCGATCTCGCACAGGCTGTCGGTTGCGGCGCTCGAGCCGCTGATCGTGGCGCATGACCGGACGGCGCGGGATGTCGCCGATCCCGCGCTCGCCGACATGATGCGCCGGCGCCGCGCGGGGCTCGAGCGGCTTCTGGCCTTTGAGCATCTGGTGGCGGCGATCAAGCGGCGCAGGCCGCTGCCGGCGCTGGGTCAGCTTTTGCGGCGGCCGGATCTGGTGGGCGAGCTGGTGCGCAGCGTGCGCGAGCGGCTTCAGCGCAGGGCCGCGGAAGAGGTCGAGACCCACCCGCTCTCGCTGGTGCTGTCGGCCGATCCGCGGCCTGTGGGGGACGGGCAGCGCCTCGTGGCGGTGCCGCCGCTGCTTGCCCCGGAACTGCCGCATCCCTGGCCGCCCGCGCAGCAGGCCGCGCTTCTGTCGGATCTCGCCGCGCGCCATGATCTCGACATCTGCGCCGACGGCGAGGAGGGGCTGTTCTGGCTCTGGCTCGTGCCGCGCTGGAGCCGCGCCGAGGTGGTGCTGCCGGACGGGATGGAGGCGCGGCTGCCTCCGGGCGCCGAGCGCCGTGGCGCGGCGCCCGATGACGCGGATGAGGATCCGGGCGACTGAGCCCCGGCCTCAGACGGGCAGCAGCAGCCTCTCCGGTCGGGGCGGGGCAGGCGGGCGCAGGGCGGCCAGCTTGTCGCGCGCGACCCCGCGCGCGATCGGCAGGAAGCGCGCCGGCGGGCTCAGCGCGAAGCCGAGGGCGGCGGCGAGCCCGGCCTCGGCCTTGCGGTCGAGAAACTGCCGGAGGAGGAGCTTGGCCTGCACCTGCTGCAGGTGCCGCAGCATGGCCGCCCGCGTGGAGGGGGAGGCCGGCAGGTCCAGATGCGCGCGGCACGCGCTCTCCAGCGCCGCAAGATCCGCCGTCCGGTGCCGCCCCGAAAGCGAGGCGCCCCGTTCCACCGCGACGTAGCCCACGGACCGGATGAGGCCGAAGCGCGCGCCCAGAAGCAGCATCCGCATGTAGAGGTCGAAATCCTCGCCCAGCCACATGCGTTCGTCGTAGCGCAGCCCGTGCCGCGCCAGGAAGGCGCGCGACATGACCGGCTTGAGAAAGCCCAGTTCGCCCCGCCGGACACCCTGCGCCAGATTGCCGAGCGCGAAGGCCTCGGCATCCAGCATCTCCACCCCGGTCGGGGCATCAGGCAGCGCCGCGGGCATGAAATCGGCGGCATGGTCAGGTGTGACGAAGACGATGTTGTCGGCGGCCAGATCGAGCGTCGGATCGAGCCGTGCGAAGCGGCCCGGCAGCAGGAAATCATCGGCGTCGAGGATGGCTATCCGTGCCGCGCGTGACAGGGCGATGGCGCGGTTGCGCGCGGCCGAGGGACCGCCATTCTGCGCCTGCCGCTCGACGATCAGCCGGCCGCTTCCGTCGTCGGCGCCCCGCGCGGCCTCGGAGGTTGCGTCGGTCGAGGCATCGTCCACCACCACAACCTCGGCCACCTCCGCCTCGGCCAGAGCCGAGCGCACGGCCTTGGCGATGGTCGCCTGGGCATTGTGTGCGGCGATGATCACGCAGATGTCCGTCATGCAGCAGTTCCTTCGCGGCGGGAGAGCAGGCCGGAGCGGATGAGCCCCTTGAGCCAGAGCCTGTGGATCTCGGAGGATTTGGCGGCAAGTTCCTCGCGCAGGTAGCGCGTGGGCTGCCGGCCCGAGAGCGCCCAGAGGATGCGGCTCCGGCGCGGCCAGTCAAGGGCAGGATCCCATGGGGCGATCAGCATCCGGCGCAGGATCGCGGGAGAGAGGTCGGCCAGCGGGTGCGCCCCGATCGCATGGCGGCGCGGCGCGAGCCCTTCGAACAGCGCATCCACGCCCCAGCTCGCCAGCGCCAGCGTCTCGGACAGACCCTGCTCGGCGGCGATGCGGGGCAGCATGTCCGCTTCGGCGGCCGAGAGCCGGTCGAGGCTGGCGCGCAGGTCGCACAGGTGGCCCGCGCAGGGCTCGTGCGCGACGAAGGCCTTGACCACGCCGATGGCCGCCACGAGGCACCGGTCGGGGCCCGAGATCATCGGCACCGTGCCGCCCTCGTGCGGCATGGGCGCGGCCCGGGTCAGGAAGTCGGCCGTCCGGCGCGGCCGCGGCGCGCCCGGCTGCTGAAGGCGATGGTGCAGGTCCACCACCGGGCCGCCCGCGGGGCGACGGAAATGCTGCTCGCCCAGGTGCTTCGTCCACCAGTCGGCAAGCTCGGCCTCCTGCGGGGCGAAACCCGCCTCCCGCAGCACCGCGCCCGCGCGGGGCAAGTCCGCCTCGGCCACCAGAAGGTCCACGTCTCCGGTCGGCTTCCAGCAGGGCCCGCCATAGAGGGCGATCTGCTGCAACGGCCCCTTGAACTGCACATGGGCGATCCCCGCCGCCTGCATGAGCCGGGCGACCTCGCCGCTGACGCGCAGGCTGTGGCCATTGCGCGCGGCGGTGTGGAGGCGCATTGACTCGATCTGCGAGGCGATGGCGGCCCAGGCCGGGGGAAGGTCGGCCGGGCGCGGGGCGAGGAACAGCCCGACCTTGTTGAGCCGGGCCATGTCGAAAAGCACCTGCGGCAGAACCTCTTCGGGCAGCGGCGCGGCGTCTCCGAAGGCGCGTGCAAGGGCCGCGCGCAGGGCCTCGGCCTCCGACAGGCAGTCGTGGCCGCGCACGGCGGCGAAATGTTCGGCGGTGAAGGTCATGCCCCGTGTCCGGACCTCAGGAGGCCGCTCCTCTCGAATCGAAGTGTGTCCCCCGCAGGGATAGTGGCCGTTCGGCCGAGGCGCTGTCGCCCCGAGGTAGCGCGCTTTCCCCTTTCGGTTGCGCATTTTGATGAAAATTTGAGCAGCAACTTTGTCCCGTGAGGGTTGTGGCAAATGATGGGCTCAACCTTCAATTGCATTTACAATTCCTTTTGATAAATATATTCAGTGCGGGCGGCATCCGATCGGAGAGCGGCGGCGTCTGCATTGACACCTCGGGCATCTTTCAACAGGCTTGGACCCGGTCCTTTGGGCCATCTTACCTTATGCTGAGGATATTTGACGTGGCAAACAACATCCAAACTCTTGCTTATCAGGCCCCGGTGCTGCGCGCTCATGGCACGCTGGAAGCCATGACTCATGGGGCGAGCCGGGGCACCGTGACCGATGCGGCCTTCCCGGCCGGCACGGCCATCTCCGACATGACCTTCTCCTGATCTCCAGGACGTAAGGAAGCTCCGGTCCGAGGCGGTCTATGGCTGCCTCGGCCTCAGAACGTGTTTGATCAAGGAATTTTCGACGTGACCATCAGGGCGGCACCCGGCTGCATTCCTTGTCCTTTCGGTGACGGGATTGCGATCTTCGACACGAACAGCAACTCCTACTTCAGCATGAATGCGGTGGGTGAATTCGTTTGGTCGCAGCTCGATCAGCCCGTCGAGATCGAGGATCTCGTGGGACGGGTCGCGGATCGCTACCGGATCGAGCCCTCGGTCTGCGAGGGCGACATCCGCAAGCTGGTGGATGATCTGGCGGCGAACCGGCTCGTGATCCTGGCCTGAGGGAGGTTACATGCGGCGCGTGCGGCGTCTCCTGACCCTGAGGCCGGCCGAGGCGCTGGCGCTGTGGCGGGCGCTGGCGGAGGTGGCACGGGTCCGCCTCGCGATCGCGCGCCGGCGGACCGACGCGGTGCGGACCGCCACCGCGGCCTTCGGCGCCGCGGGCGTGGCCCCGGCCGCGGAGCAGCGCGTCGTCGCCTGGTCGGTGACCGCGGCCGCGCGGCTGGTCCCGGGCGCCACCTGCCTCACGCAGGCGCTGGCCGGCCAGCGCCTGCTTGCGCGGAAAGGCTACGCCTCCACCGTTCGCATCTCGTTGCCGAACGGGCGCGACAGCGACTTCCGCCCACATGCCTGGCTTCTGTCGGACAATGTCATCGTGCTCGGGGGATCTTCCATGGACTACAGCCAGCATCGCGCCCTCGTCGATTACGAAAGCTCCGGCCGCACCGATCCGGTGGCCGAACCTGCGACAGGAGCGGCCCTGTGAGCGCGCTCGCCGCCTTCGTCACGCTGGGCGGAGATCCGTCGGAAGCCGAGGCCCGGGTGCAGGCCATGCTTGCGGCCATGCCGAACCGGGGGCAGGAGGCGCGTTCGGTGCGGCTGCCGGGCGGCGTCGCGCTGGGCCATCGTGAGCGGCACGCCGCGGGCCCCCGTGCGTCGCAATCCGCCATGGGCCCGTGGCGGCTGCGGCCGGGGGGGGCGGTGCTGACCGGCCACCTGCGGCTCGACAACGCCGCCGAGTTGCAGCGCGCGCTGGGGCTGGCCGAGGCATCCGATGCCGCACTCGTGCTGGCGGCCTACGACCGCTGGGGGCTGGATCTGCCGCACCACCTCGAGGGCGACTTCGCCCTTGTGCTGTGGGACCCGGCCGTGGGACGGCTGCTGGGGCTGCGTGACCGGTTCGGCGTCTGTCCCTTCCTGTATCGCGCCACGCCTCAGGCGGTCGCCGTCGCGTCGGATGTCGAGGCGCTGCTCGAAGCCTTTCCCGGCTGTCCCCCCGCGCTCGACGAGATCTGGATCGCCGAGTTCCTTTCGGGCCAGCCCACGTCGGCGCAGCGCACCATCCACCGCGGGATCAGCCGGCTGGAACCGGCGCACATGCTGCTGGTCGAGAAGGGCCGGACCGAGGTCCGCCGCTACTGGCGGCTGGAGGCCGAGCCCCGCCACCGGCCCGACCCGCCCGAGGCGCTGCTCGAGCTGCTCGAGCGGTCGGTGGCGTCGCGGATGCGGGGCGGCACGGTCGGCGCGATGCTGAGCGGCGGGCTCGATTCCAGCACGCTCGCCGTTCTGGCCTCGCGGATGTCCGAGGCGCCGCTTCCGGTGGTGTCGATGAAGTTCGACGCCTGCCCCGAGATCGACGAGCGCGCATGGATCGGCAAGGTTCACGAGGCCGGCCGCTTCCGGCAGCTCTGGCTCGATGGCAGCGAAGCCCTCGGGGGCACCGTCGAAGAGCTTCTGTCAGAGCAGGGCACGCCATTCCTTGCGCCGAACCTGCCCACCTCGCGCTGGCTCTACCGTCGGGCGGCCGAGGCGGGGATCGAGATCCTGCTCGACGGGCACGGCGGCGACGAGGTGATCTCGTTCGGGACCTCGCGCCTGACCGAACTGGCGGGCGAGGCGCAGTGGCGCGCTCTCTGGCGGTCCACCGCCGCCGTCTCGGCGCTGTTCGGCAGCCCCCGGCGCGAACTTTTCCTGGAATCGGCGTCGGTGGGCGCCTCGTCGCGCTGGATCCGGGCGCTGGCCCGCCGGCTGGGGCCCAGAGCCACCCGCGATGCGACGGCCTGGAGGCGGGCGGTTCATCCCGATCTGGTGGCACGGACCGGCCTCGTCCAGCGCGTGCGCGACGCGAACGGCGTGACGGTGAAGGGCGCCACGGACGACATCCGGCGCCACATCTCGCAACTGACGACGCCCGGCTATGCCACCGCGCTCGAGGTGCTCGACCGTTCCGCGGCCCCGTGCGGGATTTCGCCGCGCTATCCGTTCCTCGAACGGCGGCTGGTCGAGCATTGCGTGGCGCAGCCCGCCTCGGCCAAGTTCCGCGACGGCATGACCCGCGCCCTGCTGCGCGACGCGATGCGCGGCCTCTTGCCTGACGAGATCCGCCTGCGCAGCAGCAAGACCGACTTCAGCCCCAACGTGCGCGAGCGTGTGCTGAGGGACTGGACGACCGGCCTTGACCGGCTGTCCCGGCGCGATCCCGGCCAGATCGCCGAGTTCGTGGATCTTGGCGTCATCCGCGGCGGCATCGACGGGCTTCGCGCGGGCGAGGCCGATGCCCCCGCGCTCTTCCAGACCCTGCGCGCCGTCGTGCTGGACGAATGGCTTCGGGCCCGCGAATTTCCCGCCGCCGCCCGGCTCGACAGAAGGACACCTGCATGATCGTCGAGACTTCCTCTCTCCGGCCTGCGCTGCGGACCGCCTACGGTCTCGCGTGGCGCTCGGACGTGGACCTGCCCGAGCTGGAGCCGCTGGAAGGCGATGGGGCGGCCGACCTGACGGTGCACCGCGCACTGTTGGAGGATCTGCCGGGAGAGGGGAGCTTCCGCACCCGCTTTGCGCCGGATCGGGCCGAGCTGTGGTGGCAGACGGTGGGCGGCTTCCGGGTCGAGCCGGGCCGGATCACGGCCAGCCCGCACCCCGGCGTGTCGGAGGATCTCCTGGCCTATCCGCTGCTGGGCTCGGTGCTGGCGCTGGCTCTGGAGCAGCTGGGTCTCTTCACGCTCCATGCGAGCGCGGTGTCGGTGGGCGGCCGCGGCGTGGTGATGATGGGCGACAAGGGGGCGGGCAAGTCCACGACCGCGACCGCGATGATCCGCGCGGGCCATCCGCTCATCGCGGACGACATCGTGGCCGTGGACGAGACCCTGTCGCTCCGCCCCGGCTTTCCCCAGGTCAAGCTGTCACCGGCGGCGGCCGCGGCCTTCGATGCGCCGGATGCGGTCCATCGCCCGGTGGTGCCCGAGGTGCCCGAAAAGAGCCGCGTTCTGCTGCCCGGCCGGTTCGCCCGCGGCGTCACGCCGCTCCGGCGGATCTACCGGCTTGAACGCGGACCGGCCGAGGCCGAGCCTGCGGTGATCGCCGTGCCGCCCTTCGAGGCGCTGCCGCTGGCCCTGCGCTTTGCCTATGTCACCCGCTTCGGCGCCGAGGTGCTGAACGGCGCCGCAGGCGCCCGGCATCTGCGGCAGGCCGCGGCCATAGCCGCCAGCGGCGTCCTGCATCGCGTGATCGTGCCCCACGATCTTCGGCGGCTGCCAGAGGTCGTGGCCCTGATCGAGCGGGACGCGGGGGCCGCAGCGTGACCGACGATCATTCGCCGATTCCCGCGGCCGAGGGCCTTCGGAGCGCCGCGGCGCTGGTGCGGGCCATGGCCCGCTTCGGGCGCAAGCGGCTGGCGATCGCCCTGACCTTCCTTGTCCTCGGCAATGTGACCGAGGGCGCCTCGATCCTTCTTCTCCTGCCGATCCTGACACTGGCCGGGCGGGGTTCATCCGACTACGCGATCGACCTCGGCGGGCGGCATCTCTTCGGCCAGCCCCTGCCGGACGTGAGCATCGGGCTCGAGGTGCTGCTGGGGGCGATCGTCCTGCTCGTGGCGCTGCAGGCGGCCTTCAACCGGGTCAAGGCGGTCTATCTGTCGGATCTCTTGCAGGATTTCGCCAATGCCACGCGCGCGGGGCTCTTTTCGGCGGTGGCCTCGGCGCGATGGGAGACGGTGGTGCGGATGCGCCGGGCCGATCTCGAACATGCGCTGACGGGCGAGATCGACCGGATCACCTTCTCGGGCTTTGTGTCGCTGAGCCTGATCCAGATCCTCGTGGGTCTCGTGATCTACTTCGTGCTCTGCCTCGCCGTGTCGGTGCCGATGACGCTGTTCGCCTTCGGGTTCGGCCTCGTGGCGTTGCTGCTGCTGAAGCCCTACCGCAAGCTCGCCGAAAGGTATGGCCACAAGATCCAGACGGCGCGGACGGTGCAGGCGCGGCTCGTGTCCGAGTTCATAACCGGGCTCAAGACCGCCCGCTCGATGAACCAGGAGCCGCACCATGTCGCCCAGTTCGAGCGCACGCTCGACGGCACCAAGGCGGACGCCCACGACTACGCGCGGCGCAACGCACTGGGCAACGGGCTCTTTCAGGTCGCGCTGGCGATCGGGGCGGCCGCCTTCGTGCTGCTCTCCCTCCGCGTCGTCGGCCTCGAGATGTCGCAGATGCTGGTGCTGCTCGTGATCCTGATGCGGGTCACGCCGCGGTTTCAGGGTCTGCAGGCGCAGGTGCAGGCGCTGCTGGTGGACCTGCCGGCCTGGTGGCGCGTGGTCGATCTGCAGAACCGCCTCGAGGCCAACCGCGAGGGCGGGGCCGGCTTCGTCTCGGCGCCGGTGGCGGCACCCCGGCACGAGATCCTGCTCGACCGCGTGACCTACCGCCACACGGAAGGTTCGGAAGAGGCCGCCCTGAACGACTGCACCATCCGCCTGCCGGTCGGGCAGGCGACGGCCCTGATCGGCGCTTCGGGGGCGGGCAAGAGCACGGTGGCCGACATCGTGATGGGGCTGATCCGGCCCGAGGCCGGGCGCCTTCTGGTCGATGGGCACGAACTGACCGAGTCCGAGCGCCGCGGCTGGCGCGAGCATCTGGCCTATGTGCCGCAGGAGACCTTCCTGCTGCATGACACGATCCGGGCGAACCTTGCCATCGTGGCCCCCGACGCCAGCGAGGACGAGATGCGCCAGGCCCTCGCCGACGCCGCCGCCGACCGCTTCGTGGCCGCCCTGCCCGAGGGGCTCGACACGCGGGTGGGCGACCGCGGCACGCTCCTGTCAGGGGGCGAGCGGCAGAGGATCGCGCTCGCGCGGGCCTTCCTGAAGCGGCCGGCCGTGCTGATCCTGGATGAGGCCACCAGCGCCCTGGACTGGGAGAGCCAGAGCCGCGTGGCCCAGGCCCTCGCGCGGCGGGCGGGTGAGATGACGGTTCTGACCATCGCGCACCGGCCCTCGATGGTGGCCTTTGCCGATCACGTCTATTCGCTGGAAGCCGGACGAGTGGTCGAGGAGGGGCCGATGGCCGACCTTCTACGAAAGACGGACGGGCACCTCTCCCGGATGTTCGCGCACGAAGCGTCGGAACCTGCGCGACTCAAACTTGCCCAGTAGGACGATCCTCACCGCCGCGGCATCCGCCATTTTGAGAATCACCGGACCTTCGGGTGGTGCTTCTCCTGGGCCCTGAAGCGGGGACGGTCAAAGTCCCGATTGCTGCGACTTGCCGATCGGCAGGAGCCCGTCGGAAGGGCTGGCCGGATGATCCGGCGACGACCGCCTCGCCTTTTCTTCCCGCACCATCAGGAGGATAAGGCCGAGGTAGAGCATCTGCGCGATCAGCAGCGTGGCGGCCGCGAGGCCAGCCACGGCCCATCCCGAGAATCCCAGGTAAATGGCGATCCCGGCAGCCGCCGCCGCCGCCCCGCCCATTCCCATCAAGAAGGCACCGATCCGCATCGCGCTCTCCTGCATTGCGCAACCCGAAGTTGCGCCTCTCTCTCATAGATAGGCAGGAACTTGCCGAAATGAAAGAGACAGGTGCGCGCACCTATCATTGTCAGCGACGTGACGCCGAACTGTCACGTTCGGCGCACATCGTGGCAGGTTGCGAAAGCGAAGCTGTGGCCTCAGACGGTTCCGCTCCGTCCTGAGAAATAGTCGCCATATTCCTCGTAGTAATGCTCGCCGCCGGTCTCGGGCACGTAGTCGCGCAGCGACTCCATATCGACCTTGTTCAGCACCACGCCGAGGGTCTTCTCCATCAGGGCGGGCTCGTTCATCAGCGTCTCGCGCAGCAGCGTCTTGGGCGTCTTGCCCCATTCGGCCACCATCACGATCTGATCGACCATTGGCACCACCACCCGCGCATCGACCACCGGCCCCAGGGGCGCAAGGTCGAGAATGACGTGGCTGTAGCGCGCGCGCGCGGCCGCCAGCAGCTGCCGCATCCCCTTGGAGCCCAGCATCTCGCTGGAATGGGTCATCATGCCGGGCGTCACGCAGGGCAGCAGATGCACACCGCTGTCGCCGATCACGCGCAGCGCCTTGGTCCAGTCCGCCCGGCCAAGCGCCGCTTCGACAAGACCTATGCCCCGCGTCAGCCCAAGCCTGCGGCTGAGGCCGGGGTTGCGCGGGTCGGTGTCGATCAGCAGCACCGAATTGCCGGACGCGGCCATCACCGCGGCCAGGTTCAGCGCGACCGAAGACTTGCCCTCGCCCGGGCGGATCGAGGTGATGCCCAGGACGATCTGCGACTTGCCCGCGAGGCTCACCTCCGATGAGAAGCGGATGTTGCGCAGCGTCTCGGCGTAGTGCGAGCGGGGATGCTGCAGCGCGTGGATCGGCTTGCGCACGACCGGGATGCCCGGCACGGGCTCGCTCAGCTTCAGGGGCGCGCTGCGGGCCTGACGCGACAGCTGCGGGGCGCCGTTGGCGGCGTCGAAATGCGGCAGATAGCCGAGGAACCGCTGGCCCACGTCATTCTGCACATCCTCGCCCGTCCGCAGGAAGCGGTCACGCCACTCGCGCAGGACGCCGATGCCCGCGCCGACCATCCCGCCCAGAACCAGCATCACGGCCAGCACGCGCATCGTGCTGGGGCCGATCGGGTCCATCGGGACATCCGCATGAGCAAGGATGCGGACGTTCGAGATCGGGAAGCTCTTCTGCTGGTCGATCTCCTGGAAGCGGGTCAGGAAGGTCTGGTAGAGCGTCTGCAGCGTCTCGGCGCGCTGCTCGAGAGACTTGAGCTGCACCTGCTTGCGCCCGGCTTCCGAGTTCACATCGACGGCGAGCCCGAGGCTTTCGCGCAGCGCCTGCACCTGGGCACTGGCCACATTGAACGAGCCGCGGGCCTCCTCGTGAAGGCGCCGCACCTCACCGAAGAGGACGTTGGTCTGGGCGGCGACCTGCTCGCGCAGGCGGACGGCTTGGGGATGGTCGGCACCGAAGTCGCGCTCGATCCGGTCCAGCCGTGCCGAAAGGGCCGAGAGCTGATCCTGCATCTCGATCAGCCGCTCGTTGCCCTGCAACGAGAAGCCGCTGCTGCGTTCCGACAGGAAAGCCTCGGGCCCGCTGTCAAGAATGGTCTGATAGGTGCTCATCAGCGCCTGCGCCCGCGCCGCCTCGGTCATGGCAACCGCAAGATCGGCGTTGAGCTTCGAGACGTTCTCTTCGGTGATCAGCGCCCCGCGGGTCGAGACGAGACCGTTCTCGGACCGGAAGATCTCGGCCTCGACCGCCGCTTCGCGGGCCTGCCCCTGCAACTCCTCGAGCCGTTCGCGCAGCCACTGGGTCGTGCGCTCGGTCGCGTCGTAGTTCGCGTTAAGCAGATCCGAGACATAGGCCTCGGCGTAGGCGTTCGAGATGGCGGCGGCGAGGGCGGGATCGTGCGAGGCGTAATAGATCTCGAAGACGCTCGACCGCCCGACGCGCGACACGCCGATCCTGCCGGACAGGGCCGCCGCCACTAGCTGCCGCTTGCGCTCGGCGACCTGTTCGGGCGTGGGCGGCGGTCCGGCCGCGCCCGAGGGCGGGGCGGGTGTGATGAGCCGCATGGGCGCGCGCACGATCTCCTTGGCGTTCTCCACGACCACGGTCAGCAGAGGCACCGGCGGGCTGAGGAAGGAGTCGTTCTCGGTCAGGTTGAGCATGTCCGTCACAGCCAGCGCCACAGGCTGCGAGCGGATGACTTCCTGCGCGCTTTCCAGAGCGTTTTCCGAGGCGCTGTTGTCAAGCGCCGACACTTCCTCGATCGTGCGGTTGACCTTGCCGGCCAGCAGCACGGTCGAGCCGGCGACGAAGGTCTTGGGCGTGGTGGCGAGATAGGCAAGGCCAAGGCACAGGCTCATGGCGCAGGAGATCATCATCACCCGGCGCTGCCTGCGGGCCGCACCCAGCAGGCGGGAGACGTCGATCGTGTCCGCAGCCGCCGAGGACGCAACGGGCGTGTCGATGCGTGGATCGCTGTCGGCGATACGGATTCCGAACTGCTTCAAGTTCTGCTCCTGGAAACGGGATAAGTATCGGTCTTGGAATCAAGGTTTGAAAGCGCCGGGGCCGATCCGCCGTAGATCGTGATCGGTCGTGCGCCGAAAAGCGCCGACAGTGTGCCCACATGCAGAGCGCCACGCAACAGCGCATTGTTCCGCCGGAGCGGATCGTGGAGGGCCGCGGCCGCCATTCCGGCACAGGCTGCAACCTTGGCGAGAGCCGTCGCGCCCTGACGGGCCCGGGCCAGCCCGGCGGGCGCCGCGATCAGGCTCGCGTGGGTCTGGCCCATGCGGAACCGCCGGCGCAGCAGCCAGCCGAGGCGCGCGCGTTCGGCCGGGACGGTCTCGCGGACCAGCGCCTCGGGCGCATAGCCGAGGCGGCCCCCACGGCGCAGCATGATCTCGAAGAAGGCCGTGTCCTCGCCGCCCGATCGCCCCCGCATCGGATCGAAGCGCAGCCCCTCGAGCGCCGGGGCCGCGAGATCCATGAGGACGTTGCAGGTGTAGCCCGACTTGATCGAGCCGTCGGGCAGGATGGTCGGCAGCGTGTCGTGCACCGCCCCCTTGCGCATCCAGGCGGGGGCGTCTGCGCCATGTTCGGCCCGCACCGGGCCCAGCACCGCCTCGGCGCCCGTCCGGCTCTGGGCGGCGAGAAGCGCGGCGATCCATCCGGGCTCGACCATCTCGTCGTCGTCGATGAAGGCAAGGCGGTCGACGCCGCGGGCGAGGGCCGCCTCGAGGATGGCGTTGCGGGCGACCGAGATGTTGCGCGCGGGCGCGTGCAGGTAGCAGACCGGCAGCGAAAGGGCCCGCGCCGCAGCCTCCACGGTCGCACGCGCCGAGGGCGTTTCGTCATTGTCGGCCACGATCACGGTCCCGGCCGTCCCGTCGGGCCAGTTCAGGGTGCCGATCGAGGCCAGCGTTGCCGCGACGCCGGGCCGGCGATAGGTGCAGATCCCGATCGCGATGCGCGCGCCGTTCATGCCGGTGCCTCCGACCGTCCACGGCCAGCTCCGAGGTGGCGCAGCAGCTGGTTCCAGAAGCCCGCCGACCAGGCGACATGCATCGCTCCGGCCGCAAAGCCCGCGAGAAGCCCGCGCGGGCTGCCGGTCTCCTGCGCGATCAGCGCCCCCCCGGCGAGGCAGCCCGCACCCCACAGGATCAGCGGCAGTGCAAAGACCGGATGCAGCGGCGTGAGCAACGCCAGCATCAGCCCCGGCGCAAGGCCCGCCAGAGCGATCTGGCGCAGCCCCGGCACCGAGCGGTGCTTGAGGATGTTGCGGGCCCGGCCGCGGCCGAAGGCGAAATACTGCTTCATCAGCGCGGGGAGGGTGCGGCGCGGGAAATAGTCCACCCGCGTGCGGGCCGTCAGCCAGATGCGGAAGCCCGCCTGCCGAAGGCGCAGGTCAAGCTCTGCATCCTCGTTGTGGCTGAAGCTCTCGTCATAGCCGCCGACCTGGCGGAAGGCGTCGATCCGCATCAACGCATGGTGGCCGTGATCGACGAACCGCCCGACGGGGGCCACGCGATGTGCCGCGCCGCCGTTGCCGATGCGCGAGTTCTGCGCCGCCGCGATCAGGTCCTGCCAGAAGCCCGAGCCGACGGCCCTCATGCCGACCACGACCGCGGCGGCCCCGGTCTCCTGCGCCTCGGCCAGCAGCACGTCGCAATAGTCCTGCGGATAGGCGCTGTGGGCATCGATGCGGATCAGCATGTCGGCCTCGGCGCCGAACCGCGCGACCGCGAGGTTGACGGCCGCGCTCTGGAGGCGGCGGGGGTTGTGGATCAGCGTGATGCCGGCCTCGGGACGGGCGGCGACGCGCTCGCGCGTGTCATCGGTCGAGCCGCCGTCCGCCACCACGATCCGCGCCCCGTGGCGCTCGGCGAAGGGCAGAAGCCCGTCGAGCACCTGGTCGATGTGATCGGCCTCGTTGAGGGTGGGGATGATGATGAGAACGCGTGGCGTCATGTGATGAACCAGCCTTTCCGGCGCAGGGCGGCCTGACGGCGGCGTCCGCGTGCGGCCGCAATCTGGGCCATCAGGCCCGTGACATCCTGACATTCCTCGGGCCCCGTCGCCCAGACCGCTCCGGGGACATCGCGGACCCGGCCGCGCAGGACCTCGACCCTCGGGGGATCGAGGTCGCCGAGAAGGCGTGCAACCTGCTCCACCTCCGGCGCGGCGACCGTCAGGCCGATGTTGCAGTCGCCGAGGAAGTTCGCCACTTCCGTTCCCGCCAGCGCCACCGGAACCGCATGGTGGCGGCACCCTTCATAGAGCCGGTTCGGCAGCAGCCAGTCCGAGTTCTTGCCGGCGTCGTAGCGGTCGATCAGCCAGGACAGATGCACCTGTCCGTAGATCCCGGCGAGATCCTCGGGATTGCGGTAGGGCCCGCCGAACTCGAGATCGGGATTGGCCGCCACCGTCTCGTGGAACCGGGGCAGCTGGTCGAGCGCCGGCTTGCCGCGCAGCAGCACCCGGTATCGGCCGGGCGAGGCCCGTGTCACCCGGTCGAGGCAGTCGAGCGACCAGGCGCAGCGCAGGATGCCGAACCAGCCGATGGTGATCGGGGCTGCCACCGGCTGAGGCGCGGGCACCGGCGGGATGGCCGCGCCGGGGTAGAAGCACTTGTTCTCGATCAGGCGGATCGGGGCGCGGGTCTGGCCGAACGGCTGGAAATACTCGTTGATGAAGCCCGGCGACGAGGTGAGCACCAGCCCCACGCGGCGCAGCAGCCGCCGCTCGAGCGCGCGCATCGCCTGCGCCCGGAGGCTTTCGCCCAGCATCATGCGGTGGATGTCGAGTACCTCATAGACCACCAGCGCCTCGGGCCAGAGCGCCTTGGCCCGTGCCGCCAGCGCCAGCATCTCGAGGTTGCGGGCGAGGATCACGTCGGGGGCCTCTTCGGTGGCGAGCCTGTGCCCCAGGCCGGCGCCCGCCCGAAGGACGCAAGCGGCGCGCTGCGCCAGGCGGGCATCGGCCGTCCGGCCGAGGAGGATGGCCGGTTCGGGCAGGGGCCCTTCTCGCCGGCGGAAGCCGGCAAGCCGCACGGTTGCGCCACCGGCGCGCAGCATGGCCACGCGCCGCCAGATGGCGCTGTCGTCCAGATCATGGGCGAGGTAGAGTATTCTCAATATGCCGTCTTTCTCCGGTCGTCTCAGCTTGCCGCGGCCACCTTCAGCCGCGGCGCCCTGCTGATGCCGTGCTGATCGGTGATCGCCTCGAGGAACGCCCCGAACTCGTCGCGGAGATCGGCGCGCTGCAGGGCCAGCGCGACCGTCGCCTGCAGGAACCCCGCCTTCGAGCCGCAGTCGAACCGCTCGCCGCTGAAGCGGAACCCGTGGACCGAGCCCGGGTGCGTGGCCAGCTCGTGCGCGATGGCGTCCGTCAGCTGGATCTCGCCGCCCGCGCCCACGGTCCGGCGGTCGAGGTGCCGCATGACCCGCGGCCCGAGGATGTAGCGCCCGATAACCGCCATGTTCGAGGGCGCGCTGCCGGCCTTCGGTTTCTCGACGATGCCGCGGGGGCGGACCAGCGCGCCCTGGCGGGCCTCGATGTCGAGGATGCCGTAGGACGAGGCCTTTTCGGGGGCCACCTCCATGGTGGCGATGATGCTGCCGCCGACCTCGGCGTGGGCCTCCATCATCTGCGCAAGGCAGGGCCGGTCGGAAACCACCATGTCGTCGGGCAGCATCACGGCGAAGGGCCGGTCGCCCACCAGACGCCGCGCGCACCAGACCGCATGGCCAAGCCCGAGCGCCTCGTGCTGGCGGACGTAGGCCACATGGCCGCTGTCGATGTTGGTCGCCTCGAGCGTGGCCAGAAGCTCGGTCTTGCCGGCGGCCCGCAGCGCCCGCTCGAGCGGCTGGTTGACGTCGAAGAAGTCCTCGAGCGCGCCCTTGCCGCGCGAGGTGACGAAGATGAAATCCTCGATTCCGGCCTCGCGCGCCTCCTCGACCGCATACTGGATCAGCGGCTTGTCAACGAGGGTCAGGATCTCCTTGGGAATCGATTTCGTTGCGGGAAGGAAGCGCGTTCCCATCCCGGCAATGGGGAAGATGGCGGTGTTGACCTTCTTCAATGACATTCGCGACCTCTTGATGATGATCTGCTGAAAAGGTGGGCCAAAGTGACGGAATCAATCTTTCATACAATGCTGCACCTGCAAAGGGTGCGGACGGACTTGTGATGGACACGGGGCAGTTTCGACCAATGGCGGCTTATCTATACGCCGGAGAATGCCCGTTGCCGCGCGATTGTCCAAGGCTGAATCGCGGCGTTCGGTTCCGGCATTTCATCAATTCTCCTTGGGTGAGGCGATCTTTCACGCCGGGCGCGTCCTTGCGCAACTCCAGGGTGAACCGCAAGGCGCCGGGGCTTTGCTGCAGGTGCAGCAAGCGGGGAAGCGCCTAGATCATGAGCGGCAATGTGCGCAGCAGCAACTCACGCCCGCCGGGCCGCCAGCCCAGGGCCGACAGGCGCCGGCAGTCGAGCGGGCTGACCTGCGAGGCGTCCGCGCGCGGCGGCAAGGGACGCGCCAGACCCGTCAGCCGCGCGACCTCGGCCAGAAGGTCGTGACGGTCGAGAAGCAGATCCGAGGCGTGGAAGGCGCCCGTCTCCTCGCGTTGCAGCAGCAGCAGGACCGCCGCGGCGAGATCCGAGCCATGAATCTCGGTCGCCGCGCGCGGCGGGATCGGCCGGCCCGCGCGGAAGTCGTCAAAGAGCGCGCGCCACTTGTGGTTCGCACCGGGCCCATAGACGCCGGTCGCCCGCAGGCTCGCCCCGCCCGCCGCGAAGAGGGGGGCCTCGGCCTCGGCCTTGACCTGGCCGTAGAGGCTGTCGGGGCAGGTCGGCATGCCCTCGGTCAGGAGCGTGCCGGGCGGGTAGCCGTCGAACACCGCGCGCGAGGAGAGAAAGACGATCCGTCGCCCGCGCATCGCCTCGAAGAGCCGCAGGCTGCCGTCGAGATTGGCGCGGCGGAACCCGGCCGGATCGGCGCCTTCGCCGCCCCGATAGCGGCCGGGGACATGCCGGAAGGCGCAGTGGACCAGCGCCTCGACATCCCCAAGCGGCGGCGGCGGCCCGAGAAGGTCGTAGGGACGGTGCTCGTCCGGCAAGCCGGTGGGGCGGCGCGACAGCAGGACGAGGTCATGGCCCGCCGCCCGCGCCGCCTCGGCGATGAAGCGGCCGACGATCCCGCCGGCCCCGGTCAGCGCAAGGCGCATGGCCGTGGAAGCTCCGCAAGGTCGGGCACCGGCCCATCGCCCGCATAGCTGCGCCACAGGTCGATCAGCGGACGCAGCCGGTCGGCCTTCTCATGCTCCTGCCAGGGTTTTTCATACTGGAAGTGCAGGACGCGGATCTGCTCCCAGCTCCAGAGGTCGGGCAGGGCGAACCACACATACTGGAGCATGTTGCAGAAGACCGGCAGGCCCTGCCAGTCGGGGAAGAACTCCTGCAGGAAGCTCTGGTCGGTCCGCCGCCAGAACACCCCCGGCCGGTCGAGGCGCGCCAGCATCCGGGCGAAGGTCTCCTCGGACGGGCGGGCCGTGAAGACGCCCGAGTTCATCCTGTGAAAGTCCGACAGGCTCTCATAGACGTTCGGCGCGGCGCAGAACTCGGGGTAGTCGAACAGCCGGTCGATGTTGCGCAGCACCAGCGCGTCAGCGTCAATGAAGACGACCGATCGATATTCGACCAGCTGCCAGAGCCGGAGCTTGGCGAAGTTGTCGAGCGGCGTGTGAAAGGGCGGCTTGCCCCCCTTGGTGAAGGCCGCCCGCGCATGGAGCGCGTCGCGGGCATGGGTGGCGTTGAACTCGGGCGACGTGGGCAGAAGCGCGACCCGCACGAGCCGCGCCCCCTGCGCCCGCAAGGGCGCCAGCGCCCCTTCGGGCACATCCGTATGCAGCACCACGCGGTCGGCCGCGGTGCCGCTGAGGGCGAGCGAGCGCAGCAGCGCCCGCGCCCCCAGCGCGTAGTCGGCGTTGGTCACCAGCGTGACATAGGCCCGGTCCGAGCCCGCCTGCGTTTCGGCAACCAGATCCAATCAGGACACCGAGCGCAACCGCCGCCCCTCGGGGTCGTGCTCGACCCGCTGCGCGATGTCTCTGGTCCAGGCCGAGACGCAGGGCACGCGGCTGCGGTCGATCCGGTGGGCGAACTTCTTTGCCACGTCCACGACCTCGGCCAGAAGCCCCTCCTGCAACGTCACGGGCTTCAGCCCCAGCGCGAGGAACTGGTCGTTCCTGACCAGCAGCTCGTTCTCGTCCGCCTCCTTGCGCGGGTTGGGGAGGTAAGAGACCTTGGCCCCCGTCATCCTCGCCACCATCTCGGCCAGGTCGCGGACGCGGTGGGTCTCGGTCATCTGGTTGAAGATCTTGACCCGGTCGCCCGCCTTCGGCGCATCCGACAGGGCCAGTTCGACGCAGCGGACCGAGTCCTGCAGGTGGATGAAGGCGCGGGTCTGCCCGCCCGTGCCATGCACCGTCAGCGGATAGCCGATCGCGGCCTGGATCAGGAAGCGGTTCAGCACGGTGCCGTAGTCGCCGTCATAGTCGAAGCGGTTGATGAGCTGCGGGTGCCGCCGGGTCTGGCTGGTGTGCGTGCCCCAGACGATGCCCTGATGCAGATCGGTGATCCTGAGCCCGTCGTTCTGGGCGTAATACTGGAAGAGGATCTGATCGAGGCTCTTGGTCATGTGATAGATCGAGCCCGGCCGCGTCGGATAGAGGATCTCGAGGTCCCTCGGGCCTGTGGGCGTGTCCACCGTCACGTCGAGGTAGCCCTCGGGGATCGGGGCGCCGACGGTCGAATAGCCATAGACGCCCATCGTGCCGAGATGGACGAGATGGGCGTCCACGCCGGTCTCGACCATCGCCGCCAGCAGGTTGTGCGTCGCATTGACGTTGTTGTTGACCGTGTAGACCTTGTGGCGATCCGACTTCATCGAATAGGGCGCGGCGCGCTGTTCGGCGAAATGGATGATCGCGTCGGGGCGGTACTCCGCCAGCCAGGCCCGGATCCGGTCGTACTCGCGCAGGTCGAGCAGGTGGAAATGCAGCCGCTGGCCGGTCTCCTGATGCCAGATCCGGCACCGCTCCTGGATCGAATCCATCGGGGTGAGGGACTGCACGCCCAGCTCGGCGTCGATCCAGCGCCGCGAGAGATTGTCCACAATATGGATCTCGTGGCCGAGGTCCGACAGGTGAAGCGCCGTCGGCCAGCCGACGAAACCGTCCCCACCCAGAACTGCAATACGCATGACGCCTCCTTGATGAACCGCGCGTGCCCCTGACGGAGCACACGTCCTCGTGAACATCTTGGTCCGTATCCGCTGCAAGTCCACTGGTCGAATGAAGTTTTCACGACGCTCGGCAAGCGGATGCCGACGGCTGTCAGGCGCAGCGGCGCTGGCCTGCGTGCGGGCCCTCGGCAAATTCCTCGATCATCCGGGCGCAGAACGCCTCGAGATCGTCCGGCTTGCGGCTGGTGACGAGACCCTGATCCACCACCACCTCGGCGTCGGTCCAGTCCCCGCCCGCGTTGCGAATGTCGGTGGCGAGCGAGGGGAAGGAGGTCAGCCGGCGCCCCTCGAGCACGCCCGCCTCGACCAGGGCCCAGGGGCCGTGGCAGATCGCGGCGACGGGCTTGCCGGCCTCGAAGAAGCCGCGGACGAAGGCCACCGCCTCGGCGCTGCCGCGGATCTTGTCGGCCCCGACCGTTCCGCCCGGGATCACGAGCCCGTCGAACCCGGACGCCGACACGTCCGAGACAGCGGCATCGACCGGATGGGTCGAGCCGGGATCGAGATCCTGGTTGACCGTCTCGGCCGTGCCCTCCTCAAGGCTCACCGCGACGACCTTGGCCCCGGCTTCGGTGAGCGCCTTGGCGGGGCGCACGAACTCCACATCCTCGGTGCCGCGGGGGGCGATCAGGATGGCGATGGTCTTGCCGTCGAGTTGCATGGGACGTCCTTCCTCGATGGTGCGGTCCGGGGGGCCGCGGTCGGGGCTGCAACGACGGGCGCCGGCGTCTGTTCCGAAGGCCGGGGGCGACTGTGCAGCAGGGCAGGGGTGCTGTGCTGCGCGGGGCGGGGGAAAGGCCGCCGGCCTGTGCTAGATCTCGCCTGACCGCCTGGAGGACATGCGCATGACAGTTGAATTCGGCCTCGACACATTCGGCGACGTGACCTGGGACAGCGGCAAGCGGCTGCTGCCCCAGCGCGAGGTGTTGCGCCATGTGGTCGAGGAGGCCGTTCTGGCCGACGAGGTGGGCGTGGACGTGATCGGTCTCGGCGAGCATCACCGGGACGACTTCGCCATCTCGGCGCCCGAGATCCTGCTGGCGGCGATCGGGGCGCGGACCAGCCGCATCCGGCTGGGAACGGCGGTCACGGTGCTGGGCTCGGACGATCCGGTGCGGCTGTTCCAGCGGTTCTCGACGCTCGACGCAATCTCGGGTGGGCGCGCCGAGGTGACGCTCGGGCGGGGGTCCTTCACCGAGAGCTTTCCGCTCTTCGGCTTCGACATGGCCGACTACCACACGCTCTTCGAGGAAAAGCTTGACCTCTTCGCGCGCCTGATCCGTCAGGAGGAAGTCACCTGGTCCGGCACCACCCGCGCCCCGCTGGAGCGGCAGCGGGCCTGGCCGCCCCTGGGCGAGCAGGGCCTGCGCAGCTGGATCGGGGTGGGCGGCAGCCCCGAATCCGTCGTGCGCGCCGTGCGTTACCGGATGCCGATGATCCTGGCCATCATCGGCGGGCCCGCGCGGCGCTTCCTGCCTTTCGTCGACCTCTACCGCCGCGCCTCGGATCAGGCGGGCCAGCCGCCCATGCCGCTGGGCGTCCATTCGCCGGGCCATGTCGCGCCGACGGACGAACAGGCGCGAGAGGAGGCGTTTCCGGCCTACAAGGCGCTCCATGACCGGATCGGGTCCGAGCGCGGCTGGCCGAGCCTCCGGCGCGAGGACTTCCTGCGCGAGGTCGAGCATGGCTCGATGTATGTGGGCGCGCCCGAGACGGTGGCGCGGCGCATCGCCGACACCGTGGGCGCGCTGGGTCTGGCGCGCTTCCAGCTGAAATACTCGATGGGCCCGCTGGACCACGGGGCGCTGATGCGGTCGATCGAGCTTTGCGGCCGGCAGGTTCTCCCCATGGTCCGCGACATGCTGGCCAGCGGCTGAGCGGCCGCGCGGCCCGGCGCGCCACGGGGCGGTCCCTGATGGCGCAGTGTCGCTATCGCCGGTTGCAGCTTCGGACTCTGGCGTTAAAGATTGGTGCGTCATGGAGTTTTGGTAGCGGAGCGGTAGCGATGGAGCGTTCTCTGGTGAGCAACGAGGTCACGCGGCTTGGCCCGGATGCCAAGTTTCATCATGCCGGTCTGCGCCGCGGCCTGACGCCATCCACGCTTCGCAAGCTGGACGCGATCGCGCGCCTGCGGGTCTTTCCCCGGGATTCCGTCGTCGTGGAGCAGGGCGGCGCGCTCGAATATGTGGGCAACGTCGTCCGCGGCGTGCTGAGGATGGAGCGGCTGCTCGCGGACGGGCGCTCACAGATCGTGGGGCTTCTCGTGCCGTCCGACATGTTCGGGCGGGTCTTTTCCGACCGATCCGACTATTCGATCGAGGCGGCGACCGAGGTCACGCTCTGCTGTTTCGAGCGCCACGCCTTCGAGGCCCTCGTGCGGAGCTGCCCCGATCTCGAACATGCGGTGCTGCTGGCGGTTCTGGACGAACTCGACGCCGCGCGCGAATGGATCACCCTGCGCGCAGGCGCCACCGTGGCCGCGCGGCTGGCGACCTACCTTCTGATGCTCTGCCGCCGCTGGCCGCACCAGACGAGCGAACTGAGCGGGGATCAGCAGCGAATCGTCGTGAACGTCCCGATCGCCCGCAATGATCTTGCGCTCTATCTCGGCACGACGGTTGAATCGATCTCGCGCGCGGTTCAGGGCTTCTCGCGCGATGGGCTGATCTCGATTCGCACGCCGCTCCGGTTCGAGATCACGGATCTTCCCGCCCTTATCGCCCTGTCGGAAAACGAGGAATTCGACGCGGCCGAACTGCTGGCCGATGTGCGCGCCGGCTGTGGTGGGTCATTCTGACCCGGCGCGCGAATTGACGCAGGTCAAAGAGCCCGAACGCTGCATCTCCTATTCAGGTTGGCGTGCTCCGCTGAGGAAGCATGCGTTTCACCAGTATCTGCGGTTGACGACATGAAATGCCCGCCAGGATGCGGGCCTTGGGGGGGGACTGACATGCCGTGCCGATCCAGCCTGCATTGCGAAGACTGCAACCAGCGCCGGAACGCGCTCTGTGCCGCGATCCGGCGGCGGGCCGCGTCGGTCTGGCCGCTGGTGCCGGACTTCGGCGCGCTGGAGCCGGGCGCGGCCCCGACCGACGTCAGCCTGAAGGGCGGCCGATTCGGCATCCTTCATTCCGGGCTCCTGCTGCGGTGCGGGGCCGAGACCGGCATGGATATCGTCTCGGTCGGCGAGCCTCTGGGCGAGGCCTTCCGGGGCAACCGCGAGATGCGGGTGACGGCCGTCGTACCGTCGCAGGTCTGCTGGTATGACGTGCATGAGGTGGAGGCCGCGGCGCTGCGCGATCCCCGCCTCCATGCGGCGCTGATGCTGGCCGCCTCCCATGCCGCCGACCTGCGCCGGATCTTCACCCGCCTCCGCTCGACCTTCGCTCCGGTCGAGCGGCTGGCAGGCTTCCTGTCGATCTGCGCCCACCGTCTGGCCGAGCGCGACAGGATGGGCGCACTGCGGCTGACGCTGCAATGCCGACACGAGGATATCGCGACGCTGCTCGCGCTGGGCGGGGCGCAGCTGGACGAGGCGCGCGACGAACTGGTGCGGCGCGGGTTGCTGATCGTGCATGAGGGCGGGGTGCTCGAACTGCCCCGGCTGGCGCAGCTCGAGGATCTGTCGGGGATCGACCTGCCCATGCCCGCCATCGTGGACGGGCTAGGTGCGGTTCCGCCGCACGTGGCTCATCTGCAGCGCGCCTGACGCGAAGGAGGCCGGTAGCCCCCGCGGTGCCGGCCGCAGAGCATGTGTCAGCGGAAGATGTTCCGCTCCAGGATGTAGCGCATGCCGCGGTGCCAGCTTTCGTCGGTGTTGCCGCGGATGTCGACCGCCTGACCGCGGATCTGCCGCCCCGTCCCGACATCCTTCACATAGAGGTTGAGCGCGAGGATCAGGTTCGAGATCTTCTGCACCTCGCCCACCACCGCATAATCGGCGCCAAGCTTCCCTGCCATGCGCAGGTCGCAGCCGTTGCACTTGGCCGGATTGCGGATGCGTTTCAGATCCTCCTCGACCGGCGCCAGATCGAGCAGCGTCAGCCCATGCGCGCGCATCGCCTCGGCGGCCTGCCGCTCCACCATCTCGAGCCGCGCCACCTCATCGGCGCGCACGCCGTTCATGTCGCCCTCGGTCGAGGTGTCGAGGAAGGTGATGCCGAAGAAGGCCGCGCTGCGTCCCTGCCAGGGCTCTTCGGCGATGGCCGGGGCGGCCGCGAGCAGGAGAAGCGAGAGGAAGAGGCGTTTCATGCCCTCAGCCTTGCCCGCCGGGCCGGGTGCCGCAAGCCGGACAAAGGTTTGAGGGGAGGCGCGGGAACAACGGGCGGGATCCTTCCGAGGAGGCGGCCAAGGCCTCTCCGGCAGAGGGAGGGAGCGTCTGTTCATCCCCCCAATGGTTGACTCGCTGGACTCGGGCCGCCGCGCGACAATTGCCGCGCATGTCAGCGAGACTGCATGTCAGGGAGGATGCAACGGAGATGACTCAGGGAGACGTCAAGATCCATCCGTCGGTGGACAACGGCATCACACCGGCGCGGGATGATTTCCACGGTGGCACGTTGCGGTGCAAATGCACTGATCGGCCGGTCGAGGTGCGCATCAACGCCCAGTCGGCGCACAACCACGTCTGCGGCTGCACGAAATGCTGGAAGCCCGAGGGGGCGATCTTCAGCATGGTGGCGGTCGTGCCGCGCGAGGCGGTCGAGGTGGTGGCCAACGGCGACAAGCTGAAGGTCGTCGACAGCAGCATGGCGATCCAGCGCCATGCCTGCACGGGCTGCGGCACGCACATGTTCGGCCGGATCGAGAACAAGGACCACCCGTTCTACGGGCTCGACTTCATCCATACGGAACTCTCGTCGGAGGAGGGCTGGTCGCCGCCCGGATTTGCGGCCTTCGTCTCTTCCGTGATCGAGAGCGGGGTCTCGCCGGACCGGATGGACGGCATCCGCGCCCGTCTTCATGAACTCGGGCTCGAGCCCTACGACGCCCTTTCGCCGCCGCTGATGGACGCGATCGCGACGCATGTGGCCAAGCGTTCGGGCAGGCTCGCCGCCTGAGGCCGCAAAGGGCCGGGGGCGGCCACGGTCCGGCCCCGGCCGCGCGCTCCATCCCCGTCCGCAGGCGGCCAGACCGTCTGCGGACGGGCATCCCCGCCGGATGCAAGGGCTGCTTCCTCATCCTTTTTGCCGAATGCCGCCGGCGGAATTTCCTCTTAAGGTCAGAGAAATATCAGGACCGCCGCCCCAGCGGCGGGTTCAGGAGAGGGAGAGTAACATGCGCACCCGTGCCGCCGTCGCCGTCGAGGCCGGCAAGCCGCTCGAGATCATGGAGGTCAATCTCGAAGGACCGAAGGCCGGCGAGGTCATGGTCGAGATCAAGGCCACCGGAATCTGCCACACAGACGAGTTCACCCTGTCCGGCGCCGACCCGGAAGGCATGTTCCCGGCGATCCTCGGCCACGAGGGCGCGGGCGTGGTGGTCGAAGTGGGCCCCGGTGTCACGAGCGTGAAGCCGGGCGATCACGTCATCCCGCTCTACACGCCCGAGTGCCGGCAATGCCCGAGCTGCCTGAGCCAGAAGACCAACCTCTGCACCGCGATCCGTGGCACGCAGGGGCAGGGGCTGATGCCCGACGGTACGAGCCGCTTCTCGATGCTCGATGGCACGCCGATCCTGCACTACATGGGCTGCTCGACCTTCTCGAACTACACGGTCCTGCCCGAGATCGCGGTGGCCAAGGTCCGCGAGGACGCGCCCTTCGACAAGATCTGCTACATCGGCTGCGGCGTCACCACCGGCATCGGCGCGGTGATCAACACGGCCAAGGTCGAGATCGGCGCCAAGGCCGTGGTCTTCGGCCTGGGCGGGATCGGGCTGAACGTCATCCAGGGCCTGCGCCTCGCCGGCGCCGACATGATCATCGGCGTGGATCTGAACAACTCCAAGAAGGAATGGGGCGAGCGTTTCGGCATGACCCATTTCGTGAACCCGTCCGAGATCGACGGGGACATCGTGGCCCATCTGGTGAACATGACCAAGACGCCCTTCGACCAGATCGGCGGGGCGGACTACACGTTCGACTGCACGGGCAACGTGAAAGTGATGCGACAGGCGCTGGAAGCGTGCCATCGTGGCTGGGGCCAGTCGATCGTGATTGGCGTGGCTCCGGCAGGGGCCGAGATCCAGACGCGGCCGTTCCAGCTGGTGACGGGACGGGTCTGGAAAGGGTCCGCCTTCGGTGGCGCGCGCGGGCGGACCGACGTGCCGAAGATCGTGGAATGGTACATGGAAGGCAAGATCCAGATCGATCCGATGATCACCCACATCCTGAGCCTCGAAGAGATCAACAAGGGCTTCGATCTCATGCATGCGGGCGAGTCGATCCGCTCGGTCGTGGTGTTCTGAGCCGCGGACCCTCCGCGACGCGTGACGATTTCCCAGTGTCGGTGCCAGTGACCCGGCCGGTCGTTCGATCGGCCCGGGCGGCCTCGTGCGCAGGTCGCCCCCCGAGCCATCCGCAAAGGGAGCATATCATGAGACTGACGTTGTTTCTTGCAGGCGCGCTTGCGCTGGGCACGGCGCATGCCGCCGCAGCCCAGGGCGATCCGGCCGCCGGCGAGAAGGCCTTCCGCAAGTGCCTTGCCTGCCATCAGGTCGGCGAAGGCGCCACGAGCAAGACCGGCCCGGTGCTGACCGGCGTCGTCGGACGTCCGGCCGCAACCGTCGAGGGCTTCGCCTATTCCAAGGCGATGGCCGAGGCGGCCGAGGGCGGCCTCGTCTGGGACCATGCGGCGCTCGAGGATTTCCTGGCCAACCCGCGCAAGTCCATGCCGGGCACCAAGATGGCGTTCCCCGGCATCAAGAAGCCGGAGGAGCTGGCCGACATCATCGCCTATCTCGAGACCTTCTCGGATGGCGCCGTGCAGGAGGCCGGCGAGGCGTCCGACGCGCCAGCCGAAGGATGAAAAAGCTCGGTGCGCCAAGGATTTCGCAAGATCCCGCTCATGGCGCACCGGCCGGTCATACTTTGGGCTTAAAACCGGCCGGCGACGTTGACGCTACAAATCGACGCGCCGTAGCATGAGGCTCGGGAACAGGCCGCCAGTTCCGGGGAGGGAACCGAAGGCCGTCGAGAAGACCAAGACATTCTCAAGAAATCAACATCGGGAGGAGCCAATGAAGATGCTGAAGAGGGGTCTCGCTGCGACCCTGCTGCTCTCGTCTGCGCCGGTCTATGCGAACGACTCGGTCATGCAGGCGATTGGGGATTCGACCCAGTGGGCGATCCAGACCGGCGACTATGCCAACACCCGCTACTCCGAGCTGGACCAGATCAACCGCGAGAACGTGGGCAAGCTTCAGGTCGCCTGGACCTTCTCGACGGGCGTGCTGCGCGGCCACGAGGGCTCGCCTCTCGTGATCGACGGGATCATGTATGTCCACACCCCGTTCCCGAACAATGTCTATGCGCTCGACCTGAACAACGAGGGCAAGATCCTGTGGCGCTACGAGCCGCAACAGAACCCCGACGTCGTGGGCGTGATGTGCTGCGACACGGTCAACCGCGGCGTGGCCTATGCCGACGGCATGATCTTCCTGCATCAGGCCGATACGACGATCGTGGCGCTGGATGCCAAGTCCGGCGAGGTGAAGTGGACGGCTGTCAACGGCGATCCCACCAAGGGCGAGACCAACACGGCGACCGTCCTGCCGGTCAAGGACAAGATCCTCGTCGGCATCTCGGGGGGCGAGTTCGGGGTGCGCGGCCACCTCACCGCCTATGACATGCAGACCGGCGAGCAGGTCTGGCGCGCCTTCTCGACCGGCCCGGACGAGGAGATGCTTGTCGATCCCGAGCAGACCACGCATCTCGGAAAGCCGATCGGCCCGAACTCGTCGCTCGACAGCTGGGAAGGCGATCAGTGGCAGATCGGCGGCGGCACCACCTGGGGCTGGTATTCCTACGACCCGGACCTGAACCTTGTCTATTACGGCACCGGCAACCCCTCGACCTGGAACCCCTCGCAGCGGCCGGGCGACAACAAGTGGTCGATGACCATCATGGCGCGCGATGTCGATACCGGCATGGCGAAGTGGTTCTACCAGAAGACCCCGCACGACGAGTGGGACTATGACGGGGTGAACGAGAACATCCTCGTCGATCAGGAGATCGACGGGCAGATGCGCAAGCTGCTGGTCAACCTCGACCGCAACGGCTTTGGCTATACGCTCGACCGCGAGACGGGCGAGCTTCTGGTGGCCGAGAAGTACGATCCGGCGGTGAACTGGGCCACGGAAGTGGTGATGGACCCCGAGTCCGACCAGTATGGCCGTCCGCAGGTGGTGGCCGAGTTCTCGACGGCGCAGAACGGCGAGGACACCAACACCACCGGCGTCTGCCCGGCGGCCCTGGGGTCCAAGGACCAGCAGCCGGCGGCCTTCTCGCCCAAGACGGGCCTCTTCTACGTGCCGACCAACCACGTCTGCATGGATTACGAGCCCTACCGGGTCAGCTACTCGGCCGGCCAGCCCTATGTGGGCGCGACGCTCTCGATGTATCCCGCGCCGGACAGCCATGGCGGCATGGGCAACTTCATCGCCTGGGACGCCACCAAGGGCGAGATCAAGTGGTCGCTGCCCGAGCAGTTCTCGGTCTGGTCGGGGGCGCTGGCCACCGCGGGCGACGTCGTGTTCTACGGCACGCTCGAAGGCTACCTCAAGGCGATCGACGCCGAGACGGGCGAGCTTCTCTACCGCTTCAAGACCCCCTCGGGCGTCATCGGCAACGTGATGACCTACGAGCTGAACGGCAAGCAGTACATCGGCATCCTGTCGGGCGTCGGCGGCTGGGCCGGGATCGGTCTCGCGGCCGGCCTGACCAACCCGAACGAAGGTCTGGGCGCTGTGGGCGGCTATGCGGCGCTCTCGGACTACACCGAGCTGGGCGGCCAGCTGACCGTGTTCGCCGTGCCGGACTGAGGATCCCGGCCATCAGCCGGAGCCGGTCCCGGCTCCGGTCCCCTGCGCCGCTGAAGGAGGTGCGGCGGAGGGGGGTGCATGGCCCTGCAAGAACCGAAGCCGCCCCCTTGCGGGCACCGCGGGGGCGGCTTTCTTCTGGGAGGAGATAACGAATGAAGACCACTCTGTCCGTTGGCGCCATGGTGATGTGCGCGCTGATGGCTGGCGCCACCTCGCTGGCATCGGCCGAGGCCGCAGCACAGGGCACGGATGTTGCGGTCGCGTCGTCGGACGGCATCCGCTCGTTCAATGCCGAGGATGTGCCCACCTTCGACATCGCCGAGGACGGCACGGTGGACTGGCCTACCTTCTCGGGCTACCGCCGCTACCAGTCGGAGTGCCACGTCTGCCACGGCCCGGACGGCATGGGCTCGACCTATGCGCCGGCGCTGAAGGACAGCGTGATGCGCATGGATTACTACACGTTCCTGGAGATCATCGCCAACGGCAAGCAGGATGTGGGGGCGGCGCAGACGCTGGTCATGCCGGCCTTCGGGACGAACCCGAACGTCATGTGCTACGTCGATGACATCTGGACCTATCTGCGGGCCCGCGGCTCGGGGAACCTTGATCGTGGCCGCCCGGCCAAGCGCGCCGACAAGACCGAGGAATATGCCGAGGTGGAAGCGTCGTGCATGGAATGATCCGCAGCGCGCTCGTGGCGACGGTCCTTGCGGCCGGACCGGCCCAGGCGCAGGTCGCGGACCTCGTCTCGGACGATGTTCTGCGCATCTGCGCCGACCCCGCCAATTCCCCCATGTCCAACCGCGACGGCAGCGGCTTCGAGAACCGCATCGCCGAGCATCTCGGCCAGGTCATGGGCAAGCCGGTGGAGTACACCTGGTTTCCGATGGTGGTGGGGTTCGCGCGCAACACGCTCTTTGCGGGCAAGTGCGACCTCGTCATCGGCTACGCCCAGGGCGACGAGCTGGTGCTGAATACCAACCATTACTACACCTCGACCCATGTGCTCGTGGTGAAGGCCGAGGGGCCGCTGGCGGGCGTCGAGACCCTCTCGGACCCCGCGCTCAAGGGCCTGCGCATGGGCGTGGTGGCCGGCTCGCCCCCGGCCTCGCACATCGCGCGGCACGGGCTGATGGCGAGGGCCAAGCCCTACGACCTGATGGTGGACCGCCGGATCGAAGACCCGGCCGGCGACATGCTCTCGGACATCGAGGCGGGGGTGATCGATGCCGCCCTGATGTGGGGGCCGGTGGCCGGTCCGCTCGTGCGCGAGCGTGCCGGGCTCAAGGCCATCCCGCTCCTTAAGGAAGAGGGCGCGCCACGGCTGTTCTACCGCATCACGATGGGCGTGCGGCAGGGCGAGGATGTCTGGAAGCGCGAGGTCAATTCGCTGCTTCGGCGCGAACAGGAGGCTCTTGATGCGATCCTGCGCGAGGCGGGCGTGCCTTTGGTGGATGATTACGGAAAGGCGCTGAAGGAGGGCGGGTGAGAAGGTTCGCGGCGGCCCTCTGTCTTCTGGCGCTTCCGGCGCTGGCCGGCGTGCCCGAGCCCGACGGCTTTCGCGGCGCGCCCTATAGGGCCGAGGTTCCGGCCACCGTGCTGGGACAGCCCGGCCTCACGCCCGATGAGGCGCGCGCCCTCCATTCCGCAGGTGTGCCTTTCGTTGACGTGCTTCCCCGTGAGGCGCGCCCCGAAGGCCTGCCCGAAGACCGGATATGGCGGGAGAAGCCGCATCTCAGCATTCCGGGCTCGGTCTGGCTGCCGAACACGGGATACGAGGCGCTGCCGGAGGCCGATGCCGCCTACCTGCGCGAGGGGCTGGAGCGTGTGACGCAGGGGGATGGGCGCGCCGAGGTGGTGATCTTCTGCAAGAAGGATTGCTGGATGTCCTGGAACGCGGCCAAGCGCGCGATCGGCTGGGGCTTTTCCGGCGTGAAATGGTTCCCCGGCGGGACGGAGGCGTGGCAGGATCTGGGTGGGCATCTGGAGGAGGTGCCGCCTGCGCCGCGGTGAGACACGAACGGGTTGGGAGGATTGAGAATGCGATTTCTGCACGCCGCGCTGGTTGCGGTCATGGCCATGCCCTGCGCCGCGCTGGCACAGGTCGAGATACGGATGGCCGTGCTGCGCGTGGATGTGCCCGTCCGTCCTCCCGCCTCGCGTCTCGACCTGCCGCCCGAGGATCTCGGCTTTGCCGGGGCGCGCCTCGGCACCAGTGACAACGCCACCACCGGGCAGTTCATGGGCCAGAGCTTCGTGACCGACGAGGTGACGGCCACGCCCGAGACGGCCGCCGGCAAGATGCAGGAGATCGTGGCCTCGGGCGTCCGGCTCGTGGTCACGCTGGCCGATGAGGAGACCACGCTGGCGCTCGCCGATGCGGCGGGGGACGAGGTGCTGGTCTTCAACGCGCGCGCGCGGGGCGACGCGCTTCGGGGCGAGGACTGCCGGGCCAATCTTCTCCACACCGCGCCCAGCCGGGCGATGGTCACCGATGCTCTGGCTCAGTTCCTCATGTGGAAACGCTGGGACGACTGGTTCCTGATCGAGGGAAGCCACCCGGCCGACCGGGCGCTGGCCGATAGCTATCGGCGCGCCGCCACCAAGTTCGGCGCCCGCATCGTCGAGGAGCGCACCTTCGAGGATACGGGCGGCGCGCGGGCGACCGACAGCGGGCTCGTCCAGATCCAGGCGCAGATGCCCACCTTCACCCAGCGCGCGGCGCAGCATGATGTGGTGGTGGCCGCTGACGAGACCGGCGTCTTTGCCGCCTACCTGCCCTATCACACATGGGAGGCGCGGCCTGTCGCGGGCTCGGCGGGTCTGTCGCCGCTCTCGTGGCATCCTGCGATGGAAATGTGGGGCGGCATGCAGTTCCAGAGCCGCTTCGAGAAGCTCGCCCAGCGTCCGAGCCGCGAGGAGGATTACCAGGTCTGGCTGGCGATGCGCGCGGTGGGCGAGGCGGCCACCCGCACCCAGTCGGCCGAGATGGTGGTCCTGCGGGACTACATGCTGGGCGACGAGTTCCAGCTCGGCGGCTTCAAGGGCCAGCCGCTGACATGGCGCGACTGGGACGGCCAGCTGCGCCAGCCGATCCTGCTCGGATCGGGCGACATCGTGACCTCGGTCTCGCCCCAGTCCGAATATCTCCACCAGGTCTCCCAGCTCGATACGCTCGGCATCGACCGCCCGGAAACGGCCTGCCAGATCGAGCGCCAGTGATTCATTGAGAGGGGAGGACAAGAGATGATCATGAGAGCCACGGGCCTGCTGGCCTGCCTCTGCACCGCGAGCCCGGCGCTTGCGGGCAAGATCTTCGTCAGCAACGAAAAGGGCAACGACATCACCGTGCTCGACAGCGAGAGCTTCGAGGTGATCGCGACCTTCCCCGGCGGCCAGCGCCCGCGTGGCATCACGGCCTCGCCGGACGGCAAGTGGCTTTATGTCTGCGCCTCGGACGACAATCTCGTGCGGGTGTTCAGCACCGACACCTACGAGGAACAGCCGACGCTGCCCTCGGGGCCGGACCCCGAGCTGTTCGTGCTGCATCCCTCGGGCAACCCGCTCTACATTGCCAACGAGGACGACAACATCGTAACCGTCGTCGACGTAGAGACGCGCACGGTTCTGGCCGAGGTGCCGGTGGGGGTGGAGCCCGAGGGCATGGGCGTCTCGCCCGACGGCCGGATCGTCGTCAACACCTCCGAGACGACGAACATGGCGCATTTTATCGACACCGAGACCTTCGAGATCGTCCAGAACGTGCTGGTGGACCAGCGGCCCCGCTTCGCGCAATTCACCGACGACGGCGCGACGCTGCTCGTCTCGTCCGAGATCGGCGGCACGGTCTCGGTCATCGACCCGGCCTCGGGGCAGATCGAGAAGAAGATCACCTTCGAGGTGCCGGGCGTCCTGCCCGAGGCCCTGCAGCCGGTGGGGGTGCGGGTGACGGCGGACGGCTCCAAGGCCTATGTCGCGCTCGGGCCCGCCAACCGGGTGGCCGTGGTGGACGGCGCCACCTGGGAGGTGACGGACTATCTGCTCGTGGGGCAGAGGGTCTGGCAGCTGGCCTTCTCGCCCGATCAGAAATACCTTTTCACCACCAACGGAAACTCGAACGACATCTCCATCATCGACGTGGCTACGGACGAGGTTATCCGATCCGTGCAGGTGGGCGAGCAGCCCTGGGGGGTGGTGGCGGTGGAATGACGGACATTGTTCAGGGAGGAAGACATGTTTGAACGCATCCTGGCCGTGGCGCTCGCCGCCCTTGTCGCAGCGCCGGTGGCCGTGCCGGCGGCCGCCCACGAGTTCGGCTTTGCGGGCCTCATGTCGGCCTCGAACCGCGAGGATCTGGCCGATCTGACGCTGGCTTCGGGCAAGCCCGTGGCGGACGAGCCCTACGAGCTGAAGTCGGGCACCTTCTACCGGATCAAGATCGTGGCCGACGGCTCGGCCGAGCTTGCGCTGTCGGGGGGCGACTTCTTCCGCGCGATCTGGATCAACGAGATCGTCATCAACGGGATCGAGATCCGGCCGATGGGCGTCCATTCCATCGAGTTCGACGAGGCGGGCGAGGCGCGGATCTCGTTAGTGGCGATCGTGCCGGGCAGCTTCACGCTCAGCATTCCCGGCTCGTCCGGCGAGACGCAGCGTGCCACCTTCAACATCCGCTGACAGGGAGGAAAGAGGATGAAGAAACTTGCCGCGCTGGCATTCGTGCTGGCCGCCACCACCGCCTCGGCTCAGGAGGCCGACGAGGCGACGGTCGCGCGCATCAACGCGCTTCTGGCCGAGATGCAGTGCGAGGTCGATCCCGTCAACATCGAGGCCGATGACGGCGGATGGGAACTGGATGACGTCTTCTGCGCCGACGGGCAGTATGACATCGAGCTGGATGGCAACTTCGAGGTGACGGAGAAGCGCAAGGAATGACGCCAGCCGGCCCGCCCGCGCTCGAGATCACCGGCCTGAGCCACAGTTTCGGCGCGGTCCGGGCCCTGCGGGAGGTGAGCTTCACCGTCCCGCGGGGGGCCTTCGTGGCGCTTCTCGGTGTGAACGGGGCGGGCAAGACCACGCTCTTCTCGCTCGTGACCCGGCTTTACGACTCCACGAGCGGGACGATCCGCGTGGCGGGCTTTGACGCCCGCCGCCAGCCGGGCGAGGCGCTCGCCCGGCTGGGCGTCGTGTTCCAGAGCCGGGCGCTCGACGCCGACCTGACCCTGACGCAGAACCTGCGCTACCATGCGGCGTTGCACGGGATCGGCCGCCGCGAGGCCACGGCCCGCATTGACGAGGTGCTGGCGCTGGTCAGCCTGTCGGACAAGGCGGGGGCCCGTGTGGCCACCCTGTCGGGCGGCCAGCAGCGCCGGGCCGAGATCGCCCGCGCGCTCCTGCACCGGCCGGAACTGCTGCTGCTGGACGAGGCGACGGCCGGGCTCGACCTGCGCTCTCGGGCCGAGGTTCAGACCGTGGTGCGCGACCTGATCGCGGCCGAGGGGGTCTCGGCGCTCTGGGCCACACACATGATGGAGGAGATCGCGCCCGAGGACCGTGTGGTGGTGCTGCACCGGGGCGAGGTCCGGCTGACGGGACGGGCCGCGGATCTGGGCGGAAGCCTGACGCAGGGCTTCCTTGCGCTGACTGGAGAGGGCGCATGACCGCACCGCACCGCACGGCGCCCGTGGCGCCGCCGCGTCCGCGCCCCGGCCACGGCCGCTCGCTGCGCGGCCATCTCACCGCCTTTTCCGGCATCGCCGGGCGCGAGGTTCTGCGCTTCACGCGCCAGCGCGAACGGTTCCTGTCGGCGCTGGTCCGGCCTCTGGTGTGGCTGTTCATCTTCGCGGCCGGATTTCGGGCGGTGCTGGGCCTGTCGATCACGCCGCCCTATCAGACCTATGTGCTCTACGAGGTCTATGTCACGCCCGGCCTCTGCGCGATGATCCAGCTGTTCAACGGGATGCAAAGCTCGCTCTCGATGGTCTATGACCGCGAGACGGGGGCGATGCGGACGCTGCTGGTCAGCCCCTATCCGCGCTGGTTCCTGCTGGGCTCCAAGCTGGTGGCGGGGGTGCTGGTCTCGATCCTGCAGGTCTATGCCTTCCTGCTGATCGCCTGGATCTGGGGCATCCGGCCGCCGGCGCCGGGCTATCTCGCGGTGCTGCCGGCGCTGTTCCTGTCGGGGCTGATGCTGGGAGCGCTGGGGCTTTTCATCTCGTCGGCGATCCGGCAGCTCGAGAATTTCGCGGGCGTGATGAACTTCGTCATCTTCCCGATGTTCTTCGCCTCGACCGCGCTCTATCCGCTCTGGCGGCTTCGCGATTCCAGTCCGCTTCTGGCCGACATCGCTCTGGCCAATCCCTTCACCCACGCGGTCGAACTGATCCGCTTCGCGCTCTACCGTCAGGTCGAGCCGCTGGCGCTTGGCGTCGTCGCGGGCTGCGCCTTGCTGTTCTTCGGTGCGGCCGTCTTCATGTATGACCCGTCCAAGGGCCTCTGGGCCCTGCGCAAGCGGTGAGGAGGCACCCCATGCTGAAATGGATCCTTCCGGCGATCCTCATGTCCGGCTCGGCCGTGGCGGCGGATTTCTCGGACCCCGACTGGCCCTGCATCCAGCGCAAGCAGCCGCACCTGTCGCTGGGACAGGTCTGGAGCGGCCCGGTTCCCGACGCGGCCACCGAGGATCTTGCCCGCGATCCCGAGATCCGGGACCTGGCGGAAGAGCTTGAGCAGCGCCGCCTCTCCATCGAGGAGGCCGAGGGGCGGATTGCGGAGTTTGCCGCAAGCCATCCGCCCGAGGCGCTGGTGGCGCTGTATCTCGCCACCTTCGAGCGGATCGAGGCGGTCCGCAGCCGCGTCATGTCGGGCATCACGCGCTACGCCCACAGCCAGGAGGCGCTCGACCGGCGGATCGACGCGCTGCGGGCCAAGATGAGCCGGCTTCTGGCGGCGGAGGAGAAGGACTTCGACCGGATCGACGCGATCGAGGAGCAGCTCGACTGGGACACCCGGATCTTCCGCGATCGTCAGCAGTCGCTCACCTACGTTTGCGAGACGCCCGTGATCCTCGAGCGCCGGGCCTTCGCGCTGGGTCGCGCCGTGGCACAGCATCTGCCGAAGTAGCGGCGGGGGCGGCGTCTATTCCCACTCCAGCTCGGCGTAGGCGGCCGAGACATTGCGGGGATGGCTCGTGTCATACGCCTGCCAGCGCGCGGCCTCGTCGGGATCGCGGTCGCGGATCGCGACGCTCATCGGCTGCCCCGCGGCGATCGCGGTGCGGATCGTGGTGCGCAGGCGTTCGAGATAGGCGCGCGTTGTCTGGGCTCCGTCAGGCCAGGGAACGGGGGCGGGGCCATGCCCGGCCACGATCCGGCGCACCTCGGGGCGCGGCTCGTCCAGCCAGGCAAGCCAGCCGTTCACCGAGCCGTCGAGCGTGGGCAGAAGCTCGTTGAAGACGAGATCGCCGGCAAAGAGCGTCCCCGACTGCGCGTGAAACACCGTGAGGTCGTTGTCGGTATGCGCGGTGGCGACCGCCCGCAGATGCAGCGTGGCGTCCCCCAGTTCAAGCGTCTCGTCGGCTGTGCCACGGTCGGGCAGGGCCACTCGGGTGCCCAGCAGCGCGCCGGTCCCGACCTGAGGCGGATAGCTCTCCATCCAGGTCGCGGCGCGCGCCTCGATGCCCGCGGCCAGCCTGGGCGCACCGAGGATCTCGGCCCCGACTTCGCGGAAGAGGTCCGCCCCGAAGGAATGATCGGGATGCATGTGGGTCAGGATCAGCGCCCGGATCGGCAGGTCGCTGCGGGACCGGATGGCCGCGAACAGCGCCTCGGCCTGCGCCCGGCTTGCGCCCGCGTCGATGACGGCGATGTCCTCGGACCCGATCACGACACCGAGGTTCGCGATCTCGCCCCGGTTGGCGGTGTCGGGCAGGCCATCCTGCCCTTCGTGCACGAGGACCCCCGGCGCGACCTCCTTCAGCGCCAGTTGCGGCAGATCCGAGGTCGGCGCGCAGCGGCTGGGGCCGGGCGTCAGCTCCGGGTGCCGCAGCAGCCAGCTTGCGGCGCGCTCGGCGGCGGTGGAGCGGCACTCCTCCTCGGTCAGCGGGGCGGGCGCGGGCAGCAGCCGCTCGGCGCAGATGGCGGGCTCGGCCGCGAGGCACGCGTGAAGAAGCAGGTGGAACATGTCCCTGCCTAGCCGCTTCCGCCTCTGCGCGCACTCAGCCGAAAGTCTGATAGGCGGGGCGGACGCCGCGTGGTTTCATATCTGCCGACAGCACAGGAGATCGCCATGCGCATCATCCGGCCGACCGTCATTTGTGCAGTTCTGCTGACCACACCGCTCTGGGCCGAGGAAAGGCCGAGCCCGATGCAGCCCGGCGAGGCCTGGGAGAGCTTGCAGTTCGACGTCTTCGGCACCGATTCCCTTGTCGAGACGCCCGGCGCGCTCTCGCTCGAGGCGCCGTTCCGGGCGCATGATCCGGCGCTTGTTCCGGTGCGGGTGACGCAGCCCGCCGACGGGGCGCGCATCGAGGAACTGACCCTGATGATCGACGAGAACCCCTCGCCGGTCGCCGCCACCTTCACGCTGGGCGAGGCGATGCATCCGCTCGACATGGAGGTGCGGGTGCGGGTCAATGCCTATTCCAACGTGCGGGCCGTGGCACGGACGGAAGGCGGCGACTGGGCGATGGCGGGGCGCTTTGTCCGCGCGACCGGCGGCTGCGCCGCGCCCGCAGGCAAGGACGCCGAGGCGGCACTCGCCCATCTGGGTCAGACCCGCTTTCAGCCGCTGTCGTCCGCGACAAGCGGCGGCGACATGCGGCGCGAAGCCAAGCTGATGATCCGGCATCCGAACTACTCGGGCCTCCAGCGCGATCAGATCACCCTGCTGACCATTCCGGCCCGCTTCATCGACCTGCTCGAAGTGCGGCAGGGCGAGGAGCTTCTCTTCTCCATGACCGGGGGCATCTCGATCTCGGAGGATCCGGTCTTCACCTTCCGCTACCGGAACAACGGCGCGGGCGAGATCGTCGTCCGTGCCGTCGATACGGAGGGCGTCGAGTTTGGCGGCACCTTCCCGGTGCCCGCCGGCTGAGAAGAGTCTTTTCCGACGGGAACCGGATGGGCTTGCCGCGCGTTCCCGGAACTGGGCAAGATCGCGCTGCCGGAACAGGAGCAAGAGGAGCGGCAGGCGACCGGACCGATGTGGGATGACCGCGCAGGGAGGAGGAAGCCCGCGCGGAAACGGGAGGAAACTATGGGACATGTTCCTGGTGGGGGCATCGCATGCGCCGGGGCGCAGCGCGTGCCGGCACGCACGATCGGCGACATCCTGATCGTCGATGACCATCCGCTGATGTGCGATGCGCTGGCGATGACCCTCACCCATGCCTTCGGGCTGAAGCGGGTGCGCAGCGCGGCCAGCCTGTCGGCGGCCGAACGGCTGCTGCGCGAGGGGCCGCTGCCGGACGCCATCGTGCTCGACCTGAACCTGCCCGACGTGCGGGGCATCGAGGGGGTGATGAGCCTTCGCAAGCTTGCGCGCGCCGTCCCGCTCACGGTGATCTCGGCCGAGGTCGATGCCGAGATGGTGACGGCGGTGATGGCGGCGGGGGCGACGGGCTATGTCTCCAAGAGCCTGCCGCGGCCGCAGATGATCGAGGCCTTCGGGCGTATGTGGGCCGGCGAGCCGGTGACGCCCGAGGAGTATGACGCCGAGGGCGGCGGCGAGGACAGTGGCGAGCAGATGCGCGAGTTGGCCCGCAGCTTTGCCACCCTCACGCCGCAGCAGATGAACATCCTGCGGCTGATCTGTCAGGGGCGGCCGAACAAGCTGATCTCCTACGAACTTTCGATCGCCGAGGCGACCGTCAAGACCCACATTGCCGCCATCATGTCCAAGATCAACGTGAGGAACCGCACCCAGGCCGCCCTTCTGGCCAGCAAGGCGCGGATCTTCGCGCGCTAGGGGGCTGCGGTTGGACGAACGGCGAGCGACGCAAGGGGAGCGTCCCGGCTGCGCCGGGGTGCCGGTCGTGCTGTCCGAGCCGGCCAGCGCCCCGGATCTGGCGGACCGGCTGTATGCGGGGCTTGCGGGGGCGGCGCCGGCGGCGGTTCTGCTGTTCTCGTCACCCGGCGCGGATCTTCCGGCGCTGGCGGCGCGTCTGGGCTCGACGCTCGGGGCCCGGATCATCGGCTGCTCCTCGGCGGGCGAGTTCGCCTGCGGCGGCTATGGCAACGGGCATGTGGTCGCGGTGGGGCTGCCCGGCGCGCGTTTTCACACCGACGCCGTCTGGCTGAGGAACCTCGCGGGGCTGGGCGTGTCGGACTGGATGGCCGAGTTGCGCGCGCTCTTTTCCCGGTTCGAGGGGCAGCCGCGGCGGCATCGGTTCGGCCTCCTGCTCATCGACGGGCTGAGCCGGCAGGAAGAGCTGGTGGCGGCCACGGTCGATGCGGTCGCCCACCGGCTGCCGGTGCTGGGCGGATCGGCGGGCGACGGGCTGCGGTTCGAGGAAACCTGCCTTGTCCTTGACGGCGAAAGCCACCGGGACAGCGCGATCTTTGCCCTCTTCGAGACGGACTTCGCGCTGGAGCAGGTGATCTTCGACCATTTCACCCCCTCGGGCAGCCGGATGGTGGTGACGGCCGCCGTGCCCGAAGAACGGCTGATCCTCGAGATCAACGCCGAGCCCGCGGCCGAGGAATACGCCCGCCTGATCGGCCTTGCCCCCGAGGCGCTGAACCCACGTGTCTTCGCCGAAAACCCGCTCCTCGTGCGGATGGGGGGGCAGTATCACGTCCGGGCCATCCGTGAGGTCACGCCCGAAGGCGGGCTCACGCTGATGTCCTCGATCGAGAGCGGGGTGCTGCTCGCCCTTGGCCGTGCCGACGACCTGACGCATGGGCTTCAGGCCCGGCTCGAGGCGCTGGGAGAGCGTCCGGCGCTGATCCTGGCTTTCGACTGCATCCTGCGCCGTCTCGCGCTCGAACAGGCCGGGCTGGAACCGGCCGTCGCCCGCCTCTTTGCCGAGTGGCGCATCGCGGGCTTCAACACCTACGGCGAGCAGCATGGCGGGGTGCATGTCAACCAGACCTTCGTGGGTCTCGCGCTGATGGAGCCCGCCCATGCTGCGTGACGGTGACGATCTCGAACGGCAGGTCGAAAAGCTCAAGCGGATCAACGCGGCGCTGATCGACCGGCTGGACCGGGCCGATGCCTCGCGCGGTTCGCACTGGATGCTGTTCCAGACCGCCGCCGTGCTCGAGCAGGAGCTGCTCGCCCGCAACCGCGATCTCGAACAGGCGCTGGCCCATCTGGAGGCCGTCAACCGCGAGCTGGCCCTTGCGCGCGAGACGGCCGATGAGGCCAACCGCTCGAAGACCCGCTTCCTGCGGGCGGCCAGCCACGATCTGCTGCAACCGCTGAGCGCGGCCAAGCTGTTCCTGTCGCATCTGTCCGAAACGGTGAACGAGCCGTTGCAGGTCGATCTGGTGACCCGGATCGCCACAGCCTTCGACTCCACCGAAGAGCTGATCCGCGCGCTGCTCGAGATCTCGCGGCTCGACTCGGTCCGGCTCGACATTTCCAGCGAGCGCGTCTCGCTGGGCCGGCTCTTCCAGCGGCTGATGGTCGATTTCCAGAACGACGCCGAGGCGCGGGGCCTTGAGCTGCGCTTCGTGATCTCGTCGGCCACGGTGATGTCGAACCCGGTCTTCCTGCGGCGCATCGCGCAGAACCTGATCTCGAACGCGATTAAATATACACGGACGGGCCGGGTGCTGGTGGGCGCCCGGCGCGAGGGGGCGGATGTCTGGCTCGAGGTGCATGACACCGGGCCCGGCATCGCCCCCGAGGACCGCGAGCGGATCTTCAACGAGTTCGAGCGGCTGGCCCCCGAGGGGGAGGAGCCGGGCACCGGCCTTGGCCTCTCGATCGTGCGGCGCGCCTGCCTGCGGCTTGGCCACGAGATCGCGCTCGAGAGCGCGCCGGGGCGGGGCTCGGTATTCCGCATCCGTCTGCCGCGCGCGCTTGAGGCGCCGGGGGCGCTGGCGGCCGGGCCGGCTCCGGCTGCGACCACCGGCGCCGTGCAGCGGCTGGCAGGGACGCCGCCCGATCCGCTGCGGATGGCCGATCCCGTGGCGGGGCCTGCGCCGGCCTCGCTTGCGGGGCGGCGGGTGCTGGTGGTCGAGAATGACGCGGCGATGCGCGACGCCTACGCGCTCCTGCTGCGGCGGTGGGGCATGGTGGTGGCCACGGCCGACGGCACGCAGGCGGCGCTGGAGCAGGTTGCGGGCTTCGTGCCCGAGGCCCTTGTCACCGACTATCGGCTCGACCGGGATGACACTGGCCTCGGCACCATCGCCGCGCTGCGCCGCAGGCTCGGGACGCGGCTGCCCGCGCTGATCGTCACCGCCGAGCCCGACCCGCAACTTCAGGCGCAGGCGGATCGGCTGGCCTCGGCGCTGCTGCGCAAGCCCGTATCGGAAAGCGAGCTTCGCGAGACTCTCTCGGCGCTTCTCGACGCCCGCAGCCGGGGTGCGGCCGCGGCGGAATGAAAGGATGAGGATGAAACCTATAAGAGCAATGCTTCTGCTGGGGGCCCTGATGGCAGGGTCGGCCGTTGAGGCGGGGCGGCTGTCCGAGGTGATCTTCCGCCCCGGCGCCTTCGCCGCGACCGAGAGCGTCACGCGCTACGCCCACATGCGGGCGGGCCCCGAGGTCGAGGGCCTGCGGCTTGTGGAAAGCGGCGAACTCATGGTGACCCCCGAGGCAGGCGAGGGCGGCCCCCGCCTTGCGCTCACCCACCGCGTCGAGGGGCACGACCTGCCCGTCGCGGATTTCGCGGCGTCGGGCGGGGATCCGGTGCTGCTGTGGTTTCTCGAGAACACGGTGCGCAGCATGGCGACCATCACCAAGGGCAGCCCGTTCTACATCCGAAATCGGATGCGCGAGGCGCTGGGTCAGGCCGGGCTCGACGAGACCGAGGGGCCGGTGACGGCCGAGCTGCGCCCCTTCGAGACGGACGAGCGGCGCGAGGAGATGGGCGCCTTCGCCGATCTGGTCCTGCGTATCACCGTGGACCCTTCGGCGTCCGTGCCGCTTCGCGCCCTTGAGGCCGATACGACGGCCGCGGGCGGCAGCTACCGGGAAACCCTGAGGCTGGAGACGCCATGAGCATGCGCTTTCTGCTGGCCCTTGCCCTTCTGCCCTTGCCCGCACTGGCCCAGACGGCCGGAGAGGCGACCCCTCCGGCGGAGGCTGGCGGCAGCGCCGCGACCTCCGGGCCAGACGCGGGTGCCGGGCGGCGACTGTCGGGGCCGGACGCCGGTGCCGTGCGGGCCGCACCCGACCTCCATTTCGACGAGAGCCTGAATGACTATCCGACGCTGGCGCGGGCGGATTACATCTTTGCCTGCCTTGCCGCGAATGGGCAGGACCGGAACACGATGCGCCGCTGTGCCTGTTCGATCGATGTGATCGCCTCGATCCTGCCCTACGAGGCCTACGAAAAGGCCGAAACCATCCTTGCCATGCGTCTGGGGGCGGGCGAGCGCGCAAACCTCTTCCGCATCCCCTCGACCCAGACCGGGGTGGCCGATCTGCGCCGCGCGCAGGCCGAGGCCGAGATGACCTGCTTCTGACCCGCCACGGCCGGGCGCTAGCGCCGGCCGTGGAAATCCGAGCCGGGGTCGTTCAACACCATGTCGCGCAGCCGGTCCCAGAGGTGTCGGCGCAGCTCGGCGTAAAGGGGCAGGGCGCGGATGTCGCCCTCCCACCGGGGCCGCGGGAAGGGCACCTCCACCTCCTCGACCACGCGGCCGGGACGCGGCGACATGAGCAGGATCCGGTCGGCCATGATCAGCGCCTCATCGACCGAGTGGGTCACGAAAAGCACCGTCGCCGGCCGCCGCTCCATCAGCCGCATCAGCTCGATCTGCATCAGCTCGCGCGACTGCGCGTCGAGGCTGGCGAAGGGCTCGTCCATCAAGAGGATCCCCGGCTCGGCCGCCAGCGCGCGGGCCAGCGCCAGCCGCTGCCGCATCCCGCCCGAGAGCTGCGCAGGCCAGCTTTTCGCGAAGCGTGAAAGGCCGACCAGATCGAGATAGGCATCGGCGCGCGCCCGCGCCTCGGCGCGGGGCAGGTGGGGCAGCGCGAAGGCCACGTTCTCGCGCGCGCTCTTCCACGGGATCAGGCGAAAGGACTGGAAGACCATCGCCGCATCCTCGCCCGGCCGCGGGGGGCGGTCGTCCACGCTCACGCGGCCCTCGTCGGGCGCGAGCAGGCCCGCGACCAGCCGCAGGAGGGTGGTCTTGCCGCAGCCCGACGGGCCAAGCACCACCACCACCTCGTTGCGTCCCAGCGAGAGCGAGACCCGCTCGAGCGCCGGCATCCGGTCGGCGCCCTGCCCGAAGGCGAGCGAGACCTGCTCGAGCCGGACGTGCGTCACCCCTCGGCCGGGCCGAGCTTCCGCAGCACCGTCTCGAGCGGCCCGAAATCGGTCCATTCCTCGAGCCCCACCGGGCGGAGACCCTGGAAGTCCTCCGTGCCGTACATCCATTCCGTCGTCACCTTCAGTTCCTCGCGCGTGAGGCCGCCGTCCACGCTCCAGCTGTTGCGGTAGGCCTCGGCCAGCACCATCAGATCCTCGCGCGCCACGTCCGGCCGCGCCACCACCATCCGCTCCACCCATATGTCCGGGTCCTGAAAGTCGCGCGACGCGAGGACCAGCGCCTCGATCACCGCCTCGACCTCGGCCCGGCGGTTCCCGAGCACCTCGGTCGTGACCACATTGACCTTGGTCGTCACCGGGGCGGCGGCGAAATAGTCGTCCATTCCGACGAGGATGCTGACGCTGTCACGGTCGGGCATCGCGGTCCAGGTGCCGATGGACATGGTGGTGGCATCGACCTGACCGGCCAGCAGCGCCTGCGCGCGGACGGCGGGCTGGCCCAGCGGCACCAGATCCAGCCGGTCCACGTCCACTCCGTTGGCCGCCAGCACCTTCGCGCTCAGCGAATGGTCGAGCGAGCCGAGGCGGCCGATGCCGAAGCTGCGCCCCTCGAGCTGCGCGGGATCGGTGATGTCGGGCCGTGCGGCGATCAGGAACGGCAGCGACTTGTTGGGCGACATCACGGCGCGCAGGTCGCTCGTGCCCCGCGCAACCATCTGCAGCAGCGCATCCGTCGAGACATTGGCCATCTCGCCCTCGCCCGCCTGAAGGGCCGCCATCGCCATCGGCGTCTGCTGGACGCGCACCAGCTCGACCTCGACCCCCGCCCGCTCGAAATAGCCGTTGGTCAGGGCCAGATCCACGACCGAGTTCGGCACCAGCGGCGTCTCGAGGTCGCTGATGATGAGGCGGAAGGGCTCTGCCGCCGCGGGCAGGGCGAGGGCGAGCAGCAGGGCAAGGGGGGCAAGGGGGTTCATGGATCCTCCGGGTCACAGGTTACGGCCTGCCCGGAAGGCGCCAGCGCGACAGGCGGCCCTCCAGCAGGCGAAGGCTCTCGGTCACGATCACGCCGATCGCGGCGAGGGCCAGCACGATCACGAAATATTCCGCCATGCGGAAGGTGTTGCCATAGAGGGCGAGCAGCCCGCCGAGGCCGGACACCGCGGTGTAGAGTTCGGCCACCACGGTGTTGATCAGGCCGATGGTGGCGCCAAGACGCAGCCCCACCACAAGGAAGGGCAGCGCGCCGGGCAGGACGACATGGATCTGGATGCGGGCCGCCGAGGCGCCGGTCGAGCGGGCCATCTCGATCAGCTCTTCATCGCGGGCCAGCACGCCCGCATAGGTGTTGAGGATGATGGGCATGACCGCGCCGAGAAAGACGATCATGGCCTTCGCCTCGATCCCGAGGCCGAGCAGCACGATGATGAGGGGGATGAAGGCCACCCGCGGCGTCGCGGCGAGGGCGAAGACGAAGACATCGACCGTGCGCCCGAAGAGACGCACCATGCCCATCAGCGCGCCCAAGGGGATGCCCACGAGGATCGCCGCGCCGAGGCCCGTGCCATAGGTGATGAGGCTCTGTCCAAGCGCGCCCTGCAGCCGCCCTTCCGAGAGGAGGCGCCCGGCCGCCTCGACCGTGGCCGCGGGCGACGGGATCATCCCCCTCGGCACGGTGGCCGCGGCCAGGGCCCACAGAAGGATCAGGCAGAGCACGAACCCAAGGCGCAGCAGAGTGACCGTCCCGGCACCCGCCGGGCGCCGGCCGGGGCCGTTCTGCGGTCTCGGTCCTGTCATCCGACCCCTCCCTGGCCGTCCGTCCGGCGAGAGTTGCAGGATCGGCCGGGGCCAGCAATCCCACTTTAGGGGGAGGCGGCCGCCCTCAGCCCAAGGCGTAGCCCGCGCCGCGCACGGTGCGGACGGGGTCCTCGCCGCCGTGGACGCAGAGCGCCTTGCGCAGGCGGCCCACATGGACATCGACGGTGCGGCTGTCCACATAGATGTCCCGGCCCCAGACCCGGTCGAGAAGCTGTTCGCGGCTCCAGACCCGGCCCGGCTTTTCCATGAAGGTCGAGAGCAGCCGGAACTCGGTCGGGCCGAGCTTGAGGATCTGGCCGGCGCGGTGAACCTTGTGGGTCTCGGGATCGAGGCGGATGTCCTCGAACTCGAGCGTGAGCCCCACGCTCGAGGGCCGCGCGCGGCGAAGCTGGCTGCGCACGCGGGCCATCAGCTCGACCACCGAATAGGGCTTGACCACATAGTCGTCGGCCCCGGTCTCGAGGCCGCGCACCCGGTCCACCTCTTCCGAGCGGGCCGAGAGCATGATGATCGGCACCGAGCGCGTCGAGGGGCGCGACTTCAGCTGGCGGCAGACCTCGATGCCCGAGACCGACGGCAGCATCCAGTCGAGCACGATCACGTCCGGCCCCGTCTCCTCGACAAGCATCAGCGCCTCGTCGCCGGTGCCCGCCTGCACCACGCGGAAGCCTTCGGATTCGAGGTTGTAGGACAGAACCTCGCGTTGGGCGGGCTCGTCCTCGACGAGCAGGACGACGGGCTGGTCGGCGGGCGACATCAGCCGGCCTCCCCGACGGCGAGGCCGGTGCTGCTGGCGGTCATGTCGGCCTTGGGGCGGGGCTCCTCGGGCAGGCGTCCGGTCACCAGATAGATCACCTGCTCGGCGATCGAGGTGGCGTGGTCGCCCATGCGTTCGATGTTCTTGGCGATGAAATGCAGGTGCATGCAGGCGGTGATGTTGCGCGGATCCTCCATCATGTGGGTCAGGAACTCGCGGAACAGCGCATTGTACATCTGGTCCACCTCGCGGTCGCGCTGGCGCACGTCGGCCGCAAGCTGGGCATCGCGGTGGATGTAGCTGTCGAGCGCATCCTTGAGGAGAAGCTCGACCGTCTTGGCCATGCGCCGGATCGAGCCCGCGGAATCCCCCACCTGCGCAAGCTGGCCCAGAACGACTGCACGCTTGGCGAGGTTCTTGGCATAGTCGCCGCAGCGTTCGAGGGCGGCCGCGATCTTGATCACCGTCAGCACGGTGCGCAGGTCTGTCGCAGTCGGCGAGCGCAGCGCGATGAGCCGCGCGGCCTCCGCCTGGATGCGTTCCTCGAGCGCGTCGATGGCGGCGTCGTTGCGCCGGACCTGCTCGGCCAGTTCCTCGTCGCGGGTCTCGAGCGCCTGGGCCGCGTCGAGGATCGCCGCCTCGACCATGCCGCCCATCTTCATGATGAGGGCCTGCACGGCTTCGAGATCGCGGTCGAAGGCCTGGAAGATATGGGGTTCGGTCATCATGCGGTCCTCCTCCTCAGCCGATCCGGCCCGAGATGTAGCTTTCCGTGCGGGGGTCGTGCGGGTTGGTGAAGATCTGGCCCGTCTCGCCATATTCCACAAGGCGGCCCAGGTGGAAGAAGGCCGTGCGCTGGCTCACGCGCGCCGCCTGCTGCATCGAGTGGGTGACGATCACCACCGAGAACTGCGTGCGCAGCTCGTCGATCAGCTCTTCGATCTGGGCCGTGGCGATCGGATCGAGCGCGGAACAGGGCTCGTCCATCAGGAGCACCTCGGGCGAGGTGGCGATGGCGCGGGCGATGCAGAGCCGCTGCTGCTGGCCGCCTGACAGGCCCGTACCGGGTGCCGCAAGCCGGTCCTTCACCTCTTCCCAGAGGGCCGCGCGGCGCAGGGCGGTCTCGACGATCTCGTCGATCTCGGCCTTGGAGCGGGCGAGGCCGTGGATGCGCGGGCCATAGGCCACATTGTCGTAGATCGACTTGGGGAAGGGGTTCGGCTTCTGGAACACCATGCCCACCTTGGCGCGCAACTGGACCGGGTCCACCCGCGGGTCGTAGATGTCGTGGCCGTCGAGCGTGATCCTGCCCTCGATCCGGCAGCCCGGGATCGTGTCGTTCATGCGGTTCAGGCAGCGCAGGAAGGTGGATTTGCCGCAGCCCGAGGGCCCGATGAAGGCGGTCACGGTCTTGCCGAGGATCTCCACGTCCACATCCTTCAGCGCGTGGTTCAGCCCGTAGAAGACCTGCACCCCACGGGCGGCGATCTTGACTTCGGTGGCGCTCACGACGCGCTCGGCATAGCGGATATCGTCCATGTGTCAGCTCCTTACCAGCGGCGCTCGAAGCGGCGGCGAAGAATGATGGCGACCGTGTTCATGGCCACGAGGAACACGAGCAGCACGATGATCGCGCCCGAGGCCCGTTCGACGAAGGCGGGGTCGGCGCGCTGGGTGAAGTTGAAGACCTGCACCGGCAGGGCCGAGGCGGGGTCGAAGAACCCCTCCGGCGGGGCTGCAGGAAACTCGCGCACGAAGGCGACCATACCGATCAGCAGCAGCGGCGCCGTCTCGCCCAGGGCCTGAGCCAGCCCGATGATGGTGCCCGTGAGGATCCCAGGCATGGCGAGCGGCAGGACATGGTGAAAGATAGCCTGCATCTTCGAGGCGCCCACACCCAGCGCCGCATCGCGGATCGAGGGCGGCACGGCCTTGAGGCTGGCGCGCGTGGCGATGATGATGGTGGGCAGCGTCATCAGCGTCAGCACGAGGCCGCCCACGATCGGCGCGGACTGGGGCAGTCCCATGAAGTTGATGAAGATCGCAAGCCCGAGGATGCCGAAGACGATCGAGGGCACGGCCGCAAGGTTCGAGATGTTGACCTCGATCAGGTCGGTCCAGCGGTTCTTGGGGGCGAACTCTTCCAGGTAGATCGAGGCGGCGACGCCGATCGGCAGGGCCAGCACCAGCACGATGAACATCATGTAGGCCGAGCCCAGGATGGCGACGCCGAGGCCCGCCGCCTCGGGGCGCAGCTCCGAGGCGTCGGGGCCGAACAGGAACTGCGGGTTGAAGGCGATGGTGATCAGGCCCGCCTCGCGCAGCCTTTGCGCAAGGACCAGCTGCTCGGGGGTGATGTTGCTGTCGAGCGCGGCGCTCTCCATCGTCACGCGGCCCTTGAAGAAGCCGTCCACCCGCCCGTTCGCCAGCGCCCGGACCTCGATGGTCTGGCCAACCAGCTCGGGATCGGCCAGCACGCGGTTGCGCAGGCCGGCGGCGGCTTCCTTGGACAGGAGGCCTGCGATGTCCTTGTCGCTGATCCCCTCGGACTGGAGGCCAGCCGCGGCCACGGCCGCCACCATCGAGGCCTCGAGCTGCCGGCCGTAGCCGATGGTCGTGACCTTCTTCATCTCCTCGATGTCGCGGTTGCCGCGCGGGTCCACGATGGCCGCGTCGAGCGTCACGGGGATCGCGATGAAGGTCTGGCGGAAGGCGCCGGCGCCGTTGCCGAGCACCGAGGTCAGCAGCAGGAGCAGCGCGAGGATCGCCAGGATCACGGCGCCGAGGCCATAGGCGCGGAACCGGCGCTCGGCCGCGTTGCGGCGGCGGGTCCGGGCGTCGGGCGCAAAGAGCGAGCCCGCTTCGGGACGGGCGGCTTCGGGTGCGGCGGCGTCGGTCATTCGTACTGCTCCCGGTATTTGCGCACGATGTAGAGGGCGATCACGTTGAGAACGAGGGTGATCGCAAAGAGCGTGAGGCCGAGCGCGAAGGCCACCAGCGTCTCGGGCGAGGCGAACTCGGTGTCGCCGGTGAGCTGGCTCACGATCTTGACCGTGACGGTGGTCATGGCCTCGAACGGGTTCAGCGAGAGCTTGGCGGCCGCGCCCGCGCCGAGCACGACGATCATCGTCTCGCCGATGGCACGGCTCGCGCCCAGAAGGATCGCGCCCACGATGCCGGGCAGGGCCGCGGGCAGGATCACCTGCTTGACCGTCTCGGAGCGGGTGGCGCCGAGCCCGTACGAGCCGTCGCGCAGCGATTGCGGGACGGCGTTGATGATGTCATCGGACAGCGACGAGATGAAGGGGATCAGCATGATCCCCATGACGAGGCCCGCCGTCATGACCGAGGACGAGCTGGCCCCGAGCCCGAGCGGCTGGGCGAACCAGTCGCGCAGCGCCGGGCCCACGGTCACGAGGGCGAAGAGGCCATAGACGATCGTCGGGATCCCCGCGAGGATCTCGATCGCGGGCTTGGCCCAGCTGCGGGTGCGCGCACCGGCATATTCCGCAAGGTAGATCGCGGTGAGAAGGCCGATCGGCACGGCCACCAGCAGCGCGATGAACGAGATGTACATCGTGCCCCAGAGCAGAGGCCAGATCCCGAGGTCCGACCCGCCGCGGAACTGCGGGTTCCAGGTCAGGCTGAGGAAGAAGTCCTGCGCCGGATAGAGGCGGAAGAAGTTCATCGTCTCGAACAGCAGCGACATCACGATCCCGACCGTCGTCGCCACCGCCACGAGCGAGGCGGCGATCAGGATCACCATGACGAACCGCTCCGTGATGTTGCGGGCGCGGAACTCGGGGCGGATGCGCGCGAGCGCGAGACCGAGGCCCGCGGCGCTGGTCGCAAGGACCGAGACGACCATCCAGAATCCGAGCCTGTCCTGCAGATCGCGGTGGGCGCGGGCCGCGGCCAGCGTCTCGGGGCCCATGCTGGTCACGGCCACACCCACGACCCGCAGCCGCGGCGCGAGGCCCTCGGGGCTGAGGCCCGCCACGTCGCGCGGCGAGAGGCCGTCGGTGACGGCGAGCCGCTGAAGCCCCGTCGAAATGCGACGCACGTCCGCCATCAACAGGCTGCTGGCGCTGGCGTCGCCGGCCGGCAGCAGCGACGCGACGCGCTGCTCGATGACCATGGGCTGTGCCATGAGCCAGACCGCCAGCAGCGCGAGAGCGGGCACCGCGGTCAGCAGCGCGGCGAACTGGCCGTAGTGGCCGGGCAGGGAATGCAGCCGGCGGGGATCGCCGCCCGCCGAGGAAATGGCGCGTCGCCGCCCGGCCAGAAAGCCTGCGGCGGCGAGGATCAGGACGGCCAGAACGAGGATGCCGAGGCTCATGTGAGGTCCGGGACTGGGAAGGGGCGGCGCGGGGGCGTCCCGCGCCGCCGGAGGGGATCAGTTGCTGAGCGGGCCCATCGGAACCCGGTTGGCGATCATGTCCTGCGTCGCCGCCAGCTCGGGGTCGGACACGAGGCCGTAGGCGGCCAGCGGCCCGTCGGGACCGGCCATCTCGTCCGAGACGAAGAACTCGACATATTCCTGCAGGCCCGGGATCACGTCGAGGTGCGCCATCTTCACATAGAAGAACAGCGGCCGGGACACCGGATAATCGCCCGAGGCGATGGTCTCGACCGAGGGGACCACGTCCGACATGGTCGCGACCTTCAGCTTGTCGGTGTTGTTCTGGTAGAACGAGAGGCCGAACACCCCGATCGCGTTCCTGTTGGCGTCGATGCGCGAGAGGGTCTCGGTGTAGTCGCCGTCGATGTCCACCGACACGCCGTCGGTGCGCAGGGCCATGCACATGTCGTGGGCCTTGTCCTTGTCACCGCCGTTGGCGGCGGCGAAGGCCTCCATCGCGCCCGACTCCTCGCAGCCCGCCATGATGACCTTTTCGTCGAACACTTCGCGGGTGCCGTGCTTGGTGCCGGGGACGAAGGCGAGGATGGGCTGGTCGGGCAGCTCGGGGTTCACCTGGTTCCAGCGGCCGTTCGGGTTCGCGACCACCTGGCCGTCCACGACGATCTGAGCGGCAAGCGCCTTGAACCAGTCGGCCGGGGTGAAGGCGAAGTCCGGCCCGCCGATGTCGGAGGCGAACACGATGCCGTCATAGCCGATGCGCACTTCCATGATCTCGTTCACGCCGTTCTGGGCGCAAAGGTCGATGTCGGACTGCTTGATGCGCGAGGAGGAGTTGGCGATGTCGATCGTGTTCTCGCCGACGCCTTCGCAGAGTTTCTTGCGGCCCGCGCCCGATCCGCCCGATTCCACGACCGGCGTCGGGAAGTCGAAGTTCTCGCCAAAGGCTTCGGCCACGATGGTGGCGTAGGGCAGCACGGTCGAGGAACCCGCGGTCTGGATGTTGTCGCGCGCAGCGGCGACGCCGGCCGAAGCGGCCACCACGGCCAGCGAGGACACCGTGAGCTTGAGAAGGGACATGGAACTCTCCTGTCGGTTGGACGGCCGCAGCGGGCGACCTCTGCGCCGTCCTAGCCCCGTTGCGAGTCGGGTTTATTTCAGTTCGGTGACGGTTTTGTAACAGCGCACGGATCCGCGGCCGCCGGACGTCAGGCTGCGATCATGATCCCTGACGCCCGCCGCCGTCGGCGTCCGCCCCTCAGCGCGAGAAGAGATCCGGCGCCGCGGGCTCGACGGGCTCGATCAGCTTGGGGCCCTCGTTGCGGACGGAACTCACTTGGTGCCCGACCTCATGCCAGCGCAGCGCGCCCATCGGGAGCCTCGGCAGCTCCTCCACCGGGCAGCCGTCCAGCCAGTCGCCGGCCGCCTCGAGGTCCATCATGACCGGCATCCGGTCATGGACCCGGGCCAGCTCCCCGCGCACCGGCTCGGTGAGGATGGCGCAGGTTGGCCCCTCGTAATCGGGCAGCCGCACCCGGCTCTCGAGCCCGGCCATCAGCAGCGCCGGGGCATTGCCGGCGGGCGACATGTAATGCGGATGCTTCACGCCCCCGCGCAGCTGCCATTCGTAATAGCCCGAGGCGATCACGAGGCAGCGCCCGTCGCGATAGGCGGCGCGAAAGCTCGGCGCGGTGGCCACGCTCTCGATGCGGGCGTTGATGGTGCTGGCCTTCCAGTCCCGAAGGGCGCCGCGGTGAAAGGGCGGGACAAGGCCCCATCGTGCCAGATCGCCCTGAAGCCCCGAGTCCGTCCGCCGCACGATGGGAATCAGCGCGGTGGGCGGCACGTTGTAGCGCGTCTCGATCTCGAACCGCGCGGGCGCCAGACCCTGCATCCAGCCGGCCAGCTGGGCCCAGGTCAGCTCCTTGTGGGCCATTCGCCCGCACATGGCCCGATCCTCAGGGCCGGCAGAACATGTCGTAGAGCATGGCGACCGCGCGGCTCACCTTGGGATCGGCGATCGAATACCAGATCGTCTTCCCCTCGCGCCGCGCCGAAACCAGCCCGTCCTGCCGCAGCCGCGCAAGCTGCTGGCTGACCGCCGCCTGCCGCGTGGACAGCAGCGTCTCAAGCTCGGTCACGGATCGCTCGCCGTTCGATAGGTGGCACAGGATCATCAGCCGCCCCTCGTGCGAGAGGGCCTTCAGGAACCCAGCGGCCGCCTGAGCCTGCGCCACCATCCGCTCGGGCGGAACGGGCGACGCCTCCGGGGCTGTGCGATGCGTGTCGGGCAGGTCGAGAGACATGGTCATGGAACTCCTCATCCGCAGCACATCTAGCACGGAGGCCGGTGCGTGGCGAGATGTCGCAAGGCCGGTTTACCGACTCGGAAGGAAGGTTCCGAACCGCCCCTGCGAAAAGAGCAGCGGCTCGCCCGGCCGCATCGCCGCGCGGATCACCTCGCCCACGACGATGGCATGGTCGCCGCCGTCATGCACCGCCGCCTGCCGACACTCGAACCGGGCAAGCGGTGCCGGCAGCAGCGGAACGCCTTCGGGGCTCGAACGGTAGGCGAGGCCCTCGAACCCCGCGCCGCCCCGTGTGAAGCGGCGGGCAAGGTCGTCCTCTCCCGCATCGAGCACATGGATCGCAAAGTGGGGCGCGCGGGCGAAGAAGTCGAACCGGCTCGAGGCGCGCGCCGGAGACCAGAGCACCAGCGGCGGATCGAGCGAGACCGAGGAGAAGCTGTTGGCCGTCATGCCCATCGGCCCGTCCTCGGCAAGCACGGTCACCACGGTGACGCCGGTCGCAAAGCAGCCGAGCGCGTCGCGGAAGGCGCGCGCATCGGCGGCGGGGACAAAGGCGGCCTCCTCGGTCATCCGGCGTCTCCTCTCTGCCGGCCGGTCCGGCGCCGGAGCCCGGATGCCCCCGCGCCCCGGCGGGGCGGGCCTGACGTCTCACGATCCGCGCCGATGTGCAATGCGTCGCAAGCGCAGCCCCCTGCGGCGTGCCCGGCCGTCGCGGCGGCGCGCATGGGCTCAGCAGCCCAGAACCGCGCGTCCAGCAGACCTCAGCCGGCGCGGAAATGCTTGGCGAGCTTCAGGCCCTGGCCCTGGTAGTTCGAGGCGATGCCGGCGCCGTAGAGCATGTCGGGCCGCTCCTCCATCCGTTCATAGACCAGCCGGCCCACGACCTGCCCATGTTCCAGCACAAAGGGCGCCTCGTGGCAGCGCACCTCGAGCACCCCGCGCGAGCCGGTGCCGCCCGCCTGCGCATGACCGAAGCCGGGGTCGAAGAAGCCCGCATAATGCACGCGAAACTCACCCACCATCGCAAGGTAGGGCGCCATCTCGGCGGCATGGTCGGGGGGAATGGTCACCGCCTCGCGGCTGACCAGGATGTAGAACGCACCGGGATCGAGGATGATGCGGCCGTCGCGGGCGCGGATCTCCTCCCAGTAGTCCGAGGCGGGGTAATGGCCGATGCGGTCGAGGTCGATGAGGCCGGTGTGGGGCTTGGCGCGGTAGCCCACGAGGTCGCCGTCGCCGGGCCGCAGATCGACCGAAAAGCCGAGCCCGCCCGAGATGACGGGGGTGCCGTCCACCAGCGGCTCGCGCGCATGGAGCTGGGCCAGTTCGGCATCCGCCAGCGTGGCCTCGCCCGCCCGGAAGCGGATCTGGTTCAGGCGCATTCCGGGGCGCACGAGGACCGAGAAGCTGCGGGGGCAGACCTCGGCGTAGAGCGGACCCGCATAGCCGTCCCGGATGCGGTCGAACTCGGTGCCGCCGTCGGCGATGGTCCGGGTCAGCAGGTCGAGCCGGCCCGTCGAACTCTTGGCGTTGGCCACGGCCGAGATGCCGGCGGGCAGGGCGAGGCTCTCCATCAGCGGCACGACATAGACGCAGCCCTTTTCGAGCACGGCGCCGGCGGTCAGGTCCATCCGGTGCATCTCGAACTCGTCGAGCCGCTCGGCGACCGTGCGGCCGGCCCCGGCGAGAAACGAGGCGCGCACGCGGTAGGCGACGGTCCCGAGGCGCAGGTCGAGGCTGGCCGGCTGGATCTGGGCGGGAATCGGTGCGGGATGTGCGGAAATGGCGCCCGAGGCGATCAGGGACCGGATCCGTTGCGATGCGAGAACTCCGGCCATCTTTCTCTCCAGCTCCCTTGATGCAAAAAGGCCCGCCTCATGCGAGGCGGGCCTTTTTGATGGTCGGGCCGGCGAGATTCGAACTCGCGACCTTCCGCCCCCCAGACGGACGCGCTAACCAGGCTGCGCCACGGCCCGACAGGCGGGATACATAACGAGATTTGCCGCGGGAGCAAGCGGGAAACGCATCCTTCGGATCGCATCCCGCGCCGCGGCGGATCAGGACCCCTGCAGCCGTTCGCGCAAGGCCAGCAGGCGTGCGCGCAACGCCAGAACCTCCTCGCGCCGGTGCGTCAGGCTGCCGCGCGCAAGGGCGCGCAGAGGCGTTGCCCACCAGAGACCTTCCGCATCCGAATCATCCTCGTGCGGCCCCGGTTCCACGGGCGCCTCAAGCGGTGCCCGGCCGGCCGGTGATTCTGAGCGTGGGGCAGGGGGCTCGGCCCCGTGGCTGCGGGGAACGAGTGGTTCGGGCGCCGACCAGGCGGTTTCGGGCAGGGCGGCGGCATCCTGGCCCGTGGAGGCGGCCATGTCCTCGCGCGGGGCGGCGTCCTCGCGCGGGGCGGCGGCTTGCGCGCCCGCGTCGGCGAGGGGTGGCTCTGCCGCGGTCTCGGCCGGGAGATCGGGTCCGGGCGCGGGCTCGGCCCGGGACGTGGGAGGGCGACGAAGCGCCTCGGCGCGGAGCGTGCCGCCCTTCTGCGCATCGCGCGCAAAGGGCACGACCTCGCCCCTCTGCTCGGGAACCTCCTCGAAGGTGTAGCCGGCCTCGTCGCCATGCAGCGGGACCCCGTCGCCCGCCCGCTCCTGCGGGACAAGGCTTCCCTCGTGCCCGCTGAGGCTGGCCACATGGCGCACGCCCTGCTCGCGCAGGATCTTCTGCACCCCGCGGATGGTCATGCCTTCGTCGTGCAGAAGCCGGCGGATGCCGGCCAGCAGCGCCACGTCGGAGGGGCGGTAGTAGCGCCGCCCGCCCGCGCGCTTGACCGGGCGGATCTGGGGGAAGCGGCTCTCCCAGAAGCGCAGCACATGCGCGGGCGTCTCCAGAATCTCGGCGACCTCGCTGATCGTGCGGAAGGCTTCGGCCGACTTTTCCATCCGCATGCCCGATCAGTTCTTGCCGCCGGCGGCGACACGCTCCTTCATCAGATGCGAGGGGCGGAAGGTCAGGACGCGGCGAGGCGAGATCGGAACCTCGTCGCCTGTCTTGGGATTCCGTCCGATCCGCGCCGACTTGTCGCGCACCGTGAAGGTGCCGAAGGACGAGATCTTCACCGTCTCGCCCGAGGCCAGCGCGTCCGACACATGCTGGAGCACGGACTCCACCAATTGCGCCGATTCATTGCGCGACAGGCCCACCTCGCGGAACACCGCTTCGCTCAGGTCCATGCGCGTCAAGGTCTTGTCGCTCATCCCATTCCCCACCCAGATTTGAACACAGGATGGTGTATGAGGGATTCCGAGTCAATATCAACGGCTTGCAACGGGCCCTTGATACGCGCTTACCAGCGCAGCACGACAGAGCCCCAGGCGAGGCCGCCGCCGATCGCCTCGGTGACCAGCAGATCGCCTTCCTTGATCTGCCCGCGGGCCTTGCCGACCGAGAGCGCGAGGGGAATCGAGGCGGCGGAGGTGTTGCCGTGATCCTGCACCGTGAGAACCACGCGGTCCATCGGCACCTGCATCCGCTGCGCCGTGGCCGAGATGATGCGCAGGTTCGCCTGATGCGGCACGATCCAGTCGACATCGGCCGAGGTCAGGCCCGCCTTGTCGAGGGCGGTGTGGGCGGTTTCCGCAAGCTTTTCAACGGCGTGGCGGAAGACCTCACGTCCCTGCATCCGCAGGTGGCCGGTGCTGCCCGTCGAGGCGCCGCCATCGACATAGAGCAGGTCCTTGAAGCGGCCGTCGGAATGAAGATCGGTCGAAAGGATGCCGCGGTCGGCCGAGTTTCCGGCCCCCTCCGCAGCCTCGAGCACCAGCGCGCCGGCCCCGTCGCCGAAGAGGACACAGGTCGCGCGGTCGCTCCAGTCCATCAGGCGGCTGAAGGTCTCGGCCCCGATCACCAGCACGCGGTTGGCCTGGCCCGAGCGGATCAGCGCATCGGCGTTGGCCAGCGCATAGACGAAGCCCGCACAGACCGCCTGCACGTCGAAGGCAAAGCCGCGCGACATGCCCAGAGCCGCCTGAACCATGGTGGCGGCCGAGGGAAAGGTGAGATCGGCCGTCGAGGTCGCCACGATCAGCGTGTCGATGTCGTCCGGCTGCAGGCCCGCATCCGCAAGCGCCGCACGCGCGGCACGGGCGGCCAGATCCGAGGTCGTCTGACCCTCGGCGGCGAAATGGCGCCGCTCGATGCCGGACCGGGTGCGGATCCATTCGTCGGTCGTCTCGACGACCGCCTCGAGTTCAGAGTTCGGGACGACGCGGTCGGGCAGATAGTGCCCGACGCCCCTCACCACGGCGCGTATTGTCATTCAGCTCTACCGTCTCTCAGATCTGCCGGGGCGCGGCCACCTCGTCCTGCGGGGCATCCTGCCCCGCACGCCCGGCGGATGCAAGCCGCGCCGCCAGACGCTCGTGGAAGCCCGAACGGGCGAGCCGCACCGCCAGCCCGATCGCCGCGGCGACCCCGGTCGCATCGGCCGAACCGTGGGACTTCACAACGGTTCCATTGAGCCCGAGAAAAACGCCCCCGTTCACGCGGCGCGGATCGATGCGCTTCTGCAGGCGCTTGAGCGAGCCGAGCGCCAGGACCGCGGCCATCTTGGACAGGACATTCGCGCCGAAGGCGTCGCGCAGGAAGTCCGAGATCAGCTTGGCGGTGCCTTCGCCGGTCTTGAGCGCCACGTTGCCGGTGAACCCGTCGGTCACGATCACGTCGCAGCGCCGACCGGGGATGTCGCCCCCCTCGAGGAACCCCACATATTCGTAGGCGCCGGCCTCGGCATTGGCCGAGATGAGGTCTTGCGCGCTCTTCAGCTCGGCGCGGCCCTTGTGTTCCTCGGTGCCCACGTTCAGCAGCCCCACCCGCGGACGTTCGAGGCTGAGGCCGTTGCGAGCGTAGGAGGCGCCCATCAGGGCGAACTGCGCCAGATCCTCGGCGTCGGCCTTGATGTCGGCGCCCACGTCCAGCATCACGTTGAAGCCGCCGGGGTTGCGCGAGGGCCAGAGGCAGGCGATGGCCGGGCGGTTGACGCCGGGCAGCTTGCGCAGCCGGATCATCGAGACCGCCATGAGCGCGCCCGTATTGCCGCAAGAGACGGCCACGGTAGCCTCGCCGGCGCGGACGCTCTCGATGCAGGACCACATCGAGGTGCCTTCGCCATGGCGCATGACCTGGCTGGGCTTGTCGGTCATCGTGACCACGCGCGGGGCGTGGCGGATCTCGCAGCGGCCCCGGAGGTCCTTGCGCTTGGCGATCATCGGCCCGATCTGGGCTTCGTCACCGTGGACGATGAAGTAGGCGCCCGGGTTGGCTGAGGCGGATCCGGCAATGCCGGCCACCACCGCCGCCGGACCCCGGTCCCCGCCCATCGCATCGACGGATATCACTATCCGGCCTGCGCCCGTCGCCTGGGGTGCGGTATCCCTAGCCATGCGTGGGGGCGGTCAGGCGCGGCTTACGCCGCGTCCTCGTCCAGATCGGTTTCGGCCGTGACCGCGACCACTTCGCGCGAGTCATAGTGACCGCAGGCGCCGCAGACGTGGTGCGGGCGCTTCAGCTCGCCGCAGTTCGGGCATTCGGCCGGGTTCGCGGCCACGAGCGCGTCGTGCGAACGACGCATGTTGCGCCGGGAACGGGTGACTCGGTTCTGAGGGACAGCCATGTCTCAACCTCGTGTTACGGAGGGGCCAGGCCCCTGATTATCCTGATGGAATCGCGCGCTATCCCGTGGGGCCGGCGCTTCTGATCCGCGTGTCGAACGAGGCGCGGAACATAGTGGTATTCTGGCGCGGCGCAAGCCCCTTTGTGCGTCGGGGGAGAGGCCGCGCGAGACGATCAGCCGTCGCCCCCGGTGCCGCCCGAAGGCTCGTCACCCCCCATCTTGCGACGCAGGTCCGCAAGCCCCGCGAAGGGACGCAGGTCGGCCTCCGAGAGCGGCGCCACCCCCGGCGGGGCAAAGCCCGCCTCGGTCAGTTCCGCGCCCGGCGCACGGGGATAGAGCGGCAGCGCCAGCGCCAGCGCCTCGACGGCCACCGCGCCTGCGTCGATCACGTCGGGCAGGGGTTCGCTGTCATCCTCGGGCACCTCCACCTCGTCGCCCTCGGGCATCACGTAGTCGGCGAGGTAGCGCCGATTGACGGTCTCCTCGATCCGGGTAGTGACCGGTGTGAGGGTGACCGAGCAGGGCTGCACGACCGTCGCCACGAGCCGCCCCTCAAGGTCGAAGTCGCGCCGGCCGCGGGGGCGGATCTCGCCCTCGAAGCTCAGGCCGCGGACGGCGCTGATGCCGAGAAGCGCCGCCACGAGGCCCTGGATCTCGGCGTCGGGCTGGATCCTGAAGCGGGTGGGTCGGTTCGCCGGGAGGGCCGCGACGCGGAACGGGCAGGTGAGGGGAAGGTCGGCGGTGGAGGGCTGGACAGGTTCCGGCATGGCGCGGTTTCTTTCCGAATTTCGGGCGGTTGCGTGACGGGCCTGTTGCAGGTGCAGCCGCCGGTGGGGGCGCGCGCGGCGGGGCTGTCCGGGTGGGCGCCGGTCCTCGTTCCTTCCTTGAACAGAGGCCGGACCTTCTGTAAGCCGGTGGCTGAGCCGCAGACGGTCCATCGTCGGGTTTCGGGATACGGGGCTTCGCCCCCCAAGGCAAGGGGTCGTCATGGCGCGGGAAGGCAGGATCGGAGCGACGCTTGACGGGCGGGGCCTGCGCAGGATGGCGCTGGTGCTGTCGTTGGGCATGGCGGTGGCCGCCTGTCAGCCGATCTACCGCAACCACGGCTACGCGCCCACCGAGATCGACCTTCGGCAGATCGAGGTCGGGCGCGACACCCGCGACACGGTGGCCGAGATCGTCGGCCGGCCCTCGGCCTCGACGCTGCTGAACGACAGCGGCTGGTACTATGTCCAGAGCCGCTACCGCCACTACGGCGCCCGCGAACCGCAGGAAGTGGATCGCGAGGTGGTGGCGATCACCTTCAACGAGTCCGGCACGGTGCGGAACATCGAGCGGTTCGGCCTCGAGAAGGGGCAGATCGTGCCTCTGTCGCGCCGCGTGACCGAGTCGACCATCCAGGGCACGGGCTTCCTGCGGCAGCTGTTCGGCAACATCGGCGCGCTTCGGACCGAGGATCTGATCGAGTAGCGCGCGGCCGTTGATGCCGTTTGCGGGACGGGCCTGCGGGCGGTCGGCCGGGGGTGACCGGCGCACCGCCGGGGGCTTCGCGCCCCCGGACCCCCGCGGGATACTTGGACAAGAGTGAACGGGGAAGGCGTGCCGCTACTCGCGGGGCTCGAAGGTCATTGCGACTCCGTTCATGCAGTAGCGCAGGCCGGTGGGCTGGGGCCCGTCCGGGAAGACATGGCCGAGATGCGACTCGCAGCGCGCGCAATGAACCTCGGTCCGGCGCATGAACAGGCTGCGGTCCTCGCGCGTGCCCACGGCGTCGGGCGCGATCGGGGCCCAGAAGCTCGGCCAGCCGGTGCCGCTTTCGTACTTCTGCGCCTGGTCGAAGAGGGGGGCGCCGCAGCCCACGCAATGGAAGGTGCCGGGCTGCTTGGGGAAGTGGTCGTGCGTGCCGGCGCGCTCGGTGCCGTGCTTGCGCGTCACCTTGTAGGCCAGATCGGAGAGTTGCGCCCTCCACTCCGCGTCGCTCTTCACCACCTTGTCCCGGCTGTCGGTCATGGGTCTCTCCCGTTGGGTCCGCGGCCGCTTGACCGCTTGCGCCCCGTCGTGGCGCGGCTCATATCTAAGATGCCGTTTCGCTCCGGCAAGTCACGAGGAGGTTGTCGATGCTCTCGCTCAGCAGGGGTCGCTATGCGGCCCGGGCGGCCGCGGGCCCCGAGGATCTCCGCCGGGCGCAGGAGCTGCGCTGGACGGCCTTTCGCGCGGGGCAGGGCGCGCCGGGAGGGGCGGGCCTCGATGCCGACGGGTTCGACGCGGTCTGCACCCACATGCTGGTGGAGGAGGTGGCAACGGGCGAGCTTGTCTGCTGCTTTCGCTTCCTGCCGCTTCGCGATGGCCGCGAGATCGGCCGCAGCTATTCGGCGCAGTTCTACGAGCTGGGCGCGCTGGAGAGCTTTTCCGGGCCGATGGTCGAGATGGGGCGCTTCTGCATCCATCCCGGTCGGCGCGACCCGGACATCCTGCGCGTGGCCTGGGGAGCGATGACACGGCATGTCGATGAGGCCGGCGTCGAGATGCTCTTCGGCTGCTCGTCCTTTCATGGCGTCGAGATCGACGCCTATCTCGATGTCTTTGCCATGCTGAAGGAGCGCCACCTTGCCCCGGCGCGCTGGCTGCCGCGGGTGAAGGCGCCCACCGTCTTCCGCTTTGCCCAGAAGCTCGCCCGGCGCGAGCCGGACGCCCGGCGCGCGCTCATGCTGATGCCGCCGCTTCTGCGGACCTATCTGATGATGGGCGGCTGGGTGTCCGATCATGCCGTGGTCGATCACGACCTGAACACACTCCATGTCTTCACCGGGCTGGAGATCCGGGCGATTCCGGCCGCCCGGGCCCGTGCGCTTCGCGCCGTGGCGGGCTAGGGGCCCTCAGCGGCCGCGCCAGATCCAGCCGCCGCCGAGGATGCGGCTGTCGCCGGGCGCATGGAAGACGCAGGCCTGGCCCGGCGACACGCCATCTTCCGGGGCAATCAGTTCGACCTCGGCTTCGGTCTCGGAGATCGGCCGGATCACTGCGTCGCGCGGGGCGCGGGTCGAGCGGACCTTGGCCATCACATGCCACTCGGCTTGCGAGGTGAGCGGGGCGTCACCCAGCCAGTTGATCTCGCGCACCGGCACGATGCGGGTCGAGAGAGCCTCCCTCGGCCCCACGATCACCTGCCGCCGCTCGGGGTCGAGTCGCACGACAAAGAGCGGATCCCCAAGGCCCCCGATGCCGAGACCGCGCCTCTGGCCGATCGTGTAGTGGATCACCCCCCGGTGCTGGCCCAGCACATTGCCCGAAAGGTCCACGATCTCGCCCGGATCGGCCGCGCCGGGGCGCAGCTTCTCGATCACGGCGGCGTAGTTGCCGTTCGGCACGAAGCAGATGTCCTGGCTGTCGGGCTTGTCGGCCACCGGCAGCCCGTGCCGGGCCGCGAGCGCCCGCGTCTCGGCCTTCGAGGCGAGATGGCCCAGCGGGAAGCGCAGATAGTCGAGCTGCTCGCGCGTCGTGGAAAAGAGGAAATAGCTCTGGTCGCGCGCCGCATCGGCCGCGCAATGCAGCTCGGGCCCGGCCGCACCCATCTTGCGCTGGATGTAATGGCCCGTCGCCATGCAGTCGGCGTCGAGATCCTTCGCCGTCTGGAGCAGGTCCTTGAACTTCACCCGTTCATTGCAGCGGATGCAGGGAACCGGCGTCGCCCCCGCCAGATAGGCGTCCGCGAACTCGTCGATCACCGCCTCGCGGAAGGTGTTCTCGTAGTCGAGCACATAATGCGGGAAGCCCATCGTCTCGGCCACGCGCCGCGCATCGTGGATGTCGCGACCCGCGCAGCAGGCCCCCTTCTTCGCCAGCGCCGCCCCGTGGTCGTAAAGCTGGAGCGTCACGCCCACCACATCGTAGCCCTCGGCGGCCAGTTCGGCCGCGACGACCGAGCTGTCCACGCCCCCCGACATGGCCACGACCACACGCGTGGCGGAGGGCGGCTTGGCGAAGCCGAGCGAATTGAGCGGATGGTCAAGCATGGCGGTGTGCCTTCGGAAGGTGAAGCGCGCAATATAGGAAAATGCAGCGCACTCTCAACCCCGCGTTTCACCGATGCTTAAGCCTGCTCGGTCAGCCTCCGGTCCGATGGAGGGATGAGCGATGTATCTGAAGCGAGTCGATGGTCCCCGGCAGGTCACGCTGCCGGATGGAACCGTGTTCAGCCGGGCCGACCTGCCCCCGCCAGAGACACGGCGCTGGGTGGCAAGCCGCAAGGCCGCGGTCGTGAAGGCCGTGATCCACGGCCTCATCTCCGAGCAGGAGGCGCTCGAACGCTACGCGCTGTCGGAGGAGGAATTCGCCCTCTGGCGCGCGGCCGTGACGTCGCACGGAGAGAAGGCGCTGAAGGTGACGATGATCCAGAAATTTCGACAACTGTAGATTGTTTCTGGCTCCGCTTATGCAAGAGTAACCCATGATTAACCATTGGGCTCCATTGTAGTTAATACCGATGGTGGCGATGCGGAGCATTTGTGATGAGAATACTGCTGGTTGAGGATGATCCGACCACGTCCAGAAGCATCGAGCTGATGCTGACCCACGCGAATCTGAACGTGTATTGCACCGATCTGGGTGAAGACGGGATCGATCTGGCAAAGCTCTATGATTACGATCTCATTCTGCTGGATCTCAACCTGCCCGACATGAGCGGTCACGAGGTTCTGCGCCAGCTCCGCCTCGCGCGAGTGGACACGCCGATCCTGATACTGTCCGGCGCGGATGATACCGAGAACAAGATCAAGGGTTTCGGCTTTGGTGCGGACGACTACATGACCAAGCCGTTCCACCGGGAGGAACTGGTGGCCCGCATCCACGCCATCATCCGCCGCTCGAAGGGTCATGCGCAATCGATCATCCGAACCGGCAAGATCCTGGTCAATCTCGATGCAAAGACGGTCGAGGTCGAGGGAAAGCCCGTCCACCTGACCGGCAAGGAATATCAGATGCTGGAGCTTCTCTCGCTCCGCAAGGGGACGACCCTGACCAAGGAGATGTTTCTCAATCATCTCTACGGCGGCATGGATGAGCCCGAGTTGAAGATCATCGACGTGTTCATCTGCAAGCTGCGCAAGAAGCTGGCCGAAGCCACGGGAGGCGAGAGTTACATCGAAACCGTCTGGGGCCGCGGCTACGTCCTGCGCGATCCGGTGACGACGGAGACCGATCGGCGATTTGCCATCGGTGCCTGAAGGCGTCCTTCAGGTCGGCCGGGGCGAGGGGCGGAGCGGCCTTCTCCCGGCGTTCCAGGCGTTCAGGCGGCGGGATCATGCCGGGACACGGCCGTGTCATTTGACTTGTCACCCCGGCAACCGCACTTTGCCTCCTCTGGAAACTGAAGGACGGGCGATGAACTGGCTGCTCAACATCGTGACTGTAACGGGACTGGCGGGGCTCTTCGCGGCTCTGGTGCCTGCGCATGAGCTGGATGAGCTGATGCTGGCGCTGATCGCGGTGCTTCCGGTGATGGCCGCGGTCCTGGTGCTGCGGGCCGGAACCCCGATGCCGAGCGCGGGGTGGGAGCGGATCGATCCGGTGCGGCGCCACCGCTTCACGCGGCGGCTGGTCGAGCGGACGCTGGCCTATCGGCGCGCCGTCTTCATCCTCTCGGGCACGTTTCTGGCTCTGGCGGCCATGTTCGCCGTGGGCAAGGGCGGCGTTCTCGACGGCCGGCTGACGGACTGGCAGGAGCAGCTTGTGGCCGCCGTGGTCGGCGGTCTGCTCGGCCTCTGCGGCAGTTGCCTGCCGGAAGTCCTGCGGCGGGAATGTGCCGTGGCCGACATCCAGAAGCGTCTTGTGGACGAGTTGCCCGTCTTCCGTTCCAACCGCCCCGGCGCGCAGGTCGTCCGTCTGGTGACGCCGCGCGGGGCCTGAGGCGGGATCCGGCAGGGCGACCTCCGGCTCTTCCGAAAGCTGCACGATCCGCATCTCTTTTCCTGCGCTCGGGTTGCTCTGGCGGCCCTCGATGAGCATATCGGGAAAAGGGAACTTGTGCAGGATCCTATGACCTTCCGCTTCGACAACAGCTACGCCCGCGAGCTCGAGGGCTTCTATGTGGACTGGCAGGCGGCGCCGGTGCCCGCTCCCAGGCTCTTGCGCCTGAACCGGGGTCTGGCCGGGGACCTCGGGCTGGATGCGGACCGGCTCGAGGCCGAGGGGGCGGCGATCTTCTCGGGCAAGAGGATACCCGAGGGGGCGCATCCGCTGGCGCAGGCCTATGCCGGTCACCAGTTCGGCGGTTTCTCTCCGCAGCTTGGCGACGGGCGGGCGCTGCTCATCGGCGAGGTGACGGATCGCTCGGGCCGTCGCCGCGACCTGCAGCTCAAGGGCTCGGGGCGGACGCCCTTCTCGCGCGGGGCGGATGGCAAGGCGACCCTCGGGCCGGTGCTGCGGGAATATCTCGTGGGCGAGGCGATGCACGGCCTCGGGGTTCCGACGACGCGGGCGCTGGCCGCGGTGGCGACCGGAGAGCCGGTCCTGCGGCAGGAGGGCGAGCTGCCGGGGGCGATCCTGACGCGCGTGGCCGCGAGCCATATCCGCGTCGGCACCTTTCAGTTCTTCGCAGCACGGAGCGACATCGAGCGGGTGCGGCGGCTGGCCGACTATGCCATCGCGCGCCACTATCCGGCGCTCGCCGGGGCGGCAGAGCCCTACCTCGCCTTCTATGAGGCCGTGGCGGACGCGCAGGCCGATCTCGTGGCGCGCTGGATGCTGGTCGGGTTCATCCATGGCGTGATGAACACCGACAACATGGCGATCTCGGGGGAGACGATCGACTACGGGCCCTGCGCCTTCATGGAGGGGTTCGATCCGGCCACGGTCTTTTCCTCGATCGACCTGCAGGGGCGCTATGCCTATGGCAACCAGCCCTGCATCCTGGCCTGGAACCTGGCGCGGCTGGGCGAGGCGCTGCTGCCCCTGTTCGATGCCGACGCGGGTCGGGCGGCCGAGAAGGCCAACGCCGTGCTGGGCACGGTCGGCGCCCGCTATCAGGCCCGCTGGCTGGAGGGGATGCGCGCCAAGCTGGGTCTTGCGGGGGTCGAAGAGGGCGACGCTGCATTGGCCGACGAGCTGCTGGCCGCCATGCAGGGCGCGCGCGCCGACTGGACGCTGACCTTCCGCCGCCTCGCCGATGCGGTGACGGACGACGAGGCGCTGCGGCCCGTCTTCCAGGGGCCCGACGCGCTCCGGGACTGGCTTGCCCGCTGGCGCCGGCGGCTTGCGCCTGATGCAGCCCGGCGGATCAGGGCGGTGAACCCGATCTACATCGCGCGGAACCACCGGGTCGAGGAGGCGCTGGCCGCGGCCCATGCGGGGGATCTCGGGCCCTTCGACCGGCTGATCGAGGCGCTCTCGGATCCGTTCACGGAACGGTCGGGCCTCGAGGATCTGGCGCAGCCCGCGCCGGCGGGGTTCGATGAGAGCTACCGCACCTTCTGCGGGACGTGAGCGCGCCGGTGGCGTAAGCTCCGGGCCAGCGGAGAGGGAGAGGGCGATGACAGGACGAGAGAGGTTCCTCGAGGGCGTGCGCGCGGCGCTGGCGGAGATCGACGCCGAGGGGCTCACGAAGCGCGAGCGGGCGATCCTTTCGCCGCAGGGGGCGCATGTGACGGTGGCGGGGCGCGAGCTTCTGAACCTCTGCGCCAACAACTACCTCGGGCTTGCCAACCATCCGGCCCTGATCGACGCGGCCCGGCGGGGGATGGAGGACCACGGCTTCGGCATGGCCTCGGTGCGCTTCATCTGCGGCACGCAGGACATCCACCGCGCGCTTGAGGGCCGGATCGCCCGCTATCTCGGGATGGAGGATGCGATCCTCTTTGCCGCCTGCTTCGATGCGAACGGCGGCCTGTTCGAGCCTCTGCTGGGGCCCGAGGATGCCGTGGTTTCCGACGCGCTCAACCATGCGAGCATCATCGACGGCATCCGCCTCTGCAAGGCGCGCCGCTATCGCTATGCCAATTCCGACATGGAGGATCTGCGCGCGCAGCTTGCGCAGGCGCGGGCGGACGGGGCCCGCACCATCCTGATCGCCACGGACGGCGTCTTCTCGATGGACGGCTATCTTGCGCGGCTGCCCGAGATCGTGGCGCTGGCCGACGCGTTCGGCGCGCTGGTAATGGTGGACGATTGCCACGCGACGGGCTTCATGGGGCCGAAGGGGCAGGGCACGCCCGCCCATCATGGCGTGAGGGTGGACATCCTCACCGGGACGCTCGGCAAGGCGCTCGGCGGGGCGCTGGGGGGCTATGTCGCGGGCCCGCAGCCGGTGATCGACCTCCTGCGGCAAAGGGCGCGGCCCTATCTCTTTTCCAACGCCCTGCCGCCGGCGATCGTGACGGCGGGCCTTGCCGCGCTCGATCTGGTCGAGGCGGCCGACGATCTGCGTGCGGCGCTTTTCAAGAACACGGCCTTCTGGCGCGCGGGGCTGGCCGAGGCGGGCTTCCGCCTTCTGCCCGGCGACCATCCGATCGTGCCCGTGATGCTGGGCGAGGCGCGGCTCGCGCAGGAGATGGCCGCCGCGCTCTACGAGCGAGGGGTCTATGTGTCGGGCTTCTTCTTTCCGGTCGTGCCGCGCGGGCAGGCGCGGATCCGCACCCAGATGAACGCGGCCCTGACGCGGGCGGATCTGGAGTTCGCCCTGGGCGCGTTCCGAGAGGCAGGCAAGGCGGTGGGAGCGATCTGATGCGTGCGCTGGTCAAGGCGAAGGCAGAGCCCGGTCTCTGGATGGAGGAGCGCCCGGTGCCCGAGATCGGCCCCGACGAGGTGCTGATCCGGGTGAAGAAGACCGGGATCTGCGGCACCGACGTGCATATCTGGAACTGGGACGAGTGGGCGGCCCGGACGGTGCCGGTGCCTCTGGTGACCGGGCACGAGTTTGCCGGCGAGATCGTCGAGGTGGGCCGCGATGTCGAGGATCTGACGGTCGGGCAGAGATGCTCGGGCGAGGGGCACCTGATCGGGCATCATTCGCGGCAGGTGCGCGCGGGGCGCTTCCACCTCGATCCCGAGACGCGGGGCATCGGCGTCAATGTCGCGGGCGCCTTTGCCGATTACCTCCGGCTGCCGGCTTTCAACGTGGTGCCGCTGCCTGACACGATCGACGATGAGGTGGGGGCGATCCTCGATCCGCTGGGCAATGCGGTTCACACGGCGCTCAGCTTCGATCTGGTGGGCGAGGATGTGCTGATCACCGGGGCGGGCCCGATCGGGATCATGGCGGCGGCGGTGGCCCGGCATGTGGGCGCCCGGCACGTGGTCATCACCGACGTCAATCCCGACCGGCTGCGGCTGGCGGGCGAGGTGGCCGATGTCGTGCCGGTGAATGTCGGCTCCGAGGATCTGCGCGAGGTCATGGGGCGGCTCAGGATCGTGCAGGGCTTCGACGTCGGCATGGAGATGTCGGGCGCGCCTGCGGGGTTCGACCAGATGGTCGAAGCGATGGTCATGGGTGGCCGGATCGCGATGCTCGGCATACCGCCCGGCCGCAGCCCGGTGGACTGGAGCCGCATCGTCTTCAAGGCGCTGACGATCAAGGGCGTCTATGGCCGCGAGATCTTCGAGACCTGGTACAAGATGATCGCGATGCTCGAGAACGGCCTCGACATCCGACCTGTCATCACCCACCGCTTTCCCGTGGCGGACTTTGCCGAGGGCTTTGCCGTCATGCGCGGCGGAACCTCGGGCAAGGTGGTGCTGGACTGGGGCTGACCTGGCTTCGGCGAAACGGATGCGGCGGCCGCTCGGGCCGCCGCTTCGGCACTCCGCCGCACTTCCGGGGCGATGCCCCTCGGTCAGAAGATCAGCGCGAGAATTCCGATGATCACGAGCAGGCCGACGATGAAGATGAAGCCGACGGTGCCGCCGATGAACTTGAGCATGGGATTCTCCTTTCCGTTGTCAGGTCAACCGGCAACGCAAGGCTCTGTTCCCGCGCGGCGTCGGATCGAGGCCAGCACCATGCCGCTGCGGGGCTGGGCGGGAAGGCGGTTCAGCCGCACGCCAAGATCCTGCGCGGGAACGTCGTAGTCCATCTCGCAGCAGAGCAGGCGGATCGCCTCCTTCAGCAGTTCGACCGTGATCATCTCGCCGGGGCACCGGTGCGTGACGGCGACCTCGCCCCCGCCCTGCGGGACGAAGCAATCGTCCTGCCCGGACCAGCTCAGCATCCGCTCGGCCCGGAAGCGGGCGGGATCGGGGAAGTTGCGCGCATCGTGCAGCGTGCCGAAAAGATCCAGAAGCAGCCACTGGTCGGCGGGCAGGTCGTAGCCCTCCCACTGCAGGGGGCGGGTCGTGACGGCGGCCGTGAAGGGGAAGAAGGGGGAGATACGCCGCACCTCCTCGGCAAAGTCCGCCGCGAGTTCCAGCGTGCCGGAGCGGAAGAGTTCGCGCCAGTTGGTCTCACGGTGCAGCGCCAGCGCCGTGAAGGTGATGTAGCGCCCGACCGCCACGATGGGGCGCAGGACATTGAGCAGCTCGACCGCCGCCACCAAGGCCTCGAGCAGCTCGCCGTCGGCCTCCCGGTGAAAGGCGATGGCATGAAGCGCCGTCGCATCGCCCGGCACCACCTCGCCGGCCCGCACCTGCTCGATCAGCTTGCGCAGGCGCCGTTCGGTGCCCGACCGCCGCATCTGGGCCAGCCAGTTGCGCGGGCCGATGCTGCCGGCCTTGTCGATCATGTCGAAGATCTCTTCGGCAAGCCGTGCCTCGGGTTGGTTCTCGACGCCGGCCCAGCGACAGGCGGCGCGGGTCAGCACGCGCGCCGCCTCCTGCTGCAGGACGATGCTGTCGGCCTGTTGCCAGTCATCCAGCGCGGCCCGCCAGGCGGCGCGGAACTCGGCGACCAGCGCCTCCACGCGCGCGGGGTCCATGCAGATGCCGAGGAAGAGCGCCTTGCGGTGACGGTGCGCCGGCCCTTCAAGCTGCTGCACCGAGCCCTTGTCCTGCAACAGATGCAGCACGCTCGAGGGCATGGCGCCCACGCGCGTCAGCCCCTCGGCGCCGTAGAGCAGCCGGGCCGCGGTGCCGCCGCGCAGGCAGACCACCCCGCGCAGGCGGATGCGGGTTGTGACGATGTCGCTGCCCAGCTGGTCGCAGAGGTTCGACACGAACCTGTAGCCTTCCGACAGCAGCCCCACCGAGGCATCAAGCCGGGGATCGCGCGGGATCTCGCGGCCGGAGGAGGTTGTATCGGAAGGTCCCGCTCCATGGCGGGCGTCGCTGTTCGACATGCTTGGTCCCTCGTTCGCCAAAGCGGTAAACGCGGTCCACAGCGGTAGGTTCCTGCGTCGAAAGCGGGTGCCGCGCGGTCACCCGGCGCGGGCCGCGGGCGGGACAGGTGGAAAAGGGCGCCCTGTTGGGGCGCCCTCTGGCCGTGCTAGTAGTTCGAAGGTGGATCGCTGGCAGGGAAGGACTCATCCAGCTGCTCGTCCACCTCGTCCCAGTCGCTCGGCGGTTCACGCATCGCGTCCGGGCCTGCGGGCCTGACGTCCGGGTAGCCCGACGGCTGGCGGCTGTTCATCAGATGCCGCACCGCCAGAGCACCGAAAGCGCCGAGAATCACGGCGGAGGTGAGCATGAGCGTCGAATTCCGCCCCTGTCCCGCGCGTGTTTCGTTCCTCGCGTAAGCCATGGTCGATCCTCTTTCCTTACGCCCCGAGGGGCCTAGAGCGAAAACGTCCGCGCGAGGGGAGGGTTCCCGCCCAGCGTCTGCTCGCGCGGCCAGTGACGCAGGCGTCGGCAGGCCGCGACGAAGCTGTCGATGTCGGATGTCCCCTCGAGCGCAAGCCAGCCCTCGTCCATCTTGTCCTGAAGCGCACAGGCGTCGATCAGGGCTTCGGCCCTGTGGTGGGCGATGAACTTGCAATGGGCGTGGGCATCCTTGAGGAAGTCCTGCGCGGCCGGATTGGCGGCGATGGCCGCCGCCTCGGCGCCCGGCAGCACCGCCACCGCATCAAAGAGCACCGAGGGCCCGCCGCCGATCTTCTCATCCGCCGGATGCAGCGCGCCCGCGCTGTCCGTCACCCCGCCGATGCGGGGGGCTACCAGCTTGACCATGGCGCCCTCGGCCGCAAGGATCGAGCGCAGTTCCGAGAGCAGGCTGGCCTCGACCCCGTCTCCGGCGAGGATGCCGACGGTCCGGCCGGCAAAGGAGGGCGGCGGGTTCTTCAGGATGCTCAGCGCGTCCGACGGGGGCAGGTCGGTGCGGGTGGGCCGGGCCGCCGGGGCCGGATCGGGCATCGCGGCAAGGCCCAGCCCCTTGGCGACCGCCTCTGCCAGCCCCTCGTCGATGTTGAGCAGGTGCGCCACGATCCGCGCCCGGATCTCGATCTCCTGGCATTTCGACAGTTCGAACACCAGCGCATCGCGGATATGGCCCTGCTCGACCGGCGTCTGGCTCAGTAAGAACTGCCGTGCCTGGCTGTAGTGGTCGGCAAAGCTCTCGGGCCGGAGGCGGCGCTTCTCGCCTTCCTCGCGTACGGCGTAGCTCACATAGCCCTCGAGCGGGTGGGCGCGCGGCCCCTTGCCCCAGCCGTTGGGTTCGTAGTTCACGCGGCCCTTGCGGTTGGCGGTCTGCATGTGACCGTCCTGCTGGAAATTGTGCACGGGGCAGCCGCGCGGCGCGTTGATCGGCAGTTTGGTGAAGTTCGGGCTGCCCAGCCGCTTGAGCTGCGTGTCGAGGTAGCTGAAGTTCCGGCCCTGCAGCAGCGGGTCGTTGGTGAAGTCGATGCCGGGGATCACGTTCTGGGTGCAGAAGGCGACCTGCTCGGTCTCGGCGAAAAAGTTGTCCACCACGCGGTCCAGCGTCAGCGTCCCCACGATGGTCAGGGGCACCAGATCCTCGGGGATGATCTTGGTCGGGTCGAGCACGTCAAAGTCGAAGCGGTCGGCGAAGGCTTCGTCGAAGATCTGCAGGCCCAGGTCCCATTCGGGGAAGTCGCCCGCGGTAATCGCCTCCCACAGGTCGCGCCGGTGCCGGTCGGGGTCGGCACCATTGACCTTCAGCGCCTCGTCCCACAGGACTGACTGAAGGCCGAGCCGCGGCTTCCAGTGGAACTTGACGAAGCTCGACTGGCCATCGGCATTGACGAAGCGGAAGGTGTGGACGCCGAATCCTTCCATGAAGCGGAAGCTCTTGGGGATCGCACGATCCGACATCTGCCACATCACCATGTGCATCGACTCGGGCGTCAGCGAGATGAAGTCCCAGAAATTGTCATGCGCCGATTGCGCTTGCGGGAAGCCGCGGTCGGGCTCGGGCTTCACGGCATGGACGAGGTCGGGGAACTTGATCGCGTCCTGAATGAAGAAGACGGGGATGTTGTTGCCCACGAGGTCCCAGTTGCCTTCGTCGGTGTAGAACTTGGTGGCGAAGCCGCGCACGTCGCGCGCCAGATCCATCGAGCCCTTCGAGCCCGCCACCGTCGAGAAGCGGACGAAGGTCTCGGTGACCTTGCCGACCTTCTGGAAGGGCGCGGCGCGGGTGATCTCGGGGATGGCCTTCGTGCATTCGAAGAGCCCGTGGGCGCCAAAGCCGCGCGCATGGACCACCCGCTCGGGGATCCGCTCGTGGTCGAAGTGGAATATCTTTTCACGAAGGACGAAATCCTCGAGCGCGGTGGGTCCGTTCCGCCCGACCCGGAGCGAGTTCTGGTTGTCGGCGATCGTGACGCCCTGGGCGGTGGTCAGCCGGTCGTCCCGGTCTCCGGCATGCTGATGGAACTCACCTCCGGCCCCGTAGTCGGACACGAGGTTCTCGAAACTTCCGGGACGCGAAGTGGGCTTGTCATCGGCCATCTGGCTCTCCTTGACGACGGAATGGATGAGGGCCGGCAGCAGGGGCCGGGCATGGTTCGGCCGGATCATCGGGCGACGATCCGGCCGGGTCGGATGCGCTGACGGACAGCGAGGCTGTCAGACAGCGGTGAACGGGGCTCGCGCCGGGCTTGTCCGGTCGCGGGGCGCCCTTACTGGGACTGGAACGAGGTGACGAAGGAACAGGCCTGGTTCCAGACGGGCGCATTGCCCGGCGCGGGCGGGGCTTCGGATGAATTGGTCGTGTCGGTCGGCACCGGGGCAGGCGTGTCGGCGCCCCCGATCTGCGACCCCGAGTCCGCCTGCTCCGGGTCGGGTCGGAGCGCACCACCGAGGCCGCCCGCCGAGGCGCCGCCCATCGAGCCCGCGTCCATCAGGAAGGCCTGGCAATCGCGCTTGGCGCGCTCCTTGGCTTCGGGATCGAGGGCCGCCCAGCGTTCCTCCATCTCGTCGGTCGGCCGCAGGGACGTCATCGCTTCATCAATGAAGAAGACCTCCCGGACGTCGTCCGACCAGGTCTGCTCGCTGATGTCGCGCATGCTGCCCGTGCCGGTCTCGGTCGCGACGGGCCGGGTCGGGTCCATGCCGTCGGCGCCGCTCTGCGCGAGGGCCGGCAGACCGGCGAGACCGAAAAGGGTTGCAGCCAAAGCAACTTTCATCATCGACATTCTCTCCATTCGTAATCTTCACAGGGATGCCGCACGGGTGCGGTCTTGCGGTAAGAACCTTTTCGGTCGAGGAATGTTCCGGCAAAGGCTGCGCTGCGGCGAGGTCTGGTGGGGGCGGAAGACGGACATGGAACGGGCTGCTGCGGCGTTCTTCGGCAGGGATGCCGCCTCGGTCGCCGTGGATCTGATTGGCGCGCATCTGGCGGTGCGGGGCGCAGGCGGCCGCATCGTCGAGACCGAAGCCTATGCGCCCGACGATCCCGCCTCGCACAGCTTTCGCGGCCTCACGGCGCGCAACGGGTCGATGTTCGGCCCTCCGGGCTGCGCCTATGTCTATGTGTCCTACGGCATCCATCTGTGCCTTAATGTCGTCTGTGCGCCGGGCCATGCCGTGCTGATCCGCGCTCTGGAGCCAACCGAGGGCCTGGCCGAGATGGCCCGGCGTCGGGGGACCGAGGAGGTCAAACGTCTATGTTCGGGGCCGGGACGGATCGGGCAGGCGCTGGGGCTCTCGCTGGCGGACGACGGAGTGCGGTTTGGCACGGGTGGCTTTCTCCTCCGCGCGGGCGCGCCGCTCGAGGCCGGGGCGATCCTCGAGGGGCCCCGCATCGGCATCAGCCGCGCGGCCGAGCGGCCGTGGCGGTTCGGCCTGCAGGGCTCGCCCTGCCTGAGCCGGAGGTTCTGAGCCGGAACATTCCGCGCCGGCGCATCTTGGTGGCAGAAGGGCAAGGAGTGCCCGAAGGAGAGGAGCAAGCGAATGAGTGACGAAATGCGCCTCGGCCCGAACGATCCGCCGACGCCGGATCCGATGCCCGAGCCGAACCCCTATCCCGACCCGATGCCGGACCCGGATCCGATCCCGCCGGGCGACCCGGACCTGCCCGATCCGGGCGAGCAGACGCCGCCGATCTACTCCTGAGCGGCAGGGGCCCACGGGATGCGGCGGCGGCCCCAGGGTCGCCGCTTCCGCGACACAGGAAAAGGGCGGACCGGTCGGTCCGCCCTTTGTTCGTTTCGGGTGCCTCAGACGCTCTTGCCGGCAACCTTGGTCGAGCCTGGGCCGGAGGCTTGTCCGGTTGATGAGCTGGTGGCCTCCTCGCTCTCTTTCCCGTGCAGGACCGGTTCGACCTGCGCCTTGGCTTCCGAGGCCGCGGCTTCGGCCACACGGCCGAGCTTCGAGGCGAGCGTCTCGCCCTTTTCGGGCATCAGCCCTTCCTCGCGGGCGGCGTCGATGGTGGCGTCATAGGTCTCGCGCGCCGCGCGCATCGCACGGTCGCGCAGTTCCCACGAGCTTGCCTTGGCCTCGTCCCAGAGATCGTCGCTCGTGCGGCCCATCCAGCGGTCCTCAGTCCGCGTCCGCGGCATGGCCGCACCGATCACCGCGCCAAGCGCCACCGCCGCGGCCCCTACCAGCAGCGGCTGCTGTTCCATCCCGTGCACCACGCTCTCGCGCATGTGCTGGGCGCTCGAGGTGGCGCGGCCCCGCCAGTGATCGGCGCGATGGCGCAGATCGTCCGAGCGATGGCCGAGGTCGTCACGCCAGTGCCCGGCGCGGTCGTAGGCGCCTTCACGCGCCCGGCCGGCGCGGTCGCGGGCATCGCCGAAGGCTCCGCCCACCTTCTCGGCCGCGGCATGGGCGCCGTGGCTGACCCGCTCGGAGGCGGCATGGGCGGCCCGGCTGACGCTGTCGGCCGCGTCGCTGACCGCGTGCTTCACACGAGACGCCATGCCTTCGCGGGACGACGAGCGGTATTCGGCGCCCCCGCCATAGGGCTCGTACGAGCGGCCGCCCGAGGCATAGTCTCTGCCCGGATAATCGGAATAGCCCTCCGGCCCGTAGGAGGAACGGGACCGGCTCCGGTCGGACGAGCCGCCGAAGGCGAGCCAGGCGAGGCCGAGGCCGATCAGCCCGAGGGCCACCGGATTGTCCCGCACCTGCCGCCCGGCCGAGTTCATCACTCCGCGCACGTCCTCGACCCCCACGAAATGCGCCAGGTCATCGACCACCTGATTGACCGTCATCCGTTCCTTCAGCGCATCGAGCGTGCTCTCGACCCGGGCGCGGTTCTCTTCCACTTCGCGTTCGATCTTGTCAGAGTTCATCAGATTTGCTCCCGTGCAAGCCGCACGTCGCGGCTGGTCTGTTCGATGGTGCGCTCGGGCACCAGGGTGGCGGCGCTCAGGTCCTTGCGGCCGCGCGCGATGAGGATCCCGCCGATCGCGGCCAGCGCCACGCCCACGATCAGGGCGGCCCAGGCGGGGCCGACCCAGTGGGCCAGCAGGACCACGAGGGCCTGCACCAGCACCAGAAGCGCCACGAGCAGCAGGACGGCGCCCGCGGCGATCATTTCGGCGCCGATGGCGAAGCTGCGCCCCGCCTCGGCGATCTCGGCCCGCGCCAGCCTGCTTTCGCTGCGCACGAGGCCGGTGAGGTCACGCACCAGATCCGACAGGAGGTCCGCTATCGACCGTTCGGTGCCGAGAGGGCGCTTAGGCGCTTCCATCTTTTGCCTCCTTGTCCTTCAGCCCGTCCTTTGCCCCCGAACCCACGGGCTTCGCCGTCTCGCCAACGATCGGGCTGCCGGCCGGAGCGGACGGCGAGCCGCCTTGGTGACGCGCGTCGCCCTCGTTCGTGCGGCCCGAGCTTGCCTGTCCGCTGCCCGACATCGCAGCGCCGCTGCCGGTGCTGTAGCTTGCAGCGCCCGAGGTGCCGCTCTGGCCCGATGTGGCCGAGGATGCGCCCGAGGCCCCCGCACCTGCGGTCGAACCCGTTCCGCCCAGTCCCGGGCCCGAGACGCCCGAGCCCGAGACGCCCGCGCCCGCTACGCCCGCGCCACCGACGCGCGTGCCGCCGATGCCGGTGCCGGATCCGGTCGGGTCCGAGCGGGTTCCCATCGGGTCGCCCGACGTGCGCGAGGGCGAGGCGCCTCCGGCCGGGGAACTGCCCCAGCGATCCTCGTCGCGCAGACCCATGCGGTCCTCGTTGTCCCAGTTCCCGCGGCGGTGGCGGTCGGACGAGGAGGAGACGAGGAACCGGCCCAACGCGAGGCCGGCAAAGAGCGCGCCGCCCACGAAGAGCGCGGGGTTCTCGCGTCCGAAGCGGGCGACGGAGCGCGCCATCTCATCGGCCGAACGGTGGCGCAGCCGGTCCGCCATGTCGTCGAGCGTGTTGATCGCCTGATGGATCATGTGCGGCGGCGTCGGCGTGTCGTCGCGGCGCTCGGCCTCGTCGGCGGCCTTGCGCATCGACTCGGCCAGCCCGTGGATCCCGGCGCAGAGGTCCTCTTTCCGGCGGTCCACCTCTTCCATGACAAGGCGCGACACGCTGCTGCGCGCCTGGCGCGCCTCGTTCCGGGCGCGGCCGGCCGCGCCATGCAGATGGTCCCGCGCATCGTCCATCTCGCGGCGGGCGGTCTCGCGCACGCTGTCGGTGAGGCCCGGACGGCCGGACGGAGCCGAGGCTGTCCCCGGGCCGGTCATGTTCTTGTCGGTCTGCATCCTGATCTCCTCGCGATGTCTGCGGCCGGCGATGCGACAGGCATCGGCCCGGCCCCGTGTCGCCCAGAAACAGGCGTCGCCAGCCATTTGTTCCGAGCCGCATGCCCCGCCCCGGCGCATCGCCGCCGCGGGAACCAACCCGAGGCGGGGCCGGTTGCACCCGCCGTGCCACAGCAGATCAGGAGGGCCGAATGGCCGACATCAAACTTGCCCAGACCGATCCCAAAGCCGCCTTCTGGAAAGGGGTCGGCAAGTTGCGCGCCGGCATGCTCGGCATCGAGGGCTCGGGCCAGCACATGCAGCCGATGTCGCATCATTGCGATGAGGCGGGCGGCAGGATCTGGTTCCTTACCAAGCGCAGCACCGACCTGTTCAAGGCGATCGGGACCACCAGCAAGGCGCATTTCTGCATCATCTCGCCCGATCAGGATTTCCACGCCTGCGCCTCGGGCCCCATTGCGGCCGAGATGGACCGCGCACGGCTCGACGAGATGTGGAACCCGGTGGTGGGCGCCTGGTTCGACGGCAAGGACGATCCCGACCTCGTGATGCTGTCGGTGCGGCTGCAAAGCGCGGCGATCTGGGCCTCGACCGGCTCTTCGGCGCGCTTCGCCTACGAGATCGCCAAGGCCAACGTGACGGACCATGACCCGGATGTGGGCGTGCACAATGTGGCGACCTTCGGCTGAAGGGCGGCGGCTTCCGCCGACCCTTTTGCCAGGATCGGCCCGCGGGCGTCGGCGGCTTGACCGGCCAGATTGCCACCGAAGGTGATTTGCGCGATCCTTCGGAACCGGGTCTTGCGAAGGACGTTGGGCGCCGGAAAGGAGGACATCTATGGCATACATGTTGGGAATCCTCGTGTTCCTGGGAATGCTGGCGGTCTGCTGGTTCGGCTTCATGGCCGCAGAACGCCGGGCCGGGAGCACGCAACTCGGGATGGCGCCAAGGCGCACGACCGAGCCGCATCACACTTCGTCCACACCGTCGCCGGCTCCGGGGCCGGCCGCGTCTCCGGCACCGAATGCCGATGAGGCTGCGGCCCGACCCAAGCCGGCGGTGGCGCGGTCGGGCGACAAGCCGACCGAAGCCGTCTGACGGTCCGCGCCGAAGTGATGCCTTTCGTCCGGGCGTCTGCCCCTCGCCCGGACAACCGGAGCGCAGCCTTCCCCCGGAGGCTGCGCTCCGCCCTTTTCAGCGGGCGGCGTAGCGCGTCCACCTGCCGGTTGGCGTGAAGCACCCGGCCTGATAGCCTCGTCGTCGTATCGGTGACGGGGGACGCGATGGTGCCAGAGGACGACAGGATGGGGGCAGAGGAGGAAACCCGCTCTCCCGGCGCCGGGCGGACCGAAAAGCTGGTGATGGTCACCGCGCTCGGCGTGATCGAGCGGGCCCTTCTGATCCTGGTGGCCCTTCTTACGCTGGCCGCCACCGCGGTCGAGATCTGGTCGATCATCGACCGCTGGAGCGTCAACCTTGGCGACATCCTGCTGATGTTCCTCTACACCGAGGTCATCGGCATGGTCGCGATCTTCTACACCGGCAAGGGGCTGCCCTTCGTCTATCCGATCTTCATCGCCATCACCGCGCTCGCCCGGCTGATCGTGCTGCAGGGCAAGGACATGGACCCGCAGAACATTGTGCTCGAAGCGTCGGCCATCCTGCTTCTGGCCGTGGCCGCCGTCGTGCTGCTGAGGTTCGCGCGGCGCTGAACGGCTCAGGCGGCGCCCTGTTCGGGGAACATGGCCGCCATGGATCGCGCATCGGCGGCGCAGATCCCGCGTTCGGTGATGAGGCCCGTGACCAGTGCGGCCGGGGTCACATCGAACGCCGGATTGCGCGCCCCTGTGCCATCGGGCGAGATCTGGACCGAAAGCACCGTTCCGTCAGGCGCCTTGCCCTGCACATGGGTCACCTCGAGGCCGGAGCGTTCCTCGATCGGGATCTCCTTCACGCCGTCGCGCACCGTCCAGTCGATCGTGGGAGAGGGCAGGGCCACATAGAAGGGCACCCCGTTCGCCTTCGCCGCCAGCGCCTTCAGATAGGTGCCGATCTTGTTGCAGACATCGCCCTGCGCGGTGGTCCGGTCGGTGCCCACGATCACCATGTCCACCTCGCCATGCTGCATCAGATGGCCGCCGGCATTGTCGGTGATCAGGTCGTGACTTACCCCGTGCGAGTTCATCTCCCAGGCGGTGAGCAGCGCACCCTGATTGCGCGGCCGGGTCTCGTCCACAAAGACATGCACGTCGATCCCGGCCTCGATCGCATGGTAGATGGGCGAGGTCGCGGTGCCCCAGTCCACCGTGGCGAGCCATCCGGCGTTGCAATGGGTCAGGATGTTGACGCGCCCCGCCTTGCGCCCGGCGATCTCGCGGATGAGCGAGAGGCCGTGGGTGCCGATGCGGCGGTTGATCTCCACATCCTCGTCGCAGATCTCGGCCGCCCGGCGCGCGGCCGCCGCCGCCCGTTCCGAGGGGGGCAGCGGGGCCAGAAGCCGCTTCATCTCGTCGAGCGCCCAGCGGAGGTTGATGGCGGTGGGCCGCGTCTCGTGCAGCACCTCCCATGTCTCGGTGAGCGCGCGGTCCGAGGCGTCCTGGGCCATCTGCACGGCCATGCCCCAGGCGGCGGTGGCGCCGATCAGCGGGGCGCCCCGCACCCACATGTCGCGGATCGCGGTGGCGAACTCGGCCCGCGAGCGCAGCGGAACGATGCGGAGTTCATGCGGCAGCCACCGCTGGTCGATGATGCGGACTTCGCCCGCTTCGGTCCAGATCGAGCGGAAAGGGGTGCCGTTGATCTTCACGCATGGTCTCCGGGTCAGGATGGAACGCGGCCAGAAGGCCCCGCCGGGGCGGGAAGGTCAAGGGACCGCCCGGCCGCCGCGACGATCCGCGCAGACAGAAGGGCGCGCCTCAGTTGACCTTGCGCTGCGGCATGAAGGGCAGGGGGGCGACGGGCACACCGTCCTCGATCAGGCGCCGCGCCTCCTCGACCTTCGCCTCGCCGTAGATCGCACGCTCGGGCGCCTCGCCGTTGTGGATCCGGCGTGCCTCGCTGGCAAATCCCATGCCGACATATTCCGAGTTTTCCTGCACCTGCCGCCGCAGCGTCAGGAGCGCCTCCTCGATCTTCGATGAGGGCACGGCGAGCGCGCGGGCGGGATCGGGGGCGGGCTTGACCGCGCGCGACGGCTGGACAGCGGGTGCCATCAACACCTTCTCGACCTCGGCCGAACCGCAGACGGGGCAGGTGACCTTGCGGGCCTTCACCAGCCCGCCGAAGGCTTCAGACGACTGGAACCAGCTTTCGAACCCGTGGTCGTCAGCGCATTTGAGGGAGTAGCGGATCATCTCGGCACCGGATCGGAGCCGCCCCTGTGCGGCCCCTCATCCTGTCAGGTAAAGATCTGCGTGACGAGGTTCAACGGTCTTGCAGCGGCAATTCGTCCGACGGAGCATCGGCGACGGGATCGAACCGTCCAAGGATCTCGCGCAGCTCGGGCTCGGCCACCTTGAGGGCCGCCTTGTCGGGGCTGAACCACTTGCGCTTGCGCTGCCCACGCTCGGGGAAGGCGTCCAGCATCTCATCGACCTCAAGCGGGAAGACCATGACCTCGCAGGCGATGCTTCCGGCGTTCTTGGCCAGCTTGCGGTAGGTGAAGCGACCCAGCGCGCGCGCACCGACCGCGCCCCGAATGCCGGCTTCCTCCCAGGCTTCCTGCGCGGCCGAGGCCGGATCGTCGAGGCCCGCGATGCGTCCGCCCTTGGGGATCACCCACCGCCCGGTGTCGCGGCTGGTGATGAGCAGGACCTGCACCTCTCCGCCGTTGCGGCGCCAGCAGACCGCGCCGCACTGGATGCGCACCTCGCCGGCCTCTTCCGCATTGCCGGTGACCATCCTGAACCGCCCGTCGCCCATCGCTACCTCCTGCCGGGCATCGTGGCCCGTTTCTCATCTTGGTTCCGCCCCGCCCAGATTCCGCCCCGCCAAGCCCTCTGGCTTCGTCGCACCACCGTAACGCAGCGTAACCGAAAAATGTTCTCAAATTGTTGCAGGCCGCCGAAAAGATCCGCAAAGGAAGGAAGCTCGCCCGCGGTCCGTTTGACCGGCGGGCAAGTTCTCCTATGCTATGGGTGCAAGCGGCGTTCCATCGGCCGCTCCGCGCGCCTCCGGTAGAGGTGCCTCGTGCCGGGATACCCGCCATGTTCCCCCGTTTGCTGTTCATCGCCGCCTTCTGCCACCTTGCCGCCCCGGCCCTTGCCGCAAGCGCGCCCGTGATCGTCTTCGACTCGATCGACGGCGGAGAAATCCGGCTCGATCATCTGCGGGCCAGGGGGCCGGTTCTCGTGGTGAACACGGCGTCGCTCTGCGGGTTCACGCCGCAGTATGACGACCTGCAGGATCTCTCGGATCGCTACGCCGCGCAGGGTCTGACCGTGCTGGCCGTGCCCTCCGACGATTTCCGGCAGGAACTGGATGACGCCCAGGCCGTCCGTGACTTCTGCGCGACGAACTTCGACCTGACGATCCCGATGACCACCATCACCCATGTGACGTGAACCGAGGCCCATCCGTTCTACCGCTGGCTGGCCGAGGAGCATCAGGTGGTTCCGGGCTGGAACTTCCACAAGGTGCTGATCGACCGCGAGGGCGAGCTGGTGGCGAGCTGGGCCTCGCCCGTGCGGCCGACCGATGGCGCGATCGTGCGGCGGATCGAGGCGCTTCTTCCGTGACGAGCCTGCGGCCATGATCGGCGTATCGGAAGAGGCGGAGAGGGCCCCGCCCGGGGTGCGCAGCCCGGCCGCGCCCCCATCGCCTCTCGATCAGCCCATCTTCATCGGGTCCGAGATCTACCGCGGCTCGAGCTACGGGCTGCGCCATCCGCTGCGCCATCCGCTGCGCGTTCCGCGCGTCTCGACCGTGATGGACCTGGCCCGCGCGATGGGCTGGCTTTCGCCCGCCAATTACCGCGGCGCACCGCGCGCCAAGCCGGCCGCGCTGCACATCTGGCACGACCCCGAGTATGTCGCCGCGCTTCAGGCCGCCGAGGCGGGGCTTGCGGCCCCCGGCACGCTGGCCGCGTTCGGGCTGGGGACGCTGTCGAATCCCGTCTTCCCCGAGATGTTCCGCAGGCCTGCGACGGGAGCAGGGGGCGTCATGCTGGCGGCCGAGCTTCTGCGGGCGGGCGGCTGCGTCCATGTCCCCGGCGGAGGCACGCACCACGGACTGCCGGATCGGGCGAACGGCTTCTGCTATCTCAACGACCCGGTGCTGGGGATGCTGGTCCTGCGGCGCGCCGGCCTGCGGCGCATAGCCTATGTCGATATCGACGCCCACCATCCCGACGGGGTGGAACATGCCTTTGCGGGCGATCCCGAGGCGCTGCTGATCTCGGTTCACGAGGAGGGGCGCTGGCCCTTCACCGGCACGCTTGATGCGGACGGGGGCGGGAACTGCTTCAACCTGCCGGTGCCGCGCGGTTTCAACGACACCGAGATGCGCGCCGCGCTGGAGGGGCTGATCCTGCCCCGGCTCGCGGCCTTCCGCCCCGAGGCGCTCGTGCTGCAATGCGGAGCCGACGCGCTGGACGAGGATCCGCTGTCGCGGCTGTCGCTGTCGAACAATGCGCATTTCGAGGTGGTGACGGCCCTGCGCCCCGTGGCGCCGCGGTTCCTTGTTCTTGGTGGCGGGGGCTACAATCCCTGGTCCGTCGGCCGCTGTTGGGCGGGCGTCTGGGCCGTCCTCTCCGGCCACGAGATCCCGGACCGCCTGCCTGCATCCGCGCGCTCGGTGCTGGAGGCACTCGATTGGGTCGGCGGCGGGCGCCCGCCGCCCGCGGCCGCGATGATCGAGACGCTGCGCGACCCGCCCCGCGAAGGTCCGGTGCGGCCCGAGATCCGGGAGCGGCTCGCTCGTCTGGCGCGCCGATGATCCGCGCCTTCGTCGCCATCCCGCTGCCCGAGGCGATCCGCTCGGCCCTCGTCCTGCAGCAGTTCCTTCTGCCGCTGCCGCGCAAGATCGAGCCCGAGAACCTGCACCTGACGCTTCTGTTTCTGGGCGAAGTGCAGGAAGCGGTGCTGGAGGCCGCGCACGAGGGGTTCGCCGGGATCGTCATGCCGCCCTTCCGGCTGGAGATCGTGGGGCTCGGGCTTTTCGGCGGGGACCGGCCCCGCGCGGCATGGGCGGGCGTGAGCCCGTCGGCCCCGCTGGAGCGTCTTCAGGCCAAGGTCGAGCGTGCCGCAAGGGTCGCCGGGATCGAGCCCGAGCGTCGCCGGTTCAAGCCCCACGTCACGCTCGGCCGCTTCTCTCCACCCCCGCCGGAGGAGCGGATGCGGCTCGAGCGCGCCGTGGCCGGGGGGGCGGCCTCGCAGGCGGGCGCCTTCGATGTGACGCGCTTCGTCCTCTACCGGTCATTCCTCGGCCCCAAGGGCGCGCGCTACGAGGAACTGGCGGATTATCCGCTGGAAGGGATCAGTAGTAGCTGCCCATGAAGGGGTTGTGGTTGAGGTAGATGTGGGTCGAGGTGATCGCGCCATAGAGAGCGAGCCCGATCCCCACCAGCACGGCGTCGCGCCGCAGCGGTCCCGGCGGCGGGCGCACCCACTCTCCCTCCTGCGCGTTGATCAGCAGGATCGAGCCCGCCGCCCAGAGCCACATGCTGCCGAACAGCAGGATCGCAGCAAGATCGCCGTTCACCAGCAGATGCGCCGTGGCCCAGATCATGGTGGCGAGGAACTGCGGGTGCCGGATGCGCGTCCAGATCACCCCCTTCAGCACCCCCGCCCCCAGCAGCACGATGGCAACCAGCATTAGCAGGTTGTTCAGATAGCCGATCTCGGGCAGAGGCGTGTAGACGGGGATGTAGTCGGCCGTCCGGTAGCCGTAGATCATCAAGCCAAGCCCGACCGTGATGATGATCGTGATGAGGCCCTTTCCGGGGTCGCCCATCAGGGCGCGGACTTCGGGGAAGATCCGCTTGAACAGGTGGCCCCCGACCCAGAGGAAGATACCGATCGACAGAAGGAACATGACGCGACTATCCGGCAGACTGACAAGATGCATGACGGATGCATGAATGCGGCCGAAAGTTCCCGGTCCGGCCGGCTGTCGTCGGGTCAAGTTTCCTTGCGGTGGGGCGGAGGCGGGCGGGGTGTCAGCCCCCGGTGCGGCCCGCGTGCCCGCCGCGGCGGCGGGTCAGGCGCGGCGCCCTCTGGGGCAGGTCGTCCATGACGGCGCGGCGCGCCTCGGGCGTCATGCGCGACCAGCCCGCGATTTCCTCGATCGTGCGGGCGCAGCCGACGCAGATCCGTTCCTCGGGATGGATCGTGCAGAGCTTGACGCAGGGGCTTTCGATCTCGTCACGTCTCCAGATCTCGTCCTTCATGCGTTCCTCTCTCGGCCAAGCCAGTCCAGCCGGTCCAGCACCCCCTGCAGGATATAACCGGCGGCCACATGGTCGATCACCTCGGCGCGACGCTTCCGCGACGTATCCGCCTCGATCAGCGCGCGTTCGGCGGCGACGGTCGAGAGCCGCTCGTCCCAGTAGCCGATGGGCAGCGGCAGCACCTGCGAGAGATTGCGGGCGAAGGCGCGGGTGGACTGCGCCCGAGGCCCCTCGCTGCCGTCCATGTTGCGCGGCAGGCCGAGCACGATCCCCACCAGCCCCCGTTCGGTGGTGATGGCCCGCAGCCTGGCCGCATCCTCGGTGAACTTGGTCCGCCGGATGGTCAGAAGTGGAGTGGCGATCCGGCGCAGCCCGTCGGTCACCGCAACCCCGATGGTCTTCGTCCCGAGATCAAGCCCGATCAGCGCGCCGCTGCGGGGCAGGGCCGCAAGAAACTCCTCGATGCTCTCGTGGATCACTCGGCCACCCCCGCCTGCACGGCGGCGGCGCGGATGGCGGCCAGATCCGGCTCGCGCCCCTCGAACCGGCCCATCGCCTCGCCATAGATCGCGCGGGCACGGTCGGTCTCGCCCAGCACGCCGAGGGCCGAGATCAGCCGCGCCCATTCCGAAGCGGTGCCGCCCTCGGTCGCGAGCCGCTCGTTCAGCCCCTCGACCATGCCGCGCACCATCTCCTGCCGCTGCTCGGGCGTCATCTCGCCGGCGGCCTGCATCTCTTCCTGCGTCGGGCCGGGGGTGCCGGTGTCCTCGGCCGGGGCCGGGGGCAGCTGGTATTTCGCACCGGCCAGCCAGGCCAGCTCTTCGATCTGGGCCCGGAGGGGCGCCACCCAGGGGTCGCCGGGGCGCGAGCCCTCGAGCAGCGCGCGCCAGAGGCGGAAGGCCATGTCTGGCCGGCCCGTCTGCGCCAGCAGAAGGCCCGAATAGTAGCGGGCCGTCCCGTTGGAGGGGTCGATCCGCAGGGCCTCGGTCAGCTGTGCTTCGGCCTCGGGCGAGACGGCGCCGCCGGCGGCCAGGATCATCAGCTCGGCCAGGGCGGCATGGTCCTCGGCCGTGGCCTTGGGCTGCGAGAGGGCGATCACCTGCTCCTGCGCCCGGGCCGCCGCCGCGTAGTGGCCCAAAGCCGCCTCGTTCCGCGCCAGCAGCTCCTGCCCGCGGATGTCGTTCGGGTTGCGGGTGACGGCCTCGCGCAGCTTTTCCATCAGTTCGACAAACTGCGGGTCGGGCGCGGGGGCCGTGGACGCATGCGAGGCGGCCATCCGCGCCTCGGCCTCGGCCTGGCTGGGACGGTCGCGATAGGCGGCGTCGGCATCGGCCATCCGCGCCGCGAGCGGCATGTCCGGGTAGCCCGGAGCGCCGAGGTCGAGGTAGGCTGCAAAGGAGCCGCCCAGCAGCAGCAGCACCGCGCCTGTCGCGGCGATCGCCGCCGATCCGGGCGCGCGCCGGTCGCTCTCGCCGCTTCGCGCCGCGCGGTCGGCCTCGAGCAACCGGCGCGAGACCTCGGCCTTGAGCCGGTCAGCTTCCTCGGCGGCGATGGTGCCGCGGGCGAGGTCACGCTCGATCTCGCGCAGCTGGTCGCGGTAGACCTGCATGTCATAGGCGGCCGCAGGCGCAGCCCCGCGCCCGCCGCGCAGCAGCGCCTGCACGAGGATTGCACCGACGCCGAGCGCGATCACGCCGGCGAGGATCCAGAACAGCGTCATCCCCATGCAGTCCCCCATGCTGACGGCCTCCATGTAAGGCCTCGCCTGCATGCGCAAAAGGGTCAAAACGCCGTCATCGGGACGCAGGGGCCCGTCGCATCCGCGTGATGTCGCATTTGTGCGGATTGTGCCGCTTGCGCGCGGGGCTATAACTCCTGCTCGTTCCAGAAGGCACTAAAGGCCCGAGACGGGGAGTCGGCACCATGAAACGTTATTCGGTCTTCGCCATCGCGCGCGAGGCGATGCGCCACCATACGGGATGGGAGCGCGCCTGGGCCTCGCCCGAGCCCCGGTCCTCGTATGACGTGATCGTGATCGGCGCGGGCGGGCACGGGCTCGCCACGGCCTATTACCTCGGCAAGAACTTCGGGATCACCAATGTCGCGGTGATCGAGAAGGGGTGGCTCGGCGGTGGCAACACTGGCCGCAACACGACGATCATCCGCTCGAACTACCTGCAGGACCCCTCGGCCGCGATCTACGAGAAGGCGCGCAGCCTCTACGAGACGCTGAGCCAGGATCTCAACTACAACGTCATGTTCAGCCCGCGCGGCCTTCTCATGCTGGCACAGACGCACCATGAGGTGCGCGGCTACATGCGCACAGTCCATGCGAACCTCCTCCAGGGGGTCGAGACCGAGTGGATCGGGCCGGATCAGGTCAAGCGCCTCGTGCCGATCATGAACATCCACGGGCCGCGCTATCCCGTGCTGGGGGCGCTGCTGCAGAAGCGCGGCGGCACGGCGCGCCACGATGCGGTGGCCTGGGGGTACGCGCGGGCCTGCTCGGCGATGGGGATGCACATCATCCAGCAGTGCGAGGTGACGGGCGTCCGCTCCGAAGGCGGCGTCGTGTCCGGGGTCGAGACGACGAAGGGTTTCATCGGCACGAAGAAGCTTGCCATCGTGGTGGCGGGCCATTCGGGGCAGGTGGCCGGGATGGCGGGCTTCCGCCTGCCGGTCGAGGCGGTGGCTCTGCAGGCGCTGGTCTCCGAGCCGATCAAGCCCTGCATCGATGTCGTGGTGATGGCCAACACGGTCCACGGCTACATGAGCCAGTCCGACAAGGGCGAACTGGTGATCGGCGGCGGCACCGACAGTTTCAACAACTTCACCCAGCGCGGCAGCTTCCACCACATCGAGGAGACGCTGCGCGCGCTGGTGGAGACCTTCCCGATCATCAGCCGCCTCAAGATGCTGCGGCAGTGGGGAGGGATCGTGGACATGACCGGCGACCGCTCGCCGATCATCTCTAAGACACCGCTGGGCAACTGCTTCATCAACTGCGGCTGGGGCACGGGGGGCTTCAAGGCCATCCCGGGCTCGGGCTGGGCGATGGCGGAACTGGTGGCCCGGGGCGAACCGGGGCCGCTTGCCGCGGAATTCGGCATGGATCGGTTCCGCGCGGGCCGTTTCATCGACGAATCGGTCGCGGCCGGGGTCGCGCACTGATGCAACCGCGTTACCGTGTCGCTTTGACGCCCGTGCCCCATGCGGTATCTCCTGTGCACAACTCTCTGGAGACGCCGACATGTTCTCATTCATCGACGACATCCCGTCCCTCGATCAGATCAGGGCCCGTGTGCGGGACGACCTCAGGAAATACGGCTGGGAAAAGCGCTGGAACGACTCGCGCCTCGTCCAGAAGTCGCGTGAGCTTCTCAACGACGAGGAACTCAAGATCGATCCGGTCACCTGGATCTGGAAGCGCCTGCCCACGAAAGAGGAAGTCGCCGCCCGTCGCCAGCGCGATTTCGAGACGGTCTGGAAGTACCGCTACCAGGCAGGCGGGTTTGCCGCCGGGGCCCTGCTGGCGCTGTCTCTGGCCGGCATCTTCTCGACGGGCAACTTCGGCGGCTCGTCGGACGCCAACAACCGCCCCACCGTCATCTATCCCATCGAATGAACCGGGCGCCTGCGCCCGGCCTGACCGGAGCGCACGCGCATGCTGATCCTCGAATGTCCCTATTGCGGCGTGAAAGCCGAGGAGACCGAACTGAGCCCGGGTCATGAAGCGCATCTGAAGCGCTTCGGGCCCGGCTCGTCGGATGAGGATTTCGAATCCTACATGTTCGCCCGGAAGAACCCCAAGGGGGTCCATTTCGAGCGGTGGCGGCACAGCTACGGCTGCGGCAAGTGGTTCCTCGCCGCGCGCTGCACCGCGACGCTCGAGGTGTTCGGCACCTATCCCGCCCAGACCTCCGAGCCGCCCCCTGACATCGTGGCCCGAATCAAGGCCCGCCGGCCGGACTGGGAGGGTTGCAAATGAGCACGCGTCTGGCCCGCGGCGGGCGGCTGATCGACCGCAATCACCCTCTGGATTTCACCTTCAACGGCAAGCGGATGCGCGGCTTTGCCGGGGATACGCTCGCGGCGGCCCTGCTGGCCAACGACCAGATGCTGGTTGGCCGCAGCTTCAAGTATCACCGTCCGCGCGGCATCGTGGCGGCGGGCGCCGAAGAGCCGAACGCGCTCGTCCAGCTTGGCAGCGGCGGCCGGTCGGAACCCAACCAGCGCACCACCACGACCGAGCTGTTCGCGGGCCTGTCCGCCGCGAGCCAGAATCACTGGCCGAGCCTCGAGTTCGATGTGGGCGCGATGAACGCGGCCGCAGGGCGCTTTCTGCCCGCGGGCTTCTATTACAAGACCTTCCTTCAGCCCCGGCTGGCGTGGAAGCACCTGTTCGAGCCGGTGATCCGCCGCTCGGCGGGCCTCGGGCGGCCGCCGGAAGAGCCCGATGCCGACCGTTACGAACAGGCCTACGCCTTCTGCGACCTGCTTGTGGTGGGCGGCGGCATCGCGGGGTTGCAGGCGGCGCTGAGCGCCTCGGCCTCGGGGGAGAAGGTGATGCTGCTCGAGCAGACGCCGCACTGGGGCGGGCGCGCGCCGGTCGATGACGTGCTGATCGAGGGCCGCCCGGCGGCGGACTGGGTGGCCGCCACGGTGGCCGCGCTCGAGGCTGCGCCGAACGTCACGCTGCGGACCCGCTGCATGGCGGCGGGGGTGCACGACCACGGCTATGTGCTGGCCGAAGAGCGGGTGGCCGACCACACGCCGGGCGACGGGCGGCCGAAGAAGCGGCTCTGGCGCATCCGCGCGGGCAAGGTGGTGACGGCGACGGGCGCCATCGAGCGGCCGCTGCCGTTCGCGGGCAACGACATTCCGGGCGTGATGCTCGCCTCGGCGGTGCGCGACTATCTGGTGAACTGGGCTGTCTCGCCCGGTGACCGGGTGGTGATCGTGACCAACAACGACGACGCCTACCGCACCGCCATCGCCGTCCACCGGGCGGGCCTGACCGTGCCGGCCGTGCTTGATGCGCGGGCCGAAGCCAACGGCGCGCTGCCCGAAGAGGTGCGCAGCCTTGGCATCCCGGTCCTGACCAACCGTGCGGTGGCCAAGGTCACGGGTGGCAAGCGCGTGACCGGCGTCGCTGTCTGCGCGCAGGCGGGCGAGGGGGCGGTGCTCGACGAGTTCGCCTGCGATGCGGTCGCCATGTCGGGTGGCTGGTCGCCGGTCGTCCATCTCTGGAGCCATTGCGGCGGCAAGCTGATCTGGGACGAGGCGCAATCCGCCTTCCGTCCCGATCCGGCCCGCCCGCCGATCACCCACGACGGCTCGGCGATGGTGGCGGCCGCGGGCTCGGCCAACGGCGAGCTTCTGTCGGCCGATGTGCTGGCCGATGCCATCCGCGCCGTGGGCGGCGCGGGCCCGGCCCCCCGCGCGCAGAGCCCCGAGGAGGCGCCGACCGAGCCGGTCTGGATCATGCCACAGGGGGCCACGCCCGCGCTGCGCTCGAAGATGTGGCTCGACTACCAGAACGACGTGAAGGTGTCGGACGTGCAGCTCGCCGCCCGCGAGGGCTACGAGTCGGTCGAACATACCAAGCGCTACACGACTCTCGGCATGGCCACCGATCAGGGCAAGCTCAGCAACATCAACGGGCTTGCGGTGCTGGCGGGATCGCTCAACGCGCCGATCCCCGCGGTTGGCACCACCACCTTCCGCCCGCCCTACACGCCCGTCACCTTCGGCGCGCTGGTGGGCGAGGCGCGGGGCGAGATCTTCCAGCCGCTTCGCCGCACGCCGATGCACGACTGGCACGAGGCCCACGGCGCCTACTGGGAGCCGGTGGGCCTCTGGCGCCGGCCCTACTGCTACAGCCGCCCCGGCGAGAGCCACGGCGACGCGGTGGCCCGCGAGGTCACCAACGCGCGCACGAAGCTCGGTCTCCTCGACGCCTCGACGCTGGGCAAGATCCTCGTGAAGGGGCCCGATGCGGGCCGCTTCCTCGACATGCTCTACACCAACGTCATGTCGAGCCTGCCCGTGGGCCGCTGCCGCTACGGTCTCATGTGCAATGAGAACGGCTTCCTGATGGATGACGGGGTCGTGGCGCGGATCTCCAAGGACAGCTGGCTCTGCCACACGACCTCGGGCGGGGCCGACCGGATCCACGCCCACATGGAGGATTGGCTCCAGTGCGAATGGTGGGACTGGCACGTCCATACCGCCAACCTGACCGAGCAGTTCGCGCAGGTGGCCATCGTCGGCCCCAACGCGCGCAAGCTGCTGGAAAAGCTCGGCGGGATGGACGTCTCGAAGGAGGCGCTGCCCTTCATGCACTGGGCGGAAGGCACCATCGCGGGCATTCCCGCGCGCGTGTTCCGCATCAGCTTCTCGGGTGAGCTGTCCTACGAGGTGGCGGTGCCTGCGGGGCAGGGTCTGGCCTTCTGGCAGGCCTGCCTCGAGGCGGGGGCCGAGTTCGGCGCCATGCCCTACGGCACCGAGGCGCTGCATGTGATGCGGGCCGAGAAGGGCTTCATCATGATCGGCGACGAGACCGACGGGACGGTGATCCCGCAGGACCTGAACCTCGGCTGGGCCATCTCGAAGAAGAAGGCCGACTTCATCGGCAAGCGCGGGATGGAGCGGGCCTTCCTCGCCAGCCCCGACCGCTGGAAGCTCGTGGGGCTCGAGACGCTCGACGGCTCGGTGCTGCCGGATGGCGCCATCGCGCCCGCGCCCGGCTCGAACGCGAACGGCCAGCGCAACACGCAAGGCCGCGTGACCTCGACCTACTGGTCGCCGACGCTGAAGAAGGGGATCGCCATGGGCCTCGTCCATCGTGGCCCCGAGCGGATGGGCGAGGTGATCGAGTTCCCGAAGATCTGGGGCGGCGTGGTGCAGGCGCGGATCGTGGATCCGGTGTTCTACGACAAGGCGGGAGAGAAGCAGGATGTCTGAGGCGGTGAGCGCGCTGGGGAACGCCAGCTTCGAGGGCTTTGCGACGGTCCGGGAACTGGGCCCTGTGGGGATGATCACGCTCCGGGCGAAGCACGATCTGCCGGCGCTGCCGAAGGCGCTGAAGATGGTGCTGAAGGCGGAACTGCCGGCGCAGCGGCGCATCGTCCCGGCGGGCGAGGTGCGGGTGGGCTGGATGTCGCCCGACGAGCTTCTGATCCTGCTGCCTTACGCCGAGGTCGCGGACCGTGTGGCCGCGCTGACCGAGGCCCTGGGCACGGCGCATGCGCTGGTGGCGGATGTCTCCGACGCCCGCTGCCTCTTTGCCATCGAGGGCGAAAAGGCCGCGCAGGTTCTGATGAAGCTCTGCCCGGTGGACATGGCCGCGCTGGAAGCGGGCGAGCTGCGCCGCACGCGGGCCGCGCAGGTGCCCGCGGCCTTCTGGGCCGAGGAGGGCGGCTTGCGTCTCGTCGCCTTCCGCTCGGTCGCGGCCTATGTGATGGGCATCCTGACCCACTCCGCCCGGCCCGGAAGCGAGCTTTTCCCCGCCTGAGATCTCTCCGGAGACGGGCCCGGCAGGAAGGAAGGCCGCTGGCTCGTAAAGGGCCGTGGCCTTCTTCGCAGGTGCCTCAGTCGGCCACCGTTGCCGCGATCACCGGAACCTGCCTCGCCAGCGGAAAGTAGGCCCTGACCGCGCGACGGCTGCCGAAATCGGTGAAATGGCCGGCATCGTAAAAGAGCAGTTGCCCCTCCACGCGGTAGGGGCAGGGCCCGTCGCCGCAAAGCGCCGCAATCGGATGGACAAAGCTCGCGCCGCTGCTGGCCGCGGCCACCTCGTCGTTCAGATGCGGCTCGACGACGACCGGCCAGGCGGCCTCGGCCGCGCCGCCCGACTTGGCGTAGGAGATGATCGGCACATCGGTCACGAAAAGGGGCGACTGGCCGATGACATGCACCTCGATCCCCCGGTCGATCAGGTCCTGCACCGTGCCGGCCAGCGTCCCGATCCCCCGCGAGCGAAGGTCAATCCAGCGCGCCGACAGCACCACCGTGTCGATGTCGATCGTCTCGATCAACTCCAGCGCGTGGGCGTTGAAGGCCTGGCAGCTCGGCCGCGCGAAGGAATAGTAGGACAGGACGGGCGGGCAGCCGGCCTGGGTATATTGCCAGATCCGATGCGGTATGCCCTCGGCCTGCGCCTCCAGCCCCGGCGCGTAATGGGCTGCGTAGGAATCGCCCCACAGCAGCACCCGCTTGCCCTCGTTCCTCACGATCTCGCAGGCTTCGGCGTTCCAGTTGCCGAACTGCCAGTCATGCTCGAAGAAGCAGGTGCCGTTGTGCCACGAGTTGCGCGTCCCCTCGCGTGTTTCGGCCTGTGCGGTGGCCAGCCAGCCCGGATGGCGCGCGGGCAGGCCCCCCGTCTGCACCAGCACCGTCCCGAGCACGGCAAACCCCGCCAGCCCCGCCAGGGCCGAGCCGAACAGCACCGGCCGCCGGGCCATGGTCGTGCGGTTGCGGAAGGGCTGCTCGACCCACCGGTAGGAGATCAGCGCAAGCAGGAAGCTCAGCGCCACGACCAGCACCACCTGCGCCGGCCCCGGCCGCTCGAGCGTCGTGTAGAGCAGGAAGACGCAGACCGGCCAGTGCACGAGGTAGAGCGAGTAGGAGATCCTGCCGATCCGCACCAGCGGCCCGAGCGACAGGAGCCGCGAGACGAGCGTTGGCGCCGAACGGCCGGTCCAGATCATCAGCGCCGTGCCAAGGCAGGGCGGAAGCGCGGTCACGCCGGGGAAGGGTGTCGCCTCGGTGTAGAGCACGACGGGCGCGAGGGCGAGGACGAGCCCGGCCAGCGCCGCCGCCTCGTTCGCCGGTCCGCGCAGGGCCAGGCGCGCGGGCAGGATCGCCACCAGCGAGCCCAGAAGCAACTCCCAGGCGCGCGTGGGCAGCAGGAAGAAGTTCGCGGTCGGCCCCCGCTCGGTCATGTAGATCGAGAGCGCGAGCGAGCCCAGCAGCGCGATCAGCAGCGCCGCCATCTCGGCCCGGCGCACAAAGCGCCATATGGCCCAGACCGCCACCGGAACGATGAGGTAGAACTGCTCCTCGACCGCCAGCGACCAGGTGTGCAGCAGCGGCCGAAGCTGCGCGCTCGTCTCGAAATAGCCCGAGTTCTTCCAGAAATGCAGGTTCGCGGTGAAGGTCGCCGTCGCGAACAGCGATCGGGCGTAGTCGATCAGCTGCGCGGGCAGGAACAGGATCAGCGCCGCGCCGGTGGTCAGCGCCAGCGTGAAGAACAGCGCGGGCAGGATGCGCCGCGCGCGCCGCTCGTAGAAGGTCACGATCGAGAAGCGTCCCGCGGCAAGATCGTCGCGGATGATGGTGGTGATCAGGTAGCCCGAGATCACGAAGAAGATGTCGACGCCGATGTAGCCGCCCGAGAAGAGCGTGACGCCGGCATGAAAGAACAGGATCGGAAGGATCGCAAGCGAGCGAAGGCCATCCACGTCGGGCCGGTAAAGCATGAATTCAAGTCCTGCAGAGGAGTGGTTTATGAAAAGGCGCCGCGAGCGGCCGAAGTATGAATTCAGGATGTGGCGGGCGAAATGACCCGCTTCCTCTTCATGATGATGTCGGGCGATTCGCGGCATTTCAAGCCCCGGCGTCAGCTTCTTCGCCGCGCGCCCTTGGGACGGCTTCCGGCTTCCTGCGGCATCCCGTCGCCGCGGCCTCTTGACCTCGCCGCCGGCCGCGCTCTTATTGACCGCGAACTTACGGATTGCGAAAGCAAAGGAGAGACCGATGGCCTTCACCCTTCCCGACCTTCCCTATACCCACGACGCGCTGGCCGCCCTCGGCATGTCGAAGGAGACGATGGAGTATCACCACGACATCCACCACAAGGCCTATGTCGACAATGGCAACAAGCTGATCGCCGGCACCGAGTGGGAAGGAAAGTCGGTCGAGGAGATCGTCAAGGGCACCTACCAGCCCGGCGCCGTGGCGCAGAACGGCATCTTCAACAACGCCAGCCAGCACTGGAACCACTGCCAGTTCTGGGAAATGATGGGCCCGGGCGACAAGAAGATGCCGGGCGAGCTTGAAAAGGCCCTGGCAGAGAGCTTCGGGTCGGTCGAGAAATTCACGGAAGAATTCTCGGCGGCGGGCGCGGGCCAGTTCGGGTCGGGCTGGGCCTGGCTCGTGAAGGACACCGACGGCAGCCTGAAGGTCACCAAGACCGAGAACGGCGTGAACCCGCTCTGCTTCGGCCAGACCGCGCTTCTGGGCTGCGACGTGTGGGAGCACAGCTACTACATCGACTTCCGCAACAAGCGCCCGGCCTACCTCTCCAACTTCCTCGAAAAGCTGGTGAACTGGGAGAACGTGGCCTCCCGGATGTGACCCTCGCGGGCCCATCCCTTCATTCTCGCTCAAATATCCCGGGGGTGCGGGGGCAGCGCCCCCGCCTCACCGGCCGGTCATCACGACAGGGCGGTGCGCAGCCGGGCCACCAGCGTGTCCACATCGCCCACCGCGACATAGTAGTCGCGCAGCGTCTCCTCGGCGAATCCGTGGCGGATGACATTGTCCATCAGCCCGATCAGCGGCTGCCAGTAGCCCTCCGTATCGAGCAGGAAGATCGGCTTTTCATGCAGCCCGATCTGACGCCAGGTCAGCACCTCGAAGAACTCGTCCAGCGATCCCGCGCCGCCCGGCAGCACCACGATCGCGTCCGAGTTCATGAACATGACCTTCTTGCGCTCGTGCATGTTCTCGGTGATCACCATCTGGCCCAGGTCCCGCCGTCCCTGTTCGCGGACGAGGAGATGGGTCGGAATCACGCCCATGGTTCGCCCGCCCTCGGCCAGCGCCGCCCGCGCGACTTCTCCCATCAGCCCGACGTCGCCCGCCCCGTAGACAAGCCGCCAGCCGGCCGAAGCAATTGCCCGCCCGAGGTCGCGCGCGTCCCCTGCGAAGGCGGGCCGAAGCCCGGCGCGAGAGCCGCAGAAGACGCAGACGGAGCGAAGCTGGGACATGACCGACCTGTGGATAAGGGCTTGCGTCCGGCCTTGATATCCGCGTTCCTGTGAGGGACACAAGTCAGGCGCGGCCGACCGCGCCGGGAGTGGAAGGACGATGGCCCTGATTGGCAGGATCGGATCGGTTGCCTGGGCAGCCGTTGCGGCGGGAACCGCCGCCGCGGTGGGAGGCGCCGGTTACTACGGCTGGACCTTGCGTCCGATGCCCGCTCCGCCCGCGGTGCTCGAAGGGCCGGCCGAGCCGCAGCTTGCCGCAGTCTCTCCGCCGCCTGCCCAGGGGTCCGCGACCCCCGGAACCTTTCCGCACGATCCCGCACCGCCCGATCCCGCTCCGGCCGAGCCCGAAGCCGCAGGGTCCGCAATGCCCGCGCCCGCGGCAGGGCCGGCATCCGGTGCCGCCCCGCCCGAGGCGCAGGCCCCCGAAGCCCCGCCGCTCGTGGTGCAGCCCGCCTTCGACGTGGTCCGCATCGAGAGCGACGGCTCGGCGCTGGTGGCCGGGCGCGCGCAGCGCGGCTCCGAGGTCAAGGTGCTGGTCGAGGGGGAAGAGGCCGCCTCGACCACCGCGGATGCGGCCAACCGCTTTGCCGTCATGTTCACCCTTCCGGCGGATGAGCAGCCCCGGCGGCTCTCTCTGCGCATGCTGCTCGAGGACGGCACCGAGCATGAGTCCCGGGGCAGCGTGATCGTCGCGCCCATCCTGGCGCCGCGCGACAGGCTGGCCGAGGCCGACGATCCGGCCGCAGCCGCCACCCCGGCCCCCGAACCGCGCGCTCCGGCGGCGCTCCTGCTCGGAGAGGGGGAGGTCAAGGTCCTGCAGCCCGCCGGCGAGTCGCTCGACGATCTGGCGGGCGTGTCGGTGGACACGATCTCCTACGCGTCGGACGGGGCGGTGCTCCTGTCGGGCCGTGGCGGCGTGGGCGACTTCGTGCGGCTCTATCTCGACAACCGCGAGATCGCCACGGTTGCCATCGCACCCGACGGCACCTGGGCGGTCAGCCTCACCGGCATCGAGCCGGGCCGCTACCAGCTGCGGGCCGATCGCATCGGCGAGGATGGCGAGGTGGTGGCCCGGTTCGAGACCCCCTTTGCGCGCGAGACGCACGAGACGGTGGCGGCCGCCCTCGAGGCGCAGAACGGTGGCCCGCCCGCGGCCGCAGCCTCTGCGCCCGCCGCGCCCGAAGGCGCCGGATCGGCCGACGGGTCCTCGCCCAGGGTGCCGGGCGCCGATGCCACGACGCCCTTGGCCGTGCCCGACAGCCGGATTGCAGCCGGGCCCGAGGCCGAACCTCCGACCGGCGCGCCCGTCACGGTGACGGTGCAGCCCGGCTTCTCGCTCTGGCGCATCGCGCAGGACAATTTCGGCGCGGGCATGCTCTATGTGAAGGTCTATGAGGCGAACCGCTCCGCGATCCGCGATCCTGACCTCATCTATCCGGGGCAGGTCTTCACCTTGCCGGCCGCCACCGACTGATCCCGCCGCCTCGCCCCGACCGGGCAGGGGGCTATCCGTGTCCGCAGATTCTTCTGGCGGAAATGCTTCCTTTTCCGCCTCTGGTGTTCCGATGGCCGCAGGCTTAGGTAGGGCTCTCCGAGGAGATCCCCGATGAGCGAAGCGAGACAGAGGCCGGGTCCGACGCCCGCAAATCCGCCGGAATTGAGCGGCTGGGCCACGATGAAGCGCATGGCGCCCTACCTCTGGCCAAAGGGTCAGACCTGGGTGAAGCGCCGCGTGATCATCGCCATGGTCATGCTGGTGCTGGCCAAGGTGATCTCGGTCTCGACCCCCTTCTTCTACAAGGCGGCAGTGGACGCGCTGGCGGGCGATGCCCCGTCTCCGGCCTTCATGCTGGGCCTCGGCGCGGTCGGCATGACGGTGGCCTATGGGCTTGCGCGGCTGGGCGCGGTGGCCTTCGGCGAGCTTCGCGATGCGATCTTCGTCCGCGTGGGCCAGCGCGCCCTGCGCCAGCTTGCGCTCGAGACCTTCACCCACATCCACCGCCTCTCGCTGCGCTACCACATCAGCCGCAAGACCGGCGGGCTCAGCCGCATCATCGAGCGGGGGGTGAAGGGCGTCGATTTCCTGCTGCGCTTCATGCTCTTCTCGATCGGGCCGCTCATCCTCGAACTGACGCTGGTCGCGATCATCTTTGCGGTGGTGTTCGGCTTGTCCTACATGGCGGTGGTGGTGGCGACCATCGCGCTTTACGTGGCCTTCACCTTCAAGGTCACCGAATGGCGGGTGCAGATCCGCCGGCAGATGAATGAACAGGACACCGACGCCAATCAGAAGGCGATCGACTCGCTGCTGAACTTCGAGACGGTGAAGTATTTCGGCGCCGAGCAGCGCGAGGCCGAGCGCTATGACGTGGCCATGGCGGGCTACGAGAAGGCCGCGGTCAAGACCGGCCAGTCGCTCGCGTTCCTGAACGCAGGCCAGAGCATTCTCATCACCGCGGGCCTTGTCGCGGTCATGGTCATGGCCGCCTATGGCGTGCAGGCGGGCCAGTTGACGGTGGGCGATTTCGTCATGGTCAACGCCTACATGATCCAGATCACCCTGCCGCTGGGGTTCCTCGGCACGGTCTATCGCGAGATCCGGCAGGCGCTGGTGGACATGGGCCAGATGTTCGGCCTTCTGGGCCAGCCGGCCGAGGTGACGGATTCGCCGGACGCGAAGCCGCTCGCCGTGGCGGGCGGCACGGTCGAGCTGGAGAACGTCCATTTCGGCTACGATCCCGGGCGGATCATCCTCAAGGGTATCTCGCTGCGGGTCGAGGCCGGCGAGACCGTGGCGCTGGTCGGGCCCTCGGGGTCGGGCAAGTCCACCATCGGGCGGCTTCTGTTCCGCTTCTACGACGTGAACGAGGGCGCGATCCGCATCGACGGGCAGGACCTGCGGTCGGTCACGCAGGATTCGCTGCACGCCCGCATCGGAGTGGTGCCGCAGGATACGGTGCTATTCAACGACACGATCTTCTACAACATCGCCTATGGCCGTCCCCATGCCACCCCCGAGGAGGTCGAGGCGGCGGCGCGGGCGGCGAAGATCCATGACTTCATCCTGCGGCTGCCCGACGGCTACCGGACCATGGTGGGCGAGCGGGGCCTCAAGCTCTCGGGCGGCGAGAAGCAGCGCGTGGGTATCGCCCGGACCCTGCTGAAGAACCCGCCGATCCTGCTGCTGGACGAGGCGACCTCGGCGCTCGACACGCAGACCGAGCGCGACATCCAGGACTCTTTGCGCGAGATGGGCGAGGGGCGGACGGTGATCACGATCGCGCACCGGCTCTCGACCATTGCCGATGCGGACCGAATCGTGGTGCTCGAAGAGGGCCGGATCATCGAGGAGGGGCGGCACGAGCAGCTGCTCGCGCGCGGGGGCCGCTACGCCGCCATGTGGTTGCGCCAGTCGGCCGAGGAGGAAGAGGCCGCCTGAGGCCTCTTCGCGCGTCACGAGGCAGACGCCGTCAGAGGGCGGCGAAGGGCGGCGGGAAGGCTCCCGCCGCGTCCGTCATTCCCACTCGATCGTGCCCGGCGGCTTCGAGGTGATGTCGTAGGTCACCCGGTTGATGCCCTGCACCTCGTTGATGATCCGCGTTGCGGTCTCGCCGAGGAACTCGTGGGTGAAGGGGTAGTAGTCGGCCGTCATGCCGTCCACGCTGGTCACCGCGCGCAGCGCGCAGGCATAGTCGTAGGTCCGCCCGTCGCCCATCACGCCCACCGTGCGCACCGGCAGCAGCGCCACGAAGGCCTGCCAGATCTCGTCGTAAAGCCCGTGGCGGCGGATCTGGTCGATATAGACCGCATCGGCCTGCCGCAGGATCTCGAGCTTTTCGCGGGTGATCTCGCCGGGGCAGCGGATGGCGAGGCCGGGGCCGGGGAAGGGGTGACGGCCGATGAAGCTGTCGGGCAGGCCCAGTTCGCGGCCGAGCGCGCGGACCTCGTCCTTGAACAGCTCGCGCAGCGGCTCGACCAGCTTCAGGCCCATCTTCTCGGGCAGGCCGCCCACGTTGTGGTGCGACTTGATCGTGACCGAGGGACCGCCCGAGAAACTGACCGACTCGATCACATCCGGGTAAAGCGTGCCCTGCGCGAGGAACGTGGCGCCGCCCACGTCGGCCGCGTGTTTCTGGAACACGTCGATGAAGAGCCGGCCGATGGTCTTGCGCTTCACCTCGGGGTCGCTGACGCCCTCGAGCGCGCCGAGGAACAGGTCGCTCTCGTCCGCGTGGATCAGCGGCATGTTGTAGTGGTCGCGGAACATGGTGACCACCTGCTCGGCCTCGCCCAGCCGCAGAAGGCCGTGATCGACGAAGACGCAGGTCAGCTGGTCGCCGATCGCCTCGTGGATCAGGACCGCCGCGACCGAGGAGTCGACCCCGCCCGACAGGCCGCAGATCACCTTCTGATCGCCCACCTGCGCGCGGATCTTCGCGATCGCCTCTTCGCGGTAGGCGCCCATGGTCCAGTCGCCCTTGAAGCCCGCGAGCTTCACGAAATTCTCGTAGAGCTTCGCGCCCTTCGGCGTGTGGTGCACCTCGGGGTGGAACTGCACGGCGTAGAAGTGGCGCGCGGGATCGGCGGTGATGGCGAAGGGCGCGTTGGGCGAGGTGCCGAAGACCTGGAACCCCGGCGCGATCTTCGAGACATGGTCGCCGTGGCTCATCCAGACCTGCTCGCGCCCGTCCTCGAACCAGCCGTCGAGGATGGCGAGGCGGCCTTCGGCGGGCGTCACGAAGGCGCGGCCGAATTCGGCGGTTCCGTGGCCGCGCTCCACCTTGCCGCCGAGGCAGTGCATCATCACCTGCTGGCCGTAGCAGATGCCGAGGATCGGCACCCCCATCTCGAAGACGCAGGCGGGCGGCATCGGCGCGCCCTCGGCAAAGACCGAGGAGGGGCCGCCCGAGAAGATCACGGCCTTGGGAGCGAAGCCCTTCAGGAAGGCTTCGGTCACGTTCTGATAGGGGTGGATCTCGCAATAGACATTCAGCTCGCGCAGGCGGCGCGCGATGAGCTGGGTCACCTGCGACCCGAAGTCGATGATGAGAAGGCGGTCGTGCTGGGTCATGGCCTGCCATAGGCGGCAGAGGGTGACTCTGCAAGGGGGTGCGGCCGGTTTGGGACCGTGTCGGGGCAGGGTGGGCGGCCGGGCCGGGCTCTTGAAACCGACTTTCGCATTTTTCGGCGCGGGGGCGCTTGACGCCGCCCGAGAGGCTGCGTAATACCCGCCTCACGTTCGGCGGCGACCGGACGGCGCACGCGGTTGTAGCTCAGTCGGTTAGAGTACCGGCCTGTCACGCCGGGGGTCGCGGGTTCGAGCCCCGTCAACCGCGCCACTTCTTCCCACACATCACGTCGCTTTCAGACTTCAGGGACACGGGCGGCAGCCCGATCTCTGCGCGGTCAGGCCAGCACTCGCCGATCCAACCGTAAACGGTGGCCGAAGCCTTCATGCGTCCCGGGCCGGGGCCTTGATGGCGCAGGCCGGTGCAGGCGGGGGCCGGGACGCCCCGCCTGCCGAGCCGTAACCTCAGAGCATCAGGCGGTAGCGCACATGGCCGTCGGTCGGGGTGAAGCTGTCATAGAGCTTGCGCGCCGTCGTGTTGCTCTCGTTGGTGTGCCAGTAGAGCCGGTGCCAGCCGCTCGCGTGTCCGATCCCGATCAGATCCTCGATCAGGGCGCGGCCGAGGCCAAGGCCCCGCGCCTCGGGCTCGAGATAGAGATCCTCGAGATAGCCGTCCGGGTGGATGCCCCAGGTCGAGATATGCGTGTGGTGCAGCGCAAAGCCGCGCACGCGCCCCTCGGTCACCGCAAGCCGGGCGGTCAGGGGCGAGGCGGGATCCAGGATGCGCGCCCAGGTCGTGTCGATGACCTCGGGGGGGAGGGTCATCTGGTAGAAGGCCAGATAATCCCCCCAGAGGGCGCGGAAGGCGGCCTCGTCGGCCGCCGTGGCGGTGCGGATCGAGACGCTCACCCCGCGACCCGTGCAAGGACGCGGGCCCAGGAGCGGATGCCCTTGTGGAAGCTCTCGAGGTCGTATTTCTCGTTCGGCGAGTGGATCTGGTCGTCGTCCTTGCCGAAACCGACCAGCATGGCGTCCATCCCGAGAATCGTCTGGAAATAGCCCGCGATGGGGATCGAGCCGCCGCAGCCGACATAGGCGGCCGAGCGGCCCCATTCCTCGGTCAGGGCGGCGCGGGCCTGTTCGAAGGCGGGCGAGTCGGTGCGCATGTGGCCGGCGCGCGAGTTGCCGTGACCGTGGAACTCGACGCTGCAATCGGGCGGCAGCTGCGCGCGGACATGGGCGCGGAACGCCTCGCGGATCGCGTTGGGGTCCTGATCGCCCACAAGGCGGAAGCTGACCTTGGCATGGGCCTCGGCCGGCAGGACCGTCTTGAACCCCTCGCCGGTGTAGCCGCCCCAGATCCCGTTGATCTCGCAGGTCGGCCGCGACCAGATCATCTCGAGGGGCGTGCGGTCCTGCTCTCCGGCCGGCTGCGACAGGCCCACATCGCCGAGAAACCGCGCGTGATCGAAGGCGAGGCCCTGCCACTGGGCGCGGATCGCCTCGGGCAGTTCGGTCACGCCGTCGTAGAAGCCCGGCAGGGTCACGCGGCCGGTCTCGTCATGCAGGCCCGCCAGCACCTTCGTCAGCACCCGGATCGGGTTGATGGCGACGCCGCCATACATCCCGGAATGGAGGTCCTTCGAGGGCCCGCGCACCACCATCTCCTCGCCGAGCAGGCCGCGCAGCATGGTGACGATGGCGGGCGTGCGCGATTCGAACAGACCCGTGTCGCAGATCAGCGCGAGGTCGGCCGTCAGCTCGTCCGCATTCTCCTTCATGAAGGGCACGAGCGACGGAGAGCCCGATTCCTCCTCGCCCTCGAGGAAGATCGTCAGCCGGCAGGGCAGGCGGCCGTGCTCGGCCTTCCAGGCGCGGCAGGCCTCGAGGAAGGTCATCAGCTGGCCCTTGTCGTCCGAGGCGCCGCGCGCGCGGATGACCGGGCCCACCGGCGTCTCCTCGAGCGCCGGATCGAACGGGTCGCGATCCCAGAGCGACAGCGGATCGACGGGCTGCACGTCGTAGTGGCCGTAGAACAGCAGGTGCGGGCCCTCTCCGGGGGCGTGGGCCACCACCATCGGATGGCCGGGCGTCGCGCGTTTCGAGGCTTCGAACCCCAGCGAGGCGAGATCCGCCACCAGCCAGTCGGCCGCCGCGTCGCAGTGGGCGGCATAGGCGGGATCCGTCGAGATCGAGGGAATCCGCAACAGCGCCATCAGCCGGTCCAGAGCCTCGGGCAGGCTGTTGTCGATCCGGGCGAGCACCGCGTCGAGCGTCATCTTTGATCCTTCCTCATCGGGTTTGTCCGCCCTCGGGCGGCCTTGCGGGCCTCGTCGGGCCCAGGCGGGCTGGCCCTGCCGGTGCGGCAGAGAGTCCCGCCCCCGTGTATGCTGCCGCACTGTCGGAGAAGTCAATTTCGAGGAAGGCCCGCCGATCACAAGCTGCGGAGGCCCTGTGCAGCGGGGCCGGGTTGCGCTAAGAGGGCGGGCAACGATGAGGTGGCGGAGTCGAGGATGCGTCTGGCGATCATGGCAGCCCTCAGCCTTGCGGCGGCCGGGGCCGCCCTGGCCGAGCCGGTGACGGGCCGGCAGGCGGAGCGGATGCTCTTTGCGCCCCTGAAGGCCGAGGTCGAGATCCTGCCCGCGGACTTCCTGTCCGCCAATGACAAAAAGCTGCTGCGGATGGTGGTGAGCGAACAGCCCTACTACGGCGCCGTCGCCCTGTCGCCCGAGGAGGGACTCGCCTCCGAGGCGACCATCGCCGCCGCCAACCACCATTCGACCGAGGCAGCGGCCAAGGCGGCGCTGGCCGCCTGCGAGGAAAAGCGCACGGGGCGCCGGTCCTGCGAGATTGCGGCATACATCCGGCCCGCGGGCTGGAAGGGCCGCGCCCTCAGCCTATCCTCTGACGCAACACGCGGGTTTGGGGCCGACTACGGGACGCGCGGCCCCCGCGCCCTGGCGATCTCGCCCGCCACCGGCCGCTGGGGTCTCGGGCAGGGTGGGGCCGCGCAGCAGGAGGCGCTTCGGGCCTGCGCCAGCACCGGGGGCGCGCGGGACTGCGCGATCGTGGTGGCCGATTGACGCAGGGACCAATGAACGGGTTTCAAATTGGCCGGTTCCAGACTTAGGATTTGATCCTCATCAAGGCCGCGGCGCGCCGAATTTTCATTATCACACCCAGCTTGCCCGGCAGCCCGGGCGTCAGGGAGACGAAGATGGACTACAACCAGGCACTCGATACCGCTCTGAACCGGCTCCACACCGAGGGCCGGTACCGGACCTTCATCGACATCGAGCGGCGCAAGGGTGCCTTCCCGAAAGCCATGTGGCGCAAGCCCGACGGGAGCGAGAAGGAAATCACCGTCTGGTGCGGCAACGACTATCTCGGCATGGGCCAGCATCCGGTCGTGCTGGGCGCCATGCACGAGGCGCTCGAGAACACGGGCGCAGGCTCGGGCGGCACGCGCAACATCTCGGGCACGACGCTCTATCACAAGCGGCTCGAGGCCGAGCTGGCCGACCTGCACGGCAAGGAAGCCGCGCTGGTCTTCTCGTCGGCCTACATCGCCAACGACGCGACCCTCTCGACGCTTCCGCAGCTGATCCCGGGCCTCGTCATCGTATCGGACAAGCTGAACCACGCCTCGATGATCGAGGGCATCCGCCGCTCGGGCACCGAGAAGCACATCTTCAAGCACAATGACCTCGACGACCTGCGCCGCATCCTCAGCTCGATCGGCAAGGGCCGGCCGATCCTCGTGGCCTTCGAGTCGGTCTATTCGATGGACGGCGACTTCGGCTACATCAAGGAAATCTGCGACATCGCCGACGAGTTCGGCGCGCTGAAATACATCGACGAGGTGCACGCCGTCGGCATGTACGGCCCCCGTGGTGGCGGCGTGGCCGAGCGCGACGGGCTGATGGACCGGATCGACATCATCAACGGCACGCTGGGCAAGGCCTATGGCGTGTTCGGCGGCTATATCGCGGCTTCGGCGAAAATGTGTGACGCCGTGCGCTCTTACGCGCCGGGCTTCATCTTCTCGACGTCGCTGCCGCCGGTGGTGGCCGCCGGCGCCGCGGCCTCGGTGCGTCACCTCAAGGGCGACGTCGAGCTGCGCGAGAAGCACCAGACCCAGGCGAAGATCCTGAAGATGCGGCTGAAGGGTCTCGGCCTGCCGATCATCGACCACGGCTCGCACATCGTGCCGGTCCATGTCGGCGACCCGGTGCACTGCAAGATGATCTCGGACATGCTGCTCGAACATTTCGGCATCTACGTCCAGCCGATCAACTTCCCGACCGTGCCCCGCGGGACCGAGCGTCTGCGCTTCACTCCCTCGCCGGTGCATGATTCGGGGATGATCGATCACCTTGTGAAGGCCATGGATGTGCTCTGGCAGCACTGTGCGCTGAATCGCGCCGAGGTGGTTGCCTGACCGCTTCTGCGGATGCAAAGGTCTCTGCCCTGTGCTACTTCTGTCGGTACAGGATACCCTTGAGTCGGCGAGGAACCGGCCGGGGTGAAACGGGGCAGGGACGGGCAAACGCATGATCTGGCGGAGGAATCAACCTTCGACGGCCGAAGTCGACAAGCCGAAGGGTTTTGACGACTTCGAATTGCGGCTGGGCGATATCATGCGCGGTGAACGCGCCACGCTCGGCAAGAGCCTGCTCGATGTTCAGCGCGAACTCAAGATCAAGGCGACCTATATCGCCGCCATCGAGAACGCCGACGTCTCGGCTTTCGAGACGCAGGGGTTCGTGGCGGGCTATGTGCGCTCCTATGCGCGCTACCTCGGGATGGACCCGGACGAGTCCTTCGCGCGCTTCTGCAAGGAAGCCAATTTCACCACCATGCACGGGATGGCGATCTCGGTGTCCGGTGCGCGGCGGGATGCGCAGTCGCGGACCCGCGTGGGTGGGGAGGCGCGCGATCCGCTGGCCGATCCGAACGCGCTCTTCGTGCCGCGGGACGAGAGCTTTCTGGCGCGTATCGAGCCGGGCGCCGTGGGCTCGGTCTTCGTGCTGCTCGCGCTGATCGGTGGCATCGGCTACGGCGGCTGGTCCGTGCTGCAACAGGTGCAGCGCGTGCAGGTGGCCCCCGTCGATCAGGCGCCGCAGGTCGTGGCCGAGATCGATCCGCTGGGCAGCGTGAGCACGGTCGCGCCGCTGGTGCGGAGTGAGCCTGTCACGGATCTCGCCTCGGCCGATCCGGTGCAGCCCGACCTGATGGGCCGGCTCTATCGCCCGCAGGCGCAGGCGCTCGACGTGCCCGTGCTGGTGTCGCGGGATGGTCCGATCGCCGCGATCAATCCGCGGATGAGCGACAATGTGCAACGGGCCTCGCTCGAGGTCGCGCCCGAGCCGGTTGCGGCCACTCCGGTCGAGGAAGAGGTGCAGGTTGCCGAGGCGGCCCCGCCCACGGTGGAGCTTCTGGCCGTGCGGCCCTCCTGGGTGCGGGTGCAGGCCGCGGATGGCACCGTCCTGTTCGAGAAGATCCTCGATGCGGGCGAGCGGTTCGTCGTGCCGCAGATGGAGCAGCCGCCGGTCCTGCGGGCCGGAAACTCGGGCTCTCTCTACTTTGCCGTGAACGGCAAGACCTACGGTCCGTCGGCTCCGGGGGCGCAGGTCGTCAAGAATGTGGCGCTGTCGGCCGAGGCGCTGGTGGACAAATATGCCATGGCCGACCTGACCGGGGACGCGGATCTGGCCCGTTACGCCACCGTCGCCCAGAACGAGACCCGCTGACGACCGGACCCGCGCGCCCTGCCTTGCCGCAGGATGGGGCAGGGCATTTAAGCGCAGCCGGTTGTGCCGCTGCCTCGCCGGGTTTAAGTTGTCGGCGACCATCACCCGAGGTTTCCACCCATGTCGCTGAATCATGTCCGCCCCTGGCGCAACATCCACCGCCGCAAGTCGCGGCAGATCATGGTGGGGAACGTTCCGGTGGGCGGCGATGCGCCGATCTCGGTGCAGACCATGACGAACACGATCACGGCCGACGCGCCGGCGACCATCGCGCAGGTGCTGCGCGCCGCCGAAGCCGGGGCCGACATCGTCCGCGTCTCGGTGCCCGACGAGGCCTCGACCCGCGCGCTCAAGGAGATCGTGGCGGCGAGCCCGGTCCCGATCGTGGCCGACATCCATTTCCACTACAAGCGCGCCATCGAGGCCGCTGAGGCGGGGGCCGCCTGTCTCAGGATCAACCCCGGCAACATCGGCGACGCCAGCCGGGTGCGCGAGGTCATCAGGGCCGCCCGCGACCACGGCTGCTCGATGCGGATCGGGGTGAACGCGGGCTCGCTCGAAAAGCATCTGCTCGACAAATACGGCGAGCCTTGCCCCGAGGCGATGGTCGAGTCGGGTCTGGACCACATCAAGATCCTCGAGGACAACGATTTCCACGAGTACAAGATCTCGGTGAAGGCCTCGGACGTGTTCCTCGCCGCCGCGGCCTATCAGGCGCTGGCCGATGCGACAGACGCGCCGATCCACCTCGGGATCACCGAGGCGGGCGGGCTGACGGCGGGAACGGTGAAGTCGGCGGTGGGCCTTGGCAACCTCCTCTGGTCGGGGATCGGCGACACGCTGCGCGTCTCGCTCTCGGCCGATCCGGTCGAGGAGGTCAAGGTCGGCTACGAGATCCTCAAGTCGCTGGGCCTGCGCCACCGCGGCGTGACGATCATCTCCTGCCCCTCCTGCGCGCGGCAGGGGTTCGACGTGATCAAGACGGTGTCCGAACTCGAGGATCGTCTGGCGCATGTGACCACCTCGATGAGCCTCTCGATCATCGGCTGCGTGGTCAATGGTCCGGGCGAGGCGCTGATGACCGACATCGGCTTCACCGGCGGCGGCAACGGCTCGGGCATGGTGTATCTGGCCGGCAAGCAGAGCCACAAGCTCGGCAACGAGCGGATGATCGACGAGATCGTGGGCATGGTCGAGCGCCGGGCCGCCGAGATCGAGGCCGAGAAGAGCGCGGCGGCCGAGGCCGCCGAATAGCCGAGGCATTCACGCTTCGCGAATGACCGGCATGAAAAAGGCGCCCGCTCGGGCGCCTTTCCTCATCGGGGCGGGGGCTCAGCCCTTGCGCTGGCCCTCGACGATCTGGCGCATCCCGTCGAGCGGCACATAGCCGCGCACCATCGTGCGGTCGATGACGAAGGTCGGGGTTCCCGAAATCTCGAGCGTCTCGGCGAGCCGGTGGTTGGCCGCGATCACGGCCGTCACTTCGGCGTGATCCATCCGCTCGAGGATGGCGGCGCGGTCGAGCTTCATGTCGTCGGCGAGGCGGCCGAGCGCCTCCTTCGTCATGTCGCCCCGGAAGGCGATCAGCCGATCGTGCGCCTGCTTGTAGGCCTCGTCGCCGGCGATCTGCAGCACCGCGATGGCGAACCGCGAGGCCACCACCGATTCCTCGCCCAGGATCGGATATTCCTTCAGCACGAAGCGGATGTTGCCGTCGGACGTCACCAGCTCTTCGACCTCGGCATTGGCCTTGCGGCAATAGCCGCAGCGGTAGTCGATGAACTCCACCACCGTCACGTCGCCCTCGAGGTTGCCGCCGGCCCAGCTGGCGGGGTCGCGGTAGATCTCGTCCGAATGTTCCTCGAGGCGGGCGAGGTCGGCGTTGATCTGGTCAAGCTGCTGGCGCTGTTCGAGGGCGGCGAAGGCCTCCATCAGCACTTCGGGATTCTCGAGCAGATAGGCCCGGACCTCGGCGCGGAAGGCCTCGCGCTCGGCGGCGCTCATCTCGGCCTGTGCGGCAGGGGCAAGGGCGAGGGCGGCCGTCAGGGCAGCGGCACCAAGGGGGATCAGTCTCATCATGGGCTCCGGTTGGCGCGGGTCGCGGGGGCGGGTTGCGGATCAGGACAGGAACACCGATCCGGCCGCCTTGGCAACCGGATAAGCGCGAGGGCGGCGGCGGCCTGCCATTGACCTTCGCGCCCCGGTGTCTCAGGAACGGCAGGAAAAGTCTAAGAGGCGGAAGATGCGGGTTTCAAGGCGGGGAGCGGTCGATCCCTTCATCGTGATGGATGTGATGGAACAGGCCCGGACGCTGGAGGCCGCGGGCCGGTCGATCATCCACATGGAGGTGGGCCAGCCCGGAACGCCCGCGCCGGCGGGCGCGCGGGCGGCGCTGGCGCGGGCGATGGAGGCGGGGCCGCTCGGCTACACCGTGGCGCTTGGCCTGCCCGAACTGCGCAAGGGGATCGCGGACCTCTACCGCCGCTGGTACGGGGTGGAACTGGACGCCAACCGCGTGGTGGTGACGGCCGGTTCATCCTCGGCCTTCCTTCTGGCCTTCACCGCCCTCTTCGAGGCGGGCGACCGGGTGGCTCTGGGCGAGCCCGGCTATCCGAGCTACCGCCAGATCCTGCGCGCGCTGTCGCTGGAGCCGGTGGGCATCCCCACGCGGGACGAGAACCGCCTGCAACCCGTGCCCGAGGATCTGGCAGGGGTGGCCGATCTTGCGGGCCTGATCGTGGCCTCGCCGGGCAATCCGTCGGGGACGATGCTCTCGAAGGAGGCGCTGGCGGCGCTGACGGGCCATTGCGCGGAGCGCGCCATCGCCTTCATCTCGGACGAGATCTACCACGGGCTGGACTATGGCACGCGCGCGGTCTCGGCGCTCGAGATCACGGACGATGTCTATGTGGTCAATTCCTTCTCGAAATATTTCTCGATGACCGGCTGGCGGCTGGGCTGGCTGGTGGTGCCCGAGGCGCATGTGCGCCCGATCGAGCGGCTGGCGCAGAACATGTTCATCTGTCCGCCCCATGCGAGCCAGATCGCGGCGCTGGCGGCGCTGGACTGCCTGGAGGAGCTTGAGGCCAACCGCATCGTCTATGCCGAGAACCGCCGCCTGATGCTGGAAGGGCTGCCGAAGGCCGGCTTCACCCGCTTTGCCCCGCCGGATGGGGCTTTCTATGTCTATGCCGACGTGTCGGACCTGACGGACGACAGCCTGGCCTTCGCGGCCGAGATCCTGCGCGAGGCGGGGGTGGCGGTGACGCCGGGCCTCGACTTCGACCCGGTGCGCGGGGCGAGGACGCTGCGCTTCTCCTACGCGCGGGCGACGGAGGACATCGTCGAGGGGTTGCGGCGGCTCGAGGCCTTCATGGCGGCGCGCCGGCGCTGACCGTCGGAGCCTCCGGCGGGGATATTTGGACGAGCGTGAAAGGACGCGGATGGAGATCCTGAGACTGGTGCGCGGCCGGCTGGCGCTGCTCGTGGTGGTGCTGGCGACGGTGGTCGGGCCAACGGCTCTGGCGCAGGAGCTGACGGGGCTCGCCCGGCTCGATGCCGGCGCGTCGCGGATCGCCGGAAGTGGCTGGAGCGGCGTCTCGGTCGAGCTGCGGTTGAGCCAGCCGGTGCCGTGGCGCGTGCGGGTGATGGACGGGCCGCCGCGGCTGGTGATGGATTTCCGTGAGGTGGAGTTCGGCCCTGTCGAGGCGCTGCCGAAGACCACGGACCGGGTCAGGGAGGTGCGCGCCGGCGCGTTCCGGCCCGGCTGGTCGCGGCTGGTGATGGAGCTGGCCGGGCCGATGGTGGTGGAGACGGCCGGAATGCGCACGAAGGAGGGCGCGCGCATCGCGGTCACGCTGCGCAAGGCGGATGCGGCGGAGTTCGCCGCGCGGGCGGGCGCGGCCGAGCCGCCGGGCTGGGCGTTGCCGCCGGCGGCGGACCTGCCCCGGAGGGCGCAGGGGTCCGGCCCGCTGACGGTCGTGCTCGATCCCGGGCACGGTGGGATCGATCCCGGCGCCGAGCGCGGGGCCATCAGCGAGGCGAGCCTGATGCTGACGCTGGCGCGCGAACTGAAGGAGGCGCTGCTGCGCGACGGCACGTTCCGCGTGGCGATGACGCGGGAGGAGGATGTGTTCGTGCCGCTCGAGGCGCGCATCACGCGGGCACGGGCGGCGGGCGGGCAGGTGTTCGTCTCGCTTCATGCCGATGCGATTGCGGAGGGCGAGGCGGTGGGGGCCACGCTCTACACGCTGGCCGAGGAGGCTTCGGACGCGGCGGCTGCGGCGCTGGCCGAGCGGCACGACCGCGACGATCTGCTGGCGGGGATCGACCTGACCGGCCACGATGATCTGGTGGCGGGCGTGCTGATGGATCTGGCCCGGACCGAGACCGGGCCGCGCAACGAGCGGCTGGCGCTGGCGCTCGAGGCGGCCATCAGGGACCGCGGTCTGGCGATGCACCGCCATCCCCGGCAGGCCGCCAGCTTTTCGGTGCTGAAGTCGCCGGACATGCCCTCGATCCTGGTCGAGACCGGCTTCATGTCGAGCGACGCCGATCTTGCACGGCTGCGCGATCCCGCCTGGAGGGCCCGGATGATCGGGGCGCTGGTGGAGGGGCTGAAAGCCTGGGCGCGCGAGGATGCGGCGCTGAAGGAGATGCTTCGGCGCTGATCGCGAAAACGCGAAGCGGGGGCCGAGGGCAGGTTTTGCCCTTCCCGCCGCCGGCGTGTATAAGGGCGCCAACCAGAGGGGGCACCGCCATTGTTCAGGTTCGTAGGCTCGGTCTTCGGGGCCATCTTCACCGCGATCACGCTGGGCCTGCTTGCGCTGGCGCTGACCCTTGGCGCGGTGTTCTGGATGTATTCCCGCGACCTGCCGAGCCACGAGAGCCTTGCGCAATACACCCCTCCCACGATCAGCCGGATCTATTCGGGCGAGGGGCGGATCATCGACGAATTCGCGCAGGAGCGGCGGATCTTCGCGCCGATCGAGGAGATCCCGGATCTGGTCAAGAACGCCTTCATCTCGGCCGAGGACAAGAACTTCTACAGCCACCACGGCTATGACGCCCGCGGAATCGCCGTCGCCGCCTTCGAGGCGGTGCGCTCGCGCGGGCAGAACGTGCGCGGCGCCTCGACCATCACCCAGCAGGTGATGAAGAACTTCCTGCTGTCGGGCGACCGGACGGGCGAGCGCAAGATCAAGGAGATCATCCTTGCGACCCGCATTGAGGAGACGCTGCCCAAGGACAAGATCCTCGAACTCTATCTGAACGAGATCTTCCTCGGCCAGAACAGCTACGGGGTGGCGGCGGCGGCCCAGACCTACTTCAACAAGACGCTCTCGCAACTGACCCCGGCCGAGGCCGCGACGCTGGCCTCGATGCCGCAGGCGCCCAGCCAGTATCATCCGGTGCGCGCCAAGGAGCGGCTGACCCAGCGGCGCAACTACGTGCTGCGCGAGATGTTCGAGAACGGCTACATCGACGAGGCGACGCTGACCTCGTCGCTGAACGAGCCGCTGCGGTCGGTGCAGAACGGCGATTATCCCGCCTTCCGCGAGGCGCTGCCGCCGCGCGACTATTTCACCGACGAGATCCGCCGGCAGCTGTCGTCCGAGTTCGGCGAGCAGGAGTTCTTTGGCGGCGGCCTGACGATCCGCGCCACCATCGACCGCGAGCTTCAGGAGCAGGCGGCGGCGGCGCTGCGCGAGGGCCTTGAGAAGTATGACCGCAGCCTCGGGATCTGGCGCGGCACCCGGCAGGTGATCCCGGTTGAACGGCTCGGCTCGGAGGCCGACTGGCGCGCGGCGCTGGCCGAGGCGCCGGTGCCGCGCGACGTGCCGGGCTGGCATCCGGCGGTGGTGCTCGAGGTGGGGGGCAGCGCGGCCCGGATCGGCATCGAGGGCGTCGAGGAGGACGAGGACGGCCATTACATCCCCGCCGAGGACGTGACATGGGCGCGCAAGCGGCAGGCGGATGGCCGGCTTGGCCGCAAGGCGCAGGTGGCGGGCGATCTGGTTGCGGTCGGGGAGGTCGTGCTGGTGCGCGGGCTCAAGGCCGAGGACGGCAGCCTGCGCCGCTGGTCGCTGCGGCAGGTGCCCGAGGTTCAGGGCGCCTTCATGGCGATGGATGTGAACTCGGGCCGGGTGCTCGCGATGCAGGGCGGCTTCAGCTACCAGTATTCCGTCTTCAACCGCGCCACGCAGGCCACGCGCCAGCCGGGGTCGAGCTTCAAGCCCTTCGTCTATGCGGCGGCGCTGGATTCGGGCTTCACCCCGGCCACCATCGTCATTGACGCCCCGATCGAGGTGCAGACGGCGCAGGGCCTCTGGACGCCCAAGAACGCCTCGGGAAAATACTACGGGCCGACGCCGCTGCGCACGGGGGTGGAGCAGTCGCGGAACCTGATGACCGTCCGCATCGCGCAGGAAATCGGCATGGGCACCGTGGCCTCCTATGCCGAGCGGTTCGGGGTCTATGACCGGATGGGGCAGTTCCTCGCCAACGCTCTTGGCGCGGAAGAGACGACGCTGTTCAAGATGGTGGCGGCCTACGCCATGTTCGGCAATGGCGGCGAGCGGGTGCAGCCCACCCTCGTGGACCGGGTGCAGGACCGCTTCGGGCGCACGATCTATCGCCATGACCAGCGGATCTGCGAGGATTGCGCCCAGCCGCTGCTGCCCGATGGCCGGGCACCGCGCATCACCTCGAAGCGCGAGCGGGTGATGGATGCGATCACCGCCTATCAGCTCACCTCGATGATGGAGGGCGTGGTCAAGCGCGGCACGGGGCGGGGGATCAACCTGCCCGTGCCGGTGGCGGGCAAGACGGGCACCACCAACGACGCCAAGGATGTCTGGTTCATCGGCTACACCTCGAACATCGTGGCGGGTTGCTACATCGGCTACGACCAGCCGCGGTCGATGGGCTCGGCCTCGGGCGGTGGCTTCTGCGGCCCGGTGTTCCAGAGCTTCATGACCAAGGCGGTGCAGAAATACGGCGGCTCCGAGTTCCGCGTGCCGCCGGGCGGCTACTTCATCAAGATCGACCGTTTCACCGGCGCCCGGCTGCCCGACGATGCGACCGGCGAGAACGTGGTGGCCGAGTATTTCCGCCAGGGCGAGGATCCGGTCTTCGGCATGGGCGCGATGGTCGATGGCGGCTTTGCCATGGGATCGAACCTGCCGCTCTTCGCCTATGGCGAGGATGAAACCGAGCAGGGCTCGACCGTCACGACCGCCACGGGCGAGCGGAAGGTCATCCCCAAGAAGGCCGATTTCGGCACGCTCAGCTCGGGCGGCCTTTACTGAACCAGCCCCACATCGCAGGCGCGGCCCGGCCTTGCCCGGTCCGCGCCTTCGCGCTATCACCCCCGCCTGAACCGATCCGAGGACATCCGCCCATGCGCACCGAGACCCAGAACCATGTCGAGGCCATCAAGCGCTCGCTCGAGCTTCTGGGGCAGCGCATGGATCTCGAGACCGCGCCGCATCGTCTGGAAGAGTTCGATGCGATGATCGAGGACGGCAACCTCTGGAACGACCCGGCCCGGGCGCAGAAGCTGATGCGCGAGCGGCAGCAGCTGATGGACCAGCTTTCGACCTATCGGCTGATCGATAGCGGCCTGCGCGACAATGTCGAGCTGATCGAGATGGGCGAGGCCGAGGGCGACACCGAGATCGTGACCGAGGCCGAGGCGGCGATTCGCACCCTGGTCCAGACCGCGCGCGCCAAGGAGCTTGAGGCGCTGCTCGATGGCGAGGCCGACGGCAACGACACGTTCCTCGAGATCAACGCAGGCGCGGGTGGCACCGAAAGCTGCGACTGGGCCTCGATGCTGGCGCGGATGTATGTCCGCTGGGCCGAGCGCAAGGGCTACAAGGTCGAGCTTCAGTCGGAATCGGCGGGCGAAGAGGCGGGGATCAAGTCGGCCGCCTACAAGATTTCGGGGCCGAACGCCTATGGCTGGCTGAAGTCGGAGAGCGGGGTGCACCGGCTGGTGCGGATCTCGCCCTATGACTCGGCGGCGCGGCGGCACACCTCCTTCTCGTCTGTCTGGGTCTATCCGGTGGTGGACGACAATATCGAGATCGAGATCCCGGCCAACGAGATCCGCATCGACACCTATCGCTCGTCGGGCGCGGGCGGGCAGCACGTCAACACCACCGACTCGGCGGTGCGGATCACCCACCTGCCGACGAACATTGTCGTGACCTCGTCGATGAAGTCGCAGCACCAGAACCGCGAGGCCGCGATGAACGCGCTGAAGGCGCGGCTCTACCAGATGGAGCTGGACAAGCGGAACGCCGCGATCAACGCCCAGCACGAGGCCAAGGGCGAGGCGGGCTGGGGCAACCAGATCCGCTCCTACGTGCTGCAGCCCTACCAGATGGTGAAGGACCTGCGCACCGGGGTCGAAACCTCGGACACGCAGGGCGTGCTCGACGGCGACCTCGACCGCTTCATGCAGGCGACGCTGGCGCAGGACGTGGCCGGCAAGAGCCGCGCCGAGGCCAACGCCGAGGACTGAGGCGCGAACGCCCCGTCGGCCACGGGCGCTGTCTCACGATGTCCTACGAAAAGCTGAGGTGCAGAATCATCTTGGCGCTGAACGGCACCTGAGCTTACGCTTCTCCCCACGAGATGGAGGAGCCTCGGAATGTCGGAAAGCTACTTGGAACCCGCTTCGGCGGTCCCGGAGGTGCGTTTGCTCACCCCCGATGATCTGCGGACTGCGCTCTTTGCCGGGATACGGGACTTTCGCCGCGCCCCGGCCTTCGGCCTGTTCTTCTCGGCCGTCTATGTGATCTGCGGCTGGATCATCCTCTTGGCCCTCACGACGAGCGGCAACTTCTGGTGGATCCTGCCTGCGGCCGCGGGCTTTCCGATCCTCGGCCCGTTCATCGCCTGCGGTCTCTATGAGGTGAGCCGCCGGCTGGAGCTTGGCCTGCCGCTCAGGTGGGGGCAGGTGCTCGGGGTGGTGGTGGCCCAGAAGGATCGCCAGATCCCCTCGATGGCGGCCGTCGTGGTGATCTTTTTCCTGTTCTGGAACTTCCTGTCGCACATGGTCTTCGCGCTGTTCATGGGGACGCAGCCCATCGTTAACATCTCGAGTTCGCTCGACAGTTTCATGACCGCGAACGGGCTGACCCTGCTGGCGGTCGAGATGCTGATCGGGGCGGTCTTTGCCAGCATCCTGTTCTCGATCACGGTGGTCAGTCTGCCCCTGCTGCTCGACCGGGAGATGGACTTCGTGACGGCCATGATCACGAGCGTTCAGGTGGTGCAGGCCAATCCGGTGCTGATGCTGTCCTGGGGCGTCACCATCGGCGGCATCCTGTTCTTCGCCATGCTGCCGGGGTTCCTGGGGCTTCTGGTGGCGTTGCCGGTGCTGGGCCATGCCACCTGGCATCTCTACCGGCTTGCGCTCGACTGACAGGTGGCCGGCCGCCCTGTTCGCGGCCGGACCCTTCATTCGCAATCACAGGGACACGCCGCAACTGATTGAAAACATGCAAAAGGGCGCCGCGTGGGAGCCCTTGATCCTGTCGGTCCGACGGCGAAGACGGATCAGTGGTCGGCGGGTTTCGCGGCCTGCGGGGCCGGGGCCGCAGCCGGGGCCGCCGGAGCGCCGGGCTTGCCGCTCTGGAGCGGATCTTCCTGGCGCTGCACCGAGCCCTCGAAATGGGCGCCGGATTCGATGGCGATGGTCTTGTGAATGATGTCTCCCTCGACGCGGGCGGTCGAGGTGAGGCGCACCTTCAGGCCGCGCACGCGGCCGATCACGCGGCCGTTCACCACGATGTCATCGGCCATGATCTCGCCGCGGATGGTGGCGCTTTCGCCGACCGTCAGCAGGTGGGCGCGGATGTCACCCTCCACCGTGCCTTCCACCTGGATGTCGCCGGTGGTGCGGAGGTTTCCGACCACCGTCAGGTCCGAGGACAGGACCGAGGCGGAGGGCTTGGGCTTGGGCGCACCGGGCGCGAAGTCGGTCGAGGATTTCTGCACGGGAGCTTCCTGATTCTTCGGCCTGTCGGCCTCGCCCTGCTTGGGACCGGGCTCGTTGATTCTGCTCTTAGAAAACATCTTTCGCCGCCTTGATGAAGGTCATCGGGTTGACGGGAGTCCCGTCCACGCGGACCTCATAGTGGAGATGGGTGCCGGTGGACCGGCCTGTAGAGCCCATATCACCGATCCGGTCCCCGCGCGATACCCTTTGTCCCTTGTCGACCCGGATTTGGGACAGGTGGCCATAGACGGTCTGGATGCCGAAGTCGTGGCGGATCTTGATCACCCGGCCGTAGCCGTTGGCCCAGCCGGCCTCGGTCACGACGCCGTCGGCGGTGGCGTAGATCGGGCTGCCGCTGGCGCCGGCCATGTCGATCCCCTCGTGGCGGCGCTTGCCGCGGCCGAACGGGTCGTCGCGCCCGCCAAAGCCCGAGGTGTAGCGGAAGGCGGTCTTGACCGGCATTGCGAAGGGCGCCTTGGTGGCGGCCAGCCGGTAGAGGTTCATGCGGTCGAGGCCGTTCAGGATCTCGTTGGCCCGCCGCTCCTCGGGCGTGAGGTCGCCGCCCATCGTCGAGACGGTCAGCTTCGACAGCGGTCCGCCTTGACCCGAGTAGCCGCGGCGGACCTGGTTCAGAAGCGACTCGGTCGAGAGGCCCGCGGCGCGGAACATCTTGTCCAGCGGCTCCATCGAGACGGTCACCGCCTCTTCGAGGCGGGCGAAGATCAGGTCGTTGCGCGCCTGCAGTTCCGCCTTCTGCTGAAGGACCTCTTCGGTCTCTTCCTTGGCGAGCAGCACGGCCGTGGCCATGTCGTCGCGCTGGCGGGCGAGGGCGGCGAGCGCCGAGGAGACCTGCTCGAGCGTGGCTTCCGCATCGGCCATCCGCGAGCCGTCGGTGCGCGCCGAGCCGGTCTGCTCTGCCAGCGCGAGGGTCATGCGCTCGGACTGGGCGCGGGCCTCGTCGCGCTCGTCGATGGTGCGGATCAGCGTGTCCTGCAGCACCTCGATCCCGGTCTCGAGTTCCTTGCGCCGATCCTCGGTGGCGAGGAGCGCGGTCTGCATCTTCGAGACCTCGGCCAGGGCGAGGTTGAACCGCTCCTGCGCGCGCACGGCCTCTTCGGCGCGGTGGTCGCGGTCGGCGGACAGCGCATTGAGGCGGGATTCATAGAGCGCCTGCCGGCGCTGGGTCTGGTCGCGGGTGTTTCCGGCGGCGACCGAATCCATCAGCACGATGGAGGTGGCGAGAATCGTCCAGCTTACGAGGAGGGTGCCGCCCGCCAGCGCGGCGAGCTGGGTCACGGGTCGCAGACGGATGAAGCGCGTATCGCTATCGGATTTAAGGAAGAGCCGCTTTTCCGGCAGGATACGCTCAAGGCTCGAATTGATCCGATAATGAAGTCGCGTCAGCACCGGTCAGTCCCGTTTGTTGTTTCGCGGTGACGAACCATGGCCGGCTCTGGGGCCGGCTTCCTGTCCCCGCAGACTGACTAGCCAGCGGGTGGCAGGGGTGCAACCGATTTGACCAATCGGGGGATGCTGAAGGCGGAACCTTGCCTGAATGGGCGAAAACTCGCCGATAGCGGGAAAGTTCCGTCGTTTGCGGAAAAAGATCGGCGGAAGCCCGCGCAGAGGGCAGGCCTCCACCCTCTGCGTCCCCGAGGGAGCCTGCCGGCCTTCCCGCGCGGGCCGGAAGGTCAGAGTTCGCGTGCGGCGGCCAGCACCTCGGCCGCATGGCCGCGGGCCGAGACCTTGCGCCAGACGCGGGCGACCCGGCCCTCGCCGTCGATCAGGAAGGTCGAACGCTCGATTCCCATGTAGGTCTTGCCGTACATGTTCTTCTCCTTCCACACGCCGTAGTCCTCGGCGGTGGAGGCGCCCTCGTCCGAGGCTAGGATGATTCCCAGCCCGTGCTTGGCGCAGAACCGGTCGTGCGACTTGACGCTGTCCTTCGAGATGCCGATCACGGTCGTGCCGATCTCGGCGAACTGGGCGGCCAGGGCCGTGAACTCCTGCGCCTCGAGCGTGCAGCCGGACGTGTCATCCTTGGGGTAGAAATAGACGACCGCCTTGCCCGGCTTCAGGGCCGAGAGAGAGACGGTGCTGCCGCCCTCGCGCGGCAGGTTGAAATCGGGGGCGGGCTGGCCTGCGTCGATCATGGGCGGCTCCTTGCTGAGGGATGGGTCACGGCAGTTTTAGTTGTCCGACGGTGCCGGTAAAGGCAAGTCTGTGACAGGGAAACGGAGCGCATGACCGTAGGCGGCGACCAGCAGGAGCCGGGGCGGAGCGGGCGGTCGCGGCGCGGCCGGGTCTCGCTGTGGCTGCTGCTGAGCCTTGCGCTTCTGGCGGGGGTGGCGGGCTTCGGCACGCTGGCCCTGACGGGCCGGCCGCTGCCCCTGCCGGTCTGGGCCGTGAGCGAGGCCGAGGCGCGCATCAACAGGGCGCTCGCGCCGTCGCTGTCGGTGTCGGTCGGCGGGCTTGTCCTGACGGTCGAGCCGAACTGGATCCCGCGGCTTCGGCTGGATGATGTGCGGCTCTTGCAGGCGGACGGGCGCGTGCTGGTGAGCCTGCCCGAGGCGCGGGTGGTCTTTGACCGTGGCGCGGCCTTGCGGGGGGCGCTTCATCCGAAGGTGATCACGCTGTCGGGGGCGCGGATCGCGCTGCGTCGGCTGCGGGACGGGCGCTTCGACCTGGCGATGGGCGAGCAGGGCGGCGGCTTGCGCATCGCAAGCTACGCCGAGGCGCGGCAGGCGGTGGACCGGATGTTCGCGGCTCCGGTGCTGGCCGACCTTGCGCGGATCGAGGCCGAGGGCACGACGCTCACGCTCGACGATCGCCGGGCGGGGCGGACGTGGCAGGCGGGCGACGGGCGGCTTGCGCTGGTGAACGGACCGGACCGGCGCGCGCTGGAACTGGGGCTGTCGCTGCTCGATCCGGGCGGCGGTGCCCCGGCGCAGGCGGTGATGACCTTTGTCACCACGCCCGGCAGCCCCGAGGCGCGGATCTCGGCCACGGTCGATCAGGTGGCCGCGTCCGACATAGCCGCGCAGGCCGCGCCGGTGGCCTGGCTCGAGGTGCTGGACACGGCGCTCTCGGGCGGCTTTTCGGCCGCGCTCGACGGCGAGGGGCGGCTCACGCGGTTCGAGGCCACGCTCGACAGCGGCGCGGGCGCGCTGCAGCCGCGCCCCGAGACGAAGCCGATCGCCTTCGACCGGGCCGGGATGGCCTTTTCCTACGATCCCGCACGCGAGCGGCTGAACCTCACGCGGCTCGAGGTTCAGGGGCGCTCGCTGCGGCTGTCGGCGCAGGGGCACGCCTATCTGCCGGGCGTGTCCGAGGGGTTGCCGCGCGAGATCCTGGCCCAGATCCGGGTCGAGGATGCGAGCGCCGATCCCGACGGCCTGTTCGAGACCCCGGTGCATTTTTCCGAAGGGGCGCTGGATCTGAGGATGCGGCTCGATCCGTTCCGAGTCGAGATCGGCCAGTTGGCGCTGGTCGAGCAGGGCCGGCGGCTGATCGGCCGCGGTCGGGCCTCGGCCGAGGAGGGCGGCTGGCGCGTGGCCTTCGATCTGGGGCTGAACGAGATCTCGCACAGCGACCTTCTCGCGCTCTGGCCGCTGGCGCTGGTGCCCAAGACGCGGAGCTGGCTGGCCGAGAACGTGCAGGAGGGGCGACTGTTCGAGGTCGAGGCCGGGCTGCGGATGAGTCCGGGCGCAGAGACCCGGCTCTCGCTCGGCTACGAGTTCCGCGATGGCGACGTGCGGTATCTGAAGACCCTGCCGCCCATCGAGAAGGGTTCGGGCTATGCGGTGATCGAGGATCGCCGCTACCTGATGGTGCTGGAGGAGGGCCGTGTCACCCCGCCCACCGGCGGGCCCATCCGCGTCACGCGCTCGGTCTTCGAGGTGCCGGACGTGAGCGAGAGGCCCGCTCGCGCCCGGATCTCGCTGAACAGCGAAAGCGGGGTGACGGCCGCGCTCTCGCTGCTCGACCAGCCGCCGTTCCGCTTTCTGGAGAAGGCGGGGCGCTCGGTCGATCTCGGCGTGGGGCGCGCCGTGATGGAGACCGCGCTGAACCTGCCGCTGAAGCAGGAGGTGATGCCCGACGAGGTGGATTTCTCGGTCCGGGGCACGATCAGCGACTTCCGCTCGGAGACGCTCGTGCCGGGGCGGACGATCACCGCGCCAAGCCTCGCTCTTGAGGCAATGCCCGAGGGTCTTCGCGTCAGCGGCGCGGGCCGGTTCGGGCGCGTGCCGTTCGATGGGGCCTACCGGCTCGCCTTCGGGCCCGAGGCGGGGGGGCGCGCCACGGTCGAGGGGACGGCAACCCTGACCCCCGCCGCCGCCGAGGAATTCAACCTGAACCTGCCGCCGGGCACGTTGGAGGGCGCCGCGCCCGGCCGCTTCCGCATCGAGATGGCGAAGGGGGCCGAGCCCCGCCTCACGCTCTCGTCGGATCTGGATGGCTTGCGGATGGGGCTGGCCGCGATCGGCTGGTCGAAGCCCGCCGGGCGGAGCGGCCGGCTGGAGCTGGCGGCCACGCTGGGCAAGCCCGTGACGGTGGAAAAGCTGGTTCTCGAAGGCGGCGGGCTCTCGGCCACGGGTCGGGTGACCCTGCGCGCCGACGGCGGCCTTGATGCGGTGCGGTTCGACAGGGTGCGACTCAACGGCTGGCTCGACGCGCCGGTGACGCTGGCCGGGAGGGGGACGGGCCAGCCGATCGAGGTGCAGGTGCGGGGCGGGTCCGTTGATCTCACGAGGCTCGGTGCCGCGGGAGGCGGAGGGGCTGGCGGAAGCGGAGAGGGGACGCCGCTGCCCATCCTCGTGGCGCTCGACCGGCTGCAGGTGACCTCGGGCATCGCGCTGACGGATGTGGAGGGCCGCTTCGGCACGCGGGGCGGCTTCAACGGCGGCTTCCGCGGACGGGTGAACGGGCGCGCCGCCGTCGAGGGCACCGTGGTGCCGATGAGCGGACGCAGCGCCGTCCGCTTGCGGTCGCGCGATGCGGGCGGGGTGATCGCCTCGGCCGGCATCTTCCCCGACGCCCGCGGCGGCGATCTCGATCTGCATCTGGTGCCCGAAGGGCGCGAGGGCTACCGCGGCCGGGCGGTGGTCTCGAACTTCCGCGTGACGAACGCGCCGGTCCTTGCGGCGCTTCTGAATGCGGTGTCGGTCGTGGGTCTTCTCGAGCAGCTGAACGGAGACGGGCTGCTCTTTGCCGAGGGCGACGCCGAGTTCCGCATCCAGCCGGGCGCGGTCGAGATCTCGCAGGCCTCGGCCGTGGGGGCCTCGATGGGGGTCACGCTCGCGGGGCTCTACCGCGCCGGCGACCGCAGGCTCGACCTTCAGGGCGTGATCTCGCCCATCTATCTGCTGAACGGCATCGGCTCGCTTCTGACCCGGCGGGGCGAGGGGCTCTTCGGCTTCAACTATTCGATCACGGGCTCGGCCGACCGGCCGGCGGTGACGGTCAACCCGCTCTCGATCCTCACCCCCGGCATGTTCCGCGAGATCTTTCGCCGCCCGGTGCCGGTCCTGCCCTGATCGCCCTTGCCTTCGGCGCCCTTTCGCCCCAAGTCCCCGGCCGGGCCCCGCCTCCTGCCGCCCTCCCGCCACCGAACGCCTGTTGCCTGTCATGAAACTGTCCGACTTCGACTTCGACCTGCCCGAGCGGCTGATCGCCACGCGCCCGGCGCGTCCGCGGACGGCCGCGCGCCTTCTGCTGGCCGAGGGGGACCGGATCGAGGACCGTCATGTGCGCGACCTCGTGGGCATCTTCCGCCCCGGAGACCGGCTGGTGCTGAACAACACCCGCGTGATCCCCGCGCGGCTTGTCGGCACGCGGACGCGGGGCGAGGCCAGCGCGAAGATCGAGATCACGCTGATGGAGCCCGCCGCGGCGGGTGGCTGGCGCGCGCTGGCCAAGCCCCTGCGGAAGCTGAAGGAGGGCGAGACGATCCGCTTCTCCGACGCCCTGTCGGCCGAGGTGGCCGAGAAGGGCGTGACCGACCTGCGCCTCGTCTTCGACCGCGCGGGAGAGGAGTTCGACGCCGCCCTGGCCGAGGCGGGCGCGATGCCGCTGCCGCCCTACATCGCGGCTCGCCGCGCGCCCGATGCGCAGGATCGCGAGGATTACCAGACGGTCTTTGCCCGCCACGCGGGTGCCGTGGCCGCCCCCACGGCCTCGCTGCATTTCGACCGCCCGCTGCTCGAGGCGCTGGCCGCGAACGGCGTGGCCTTCACCGAGGTCACGCTGCATGTGGGGGCGGGCACCTTCCTGCCCGTGAAGGTCGATGATGTGACCACGCACCGGATGCATGCCGAATGGGGCGAGGTGACCGAGGCCGCGGCGGCCGAGATCGCGGCGACGAAGGCCGCGGGCGGGCGGGTGATCCCGGTCGGCACCACCGCGCTCCGGCTGATCGAGAGCGCGTCCGCCACGGGCACGATCCGGCCCTGGCGGGGCGAGACGGACATCTTCATCTATCCGGGCTACAGGTTCCGGGTGACGGATGCGCTGATGACCAATTTCCACCTGCCGAAATCGACGCTTCTGATGCTGGTCTCGGCGCTGATGGGCGAGGCGCGGATCCGTGCGATCTATGACCATGCGGTGCGCCACGACTATCGCTTCTTCTCGTACGGCGACGCCTCCCTCCTGATCCCTGGCGGTTGAAACCGCTGTCGGATGTCGCCTTCCGGCGGGGCCTCCTCGCATCCCATTCTAGCCTGTCCGCCAAGTCACGGAGCCCCGAATGTTCAAGGTCCTCGCCGCAACCTGGCCGCTTCTGCTGGGCGTCATGCTGCTCATGGTCGGCAACGGGGTCCAGGCCTCGCTGCTGGGCATCCGGGGCGCGATCGAGGGATTTTCGACCACGCAGCTGGCCGTCGTGACCTCGGCCTATTTCGCGGGGTTCCTCGTGGGCTCGCAGGTCGTGCCCGGCCTGCTCCGCCGGGTGGGCCATGTGCGGGTCTTTGCGGCGCTCGGGTCGATGATCTCGGCGGTGCTGGTGGTCTATCCGGTCTTGCCGGACTGGGCGGTCTGGACGCTGCTGCGGGTGCTGATCGGTTTCAGCTTTTCGGGCGTCTACATCACCGCCGAGAGCTGGCTGAACAACACAGCAACGAATGAGACGCGGGGGCAGGCGATGTCGGCCTACATGATGGTGCAGATGGTGGGCATCATCACGAGTCAGGCGCTGCTGAATGCGGCCGATCCGTCGGGCTTCACCCTCTTCGTGATCCCCTCGGTGCTCGTGTCGCTGGCCTTCATGCCGATCCTTCTGACCGTGACGCCCACGCCGACCTTCGAGAGCACCCGGAGACTCTCGGTGCGCGAGCTGTTCCGCGTGTCGCCCTTGGGCGTGGTGGGGATGCTGATGACCGGCGGGATCTTCTCGGCCATGTTCGGCATGGCCTCGGTCTGGGGAACGCTCGAGGGGCTCTCGGTGCAGGAGATCTCGATCTTCATCGGCTCGATCTATGTCGGGGGCCTCGTGCTGCAATATCCGATCGGCTGGGTCTCGGACCGGATGGACCGGCGTCAGCTGATCCTCGGGCTTGCGGTGGTGGCGGGGCTGCTGATGGGGGTGACCGTCCTGTTCCAGCCGCCCTTCTGGGGGCTGATCGGGGTCGCTCTGCTGCTCGGCGGGATCACCAACCCGGTCTATTCGCTGCTGATCGCGTATACCAACGACTTCCTCGGCAAAGAGGACATGGCGGCCGCCTCGGCGGGGCTCTTGTTCATGAACGGGTTGGGGGCGGTCTGCGGGCCCCTCGTGACCGGCTGGATCATGGAACAGGCGGGTCCGCGCGGCTTCTTTCTCTTCATCGGCCTGCTTTACGGGGCGATGGCGATCTATGCGGGCTGGCGGATGACGCAGCGCGCGGCGCCCGCGGTGGCCGACACGGGCTCCTTCGCATCCGTCGCGCCGACCGCCTCGTCGGTGGCCGTCGGGGCCGTCATGGAAGTGGTCACCGAGGCGCAGGAGGCGCAGCAGGCGGCCGAGTGAGGCGCCGACGGCCGGCGGAGAGCGGGGGCTTCGCGCCCCCGTCCGGCCTCTGGCCGGACTCCCCCGCGGGATATTTGGGCAGAGTGAAAGGGGCGGGTTGCCGCTCCGAGCCCGACCTGTCAGGCTCGGGAGGCAGGCGCAGGAGGCAGGAATGGCGGACGATCCGGTGGCGGTGCTCGACTTCTGGTTGGGCGAGGTGGGCCCCGAGGGCTGGTATGCGATCGATCCCGAGGTGGACGAGGCGATCCGCGAGCGGTTCGGCGATCTCTGGCAGGCGGCGCGCGGCGGCGGACTCGACCACTGGACCGAGGGCACCGTGGGTTGCCTTGCGTTCCTCATCCTGACCGACCAGTTTCCGCGCAACATGTTCCGGGGCAGCGCCGAGGCCTTCGCGACCGATCCGCTGGCGCGGGACTGCGCCCGCAAGGCCATCGCGGCCGACTGGGATCTGGGCGCCCCCGAGCCGGAGCGGCAGTTCTTCTATCTGCCGCTGGAACATTCGGAGGATGCGGCCGATCAGGCCGAGGCGGTGCGGCTCTTTCAGGAGCGGATGCCTGAAACGGGCGCCGAGGGGCTGCTTCATGCCCATGCCCACGCGGCGATCATCGCGCGCTTCGGGCGGTTTCCGTTCCGCAATGCGGCCCTTGGGCGCGACTCGACGCCGGAGGAGGAGGAGTTTCTGGCCGCCGGTGCCTATGCGGCCGAAGTGCGGCGTCTGCGGACGTGAGGGGCAGGCCCACGCGCAAACCGGCGCCGCGGCGGGGAGCAAGGCGGCCGGAGGCGGCCGCCGTTGCGCCCGGTCGGGAAATGGTTTAAGGCCAAACTACTTTTTCCAGGGAGGCGAGGATGCCCGCGAGAAGCTTCGACATGATCGTGATCGGCGCCGGCCCCGGCGGGTATGTCTGCGCGATCCGGGGGGCTCAGCTGGGCCTGAACGTCGCCATCGTCGAGCGCGAGAACCTCGGCGGAATCTGTCTGAACTGGGGCTGCATCCCGACCAAGGCGCTGCTGCGCTCGGCCGAGGTCTTTCACCTGATGCACCGCGCGAAGGAGTTCGGGCTGAAGGCGGACGGGATCGGCTATGACCTTGATGCGGTGGTGAAACGCTCGCGCGGGGTGGCCAAGCAGCTCTCGTCGGGCGTGGCGCATCTGATGAAGAAGAACAAGGTCACGGTCGTCATGGGCGTGGCGAAGCTGGCCGGTCCGGGCCGCGTCTCGGTGACCTCCGACAAGGGGGCCGAAGAGCTTGAGGCCAAGGCCATCGTGGTGGCCTCCGGCGCGCGGGCGCGCGAGCTGCCGGGGCTTGAGGCCGATGGTGATCTGGTCTGGACCTACCGTCACGCGCTGCAGCCCAAACGGATGCCGAAGAAGCTGCTGGTGATCGGCTCGGGCGCGATCGGGATCGAATTTGCCAGCTTCTTCAACACGCTGGGCGCGGACACGACGGTTGTCGAGGTGATGGAGCGCATCCTGCCGGTCGAGGATGCCGAAGTGTCGGCCTTCGCGAAGAAGCAGTTCCTCAAGCAGGGGATGAAGATCCTCGAGCAAGCCACTGTAAAGAAACTGGATCGTGCGGGCGGCAAGGTGACGGCCCATGTCGAGACCGGCGGCAAGACCGAGACGATGGAGTTCGACACCGTCATCTCGGCCGTGGGGATCGTCGGCAATGTCGAGGGGCTGGGGCTGGAGGAAGCGGGCGTGAAGATCGACCGAAGCCATGTGGTGACCGACGCGTTCTGCCGCACCGGCGTCGAGGGGCTTTATGCCATCGGCGACATCGCCGGGGCGCCCTGGCTGGCGCACAAGGCCAGCCACGAGGGGGTGATGGTGGCCGAGCTGATCGCCGGCGGCCATCCGCATCCAATCAAGCCGGGCTCGATCGCGGGCTGCACCTATTGCCAGCCGCAGGTGGCGAGCGTCGGTCTGACCGAGGCGCGCGCGAAGGAGAAGGGCTACGAGGTCAAGGTCGGCCGCTTCCCCTTCATCGGCAACGGCAAGGCCATCGCGCTCGGCGAGGCCGAGGGCTTCGTCAAGACCGTCTTCGACGCGAAGACCGGCGAGCTTCTGGGCGCGCACATGGTCGGCGCCGAGGTGACGGAACTGATCCAGGGCTATGTGGTGGGCCGCGCGCTGGAAACCACCGAGGCCGAGCTGATGGAGACCGTCTTCCCGCACCCGACCCTGTCCGAGATGATGCACGAGTCGGTCCTCGACGCCTACGGCCGCGCCATCCATTTCTGAAGCCGGACGGCGAGCCAGCTTTTGCGACGGCACCTTTTGCGGCGCCGTTGGTCGTGGCGCCGCCGGTCTGGCCTCGGCGCGGTCGGCGGAGTAGGAAGACGCATGATCCGCTCGCCGATGTTTCAGGTTTTCGTGCTCTGGTTCGCCGGACTGGGCGCGGCCGCGCAGTTTTCCAAGGTGGGCGTGATCTTCGGGCCGATCTCGGACCTCTATGGCGGGGCGTCGGAGGTCACGCTGGGGCTTGTCGTGTCCGTCGTGGGCTTTGCCGGCCTGATCTTCGGCACCACCGCCGGGTTGCTTGCGGTCCGGCTCGGCTATCGGAGGGTGCTGGTCACGGCGCTGGGGGCCGGGGCAGGGCTGTCGCTGGCCCAGGCGATGCTGCCGCCGCTGCCCCTGATGCTGGTCCTGCGGGCGCTGGAAGGGGTGAGCCATCTCGCCATCGTGGTGGCCGCGCCCGTCCTCATCGCGCAGATCGCGCCGCCGTCGCGGCAGGGCTTTGCCATGACGCTCTGGTCCTCGTTCTTTGCGGTGGCCTTTGCCTTCACGGCATGGATCGGGCGGCCGCTGGTGGCGGCTTGGGGGATCCCGCCGCTGTTTGTGATCCACGCGCTCTATATGGCGGGCTGCGCGATGCTGATCCTGGCCGTGTTGCCCGCCGATGTTAAGGCCCGTGGTGCCGCGCGGGCGCAGGGGCCGCTGTTGCGGCAGCATGTCGAGATCTACGCCTCGGCCCGTGTCGCGGCTCCGGCGATCGGCTTCTTCTGCTACACACTGGTCTATGTCGCGCTGCTGACCCTGCTGCCGCCCGAGACGGACCATCCGGCGTTCCTCGCCTCGGCCATGCCGCTGGCCTCGATCCTGGTGTCTCTGACGCTGGGGGTCTGGATGCTGGGGAAGATGTCGGCCGTCACGATGGTGCAGGGCGGGTTCGGCCTGGCGATCCTCGCCGTCTTCGGCCTCTGGGCGAGTTGGGGGCAGGATCTGCCGATGCAGGCGGCGGCGCTGGCGCTGGCGGCGGCGCTCGGGCTGGTGCAGGGAGCCTCGTTCGCGGCGATCCCGCAGCTCAACCCGGGGGGCGAGGATCGTGCCCGCGCGGCCGGGGCGGTGGCGCAGCTTGGCAATCTCGGCACCACGAGCGGAACGCCGCTTCTGGCGGCGCTGATGGCCGGGCAGGGCGCGCGGGGGCTGATCCTCTTCGTGCTGCTGCCATGCCTCGCCGGCATCCTGCTGCATCAGTGGCTTTCCGCCCGCCGCAGGGCAACCGCGTGAAATAATCCCTGCCATCGCGCAAAAGTTCATATTATGTTCACCACTGGCGGTTGGAGACTCGGGCTGCGTCCGCTATATCCGCCGTTCTGGACAGTCGGGGACGTGGGCGATGGCCGAACAGAAGTTCATCTCGGTGCGCGGCGCGCGCGAGCACAATCTCAAGGGCATCGACATCGACATCCCGCGGGATCAGCTGGTGGTGATCACCGGCCTCTCGGGCTCGGGCAAGTCGAGCCTCGCGTTCGACACGATCTACGCCGAGGGCCAGCGCCGTTATGTCGAGAGCCTGTCGGCCTACGCGCGGCAGTTCCTCGACATGATGGGCAAGCCGGACGTGGACCATATCTCGGGCCTGTCGCCGGCGATCTCGATCGAGCAGAAGACGACCTCGAAGAACCCGCGCTCGACCGTGGGGACCGTGACCGAGATCTACGACTACATGCGCCTTCTCTGGGCGCGGGTCGGCACGCCCTATTCGCCCGCCACCGGCCTGCCCATCGCGGCGCAGCAGGTGCAGGACATGGTGGATGCGGTGATGGCGATGCCCGAGGGGACGCGGGGCTATCTGCTCGCCCCCATCGTCCGCGACCGCAAGGGCGAATACCGGAAGGAGTTTCTGGAGCTGCGCAAGCAGGGCTTCCAGCGGGTGAAGGTCAACGGCACCTTCCACGAGCTGGAAGAGCCGCCGACGCTCGACAAGAAGTTCCGCCACGACATCGACGTGGTGGTCGACCGGATCGTGGTGCGCGAGGGGATCGAGACGCGGCTCGCCGACAGCTTCCGCACGGCGCTGAACCTCGCCGACGGGATCGCGATCTTCGAGAGCGCGCCCGCCGAGGGCGAGCCCGTGCGCACGACCTTTTCCGAGAAGTTCGCCTGCCCGGTCTCGGGCTTCACCATCCCCGAGATCGAGCCGCGGCTGTTTTCCTTCAACGCGCCCTTCGGGGCCTGCCCGGAATGCGACGGGCTGGGGGTGGAGCTGTTCTTCGACGAGCGCCTCGTGGTGCCCGATCAGGGGCTGACGCTGAAGCAGGGCGCCATCGCACCTTGGGCCAAGTCGAAGTCGCCCTATTACACCCAGACCGTCGAGGCGCTGGCGCGGCACTACGGGTTCGATCCGAAGAAGAAGTGGAAGGACCTGCCCGAGAAGGTGCGCGAGGTCTTCCTGCGCGGGTCGGGCGAGGAAGAGATCACCTTCCGCTATGACGAGGGCGGGCGGATCTACCAGGTCAGCCGCAGCTTCGAGGGGGTGATCCCCAACATGGAGCGGCGCTACCGCGAGACCGACTCGGCCTGGGTGCGCGAAGAGTTCGAGCGCTACCAGAACAACCGCCCCTGCCATGTCTGCGGCGGCTACCGGCTGAAGCCCGAGGCGCTTGCGGTGAAGATCGGCGGGCTGCACATCGGGCAGGTGGTGCAGATGTCGATCAAGGAGGCCTTCGCCTGGGTCGAGACGGTGCCGGGCAGCCTGACCGCGCAGAAGAACGAGATCGCCCGCGCCATCCTGAAGGAAATCCGCGAACGTCTTGGTTTCCTCGTCAATGTCGGCCTCGACTATCTCTCGATGAGCCGCGCGGCGGGCACCCTGTCAGGCGGCGAGAGCCAGCGGATCCGGCTGGCCAGCCAGATCGGCTCGGGGCTGACCGGGGTGCTCTATGTGCTCGACGAGCCCTCGATCGGGCTGCACCAGCGCGACAACGACCGCTTGCTGACCACGCTGAAGAACCTGCGCGATCAGGGCAATTCGGTGCTGGTGGTGGAGCATGACGAGGATGCGATCCGCGAGGCGGATTATGTCTTCGACATCGGCCCCGGCGCGGGGGTGCATGGCGGGCAGGTGGTGGCGCATGGCACGCCGGCCGAGATCGCCTCCGATCCGGCGAGCCTGACGGGGCAGTATCTGTCGGGCACGCGCGCGATCCCCGTCTCGGCCGAAAGGCGCAAGGGCAATGGCAAGGCGCTGACGGTGGTGAAGGCCAGCGGCAACAACCTGCACGACGTGACGGTGGACTTCCCGCTGGGCAAGTTCGTCTGCGTGACCGGCGTCTCGGGCGGCGGGAAATCGACGCTGACCATCGAGACGCTCTACAAGACCGCGGCGATGCGGCTGAACGGGGCGCGCGAGACGCCGGCGCCCTGCGAGACGATCAGGGGGTTCGAGCATCTCGACAAGGTGATCGACATCGACCAGCGGCCCATCGGGCGCACGCCGCGCTCGAACCCGGCGACCTATACCGGCGCCTTCACCCCGATCCGCGACTGGTTCGCGGGCCTGCCCGAGTCCAAGGCGCGCGGCTACCAGCCGGGCCGGTTCAGCTTCAACGTGAAGGGCGGGCGCTGCGAGGCCTGCCAGGGCGACGGTGTCATCAAGATCGAGATGCACTTCCTGCCCGATGTCTATGTGACCTGCGAGACCTGCAAGGGCCACCGCTACAACCGCGAGACGCTGGAAATTCGCTTCAAGGGCAAGAGCATCGCCGACGTTCTCGAGATGACGGTCGAGGATGCGCAGGAGTTCTTCCAGGCGGTGCCCTCGATCCGCGAGAAGATGGATGCGCTTATGCGCGTGGGCCTTGGCTATATCAAGGTCGGCCAGCAGGCGACGACGCTGTCAGGCGGCGAGGCGCAGCGGGTGAAGCTGTCCAAGGAGCTGGCGCGCCGGGCGACGGGGCGGACGCTTTACATCCTCGACGAGCCGACGACGGGGCTGCATTTCGAGGATGTGAAGAAGCTGCTGGAAGTGCTGCACGAGCTGGTCGATCAGGGCAACACCGTCGTGGTGATCGAGCACAATCTCGACGTGGTGAAGACCGCCGACTGGATCATCGACATCGGCCCCGAGGGCGGCGATGGCGGCGGGAGGGTGGTGGCGGAAGGCACGCCGGAGGAGGTGGCGAAGGTCGAGGCCTCGCACACCGGGCGTTACCTGCGCGACATGCTGAAGCCGAAGCGGCTGGCCGCGGAGTAGCGGCGGGGGAGCGCCGCTCGGGGGCATCGAGCCCCGCTCGCGCCGCGCTGCCGCGGATCAACCCGCGGCCGGTTTCGCCGGGGCCCGCGGCGGTGGGGAACCCCGCGAGGGAAGCGGCAGGCGCCACGGTCGGCCGCGGCGCCCGGAGGGGTCAGCTCTTGGCGGGACAGGTGTTGATGCCGATGATCGAATAGAGCGGGCAGGTCGAGAAGAGGCCCGTCAGCAGCGGCACGATGCCGATGAGCAGGAACATGCGGTAGCCGGCATCGGGCAGCAGGAAGAAGGCGGCGAGCAGCGCGAGGCCGACAACGATGCGAAGGATGCGGTCGATGCCGCCGACATTGGTCTTGAACATGGGTCACCCTTTCCGATGGATCCACCCCGGGCTGCGGGGCATGGCGCGATCCTAGCCGAGGCGCGGCGCCCGGTCTGTGACCTGATCACCGAGACTTAGCCCGCGCCATCCACGGCTGCGATCCGGCGCAGGGCCCCCGGATCGAGGAGCCGCACCCGTCCGCGATCGGTCCGCACCCAGCCGCGCCGGGCGAACTGGTCGAGCCGCCGCGAGACGACCTCGCGGGCGGAGCCGATGCGGGTGGCGAGATCGGCCTGGGTCGCGGTGACCTCGTTCGCCTCGGCCATGGCGAGGAGCGTGCTGGCCAGCCGGCTTTCGACGCGCTGGAAGGCCACCCGTTCCAGCACATGCATCATGGTCTGCATCCGCGTGGCGAAGGCGGTGAACACGAAGCCGCGGAAGGCGGCGCTCTCGTCCATCAGGCGCAGGAACAGCGGGCGCGGGATCACGACCGCGCTCACCTCTGTCGCGGCGATCGCCTCGCCGGTGTAATCCTCGCCGCCCATCAAGCCGAGCGTGGTCTGGACGCAGCTTTGCCCCGGCTCGACCGCATAGAGCAGGATCTCGCGGCCGGTGGGGCCGGTCAGGAAGACCTCGACCCGCCCCTCGAGGACGACGACGAAGCCCTGCGCCGCATCGCCGGGCCGGAACATCAACGTGCCGCGGGGCAGGCGGACGGGGCGCAGGGCCTCGAGGCGGCCGCGGCAATCCTGCGAGAGACCGGAGAGATCGGGTGCCTGGTCAAGCCATGTCATCTTCTGTCCTTTCGGATCGTCGTGATGGTCAAGAAGACAGAAGCGGGAGCGAGGTCAAGCGCGGCTTCGCCGCGAGCCCGCGACTCGAACGCCGGCCGTCCGCCGTCATGCTGGCGCGGCGGTGGTCGCTCGGTGGTGGGGCCAGACCTGCAGAGGGCGGCCGTCCGCCGGCCAATGCACGTCAGGATTGCCAAAACAGGGGCCGATCTTCTCCCACGCTGCGTCCATCGGCAGAATGTGGCAACAATGCGTTATTAAGTTGAAGGATGGGCCAAAAAGTGTTAGGAAAAAGGCAGTTATCATTCCGAGGTTTCTGATGTTCTTCCTACGAGATTTCGCACGGGCGCTTCCCGCCGTTGCCGTGGCAGCCTTCATGGCCGGGACGGGAAGCGTGTCGGCCGCGACGGTGGTCTCCTGCCCGGGAACGGCCATTATTACCGATCAGGATTTCACCGTCGGGACAGACAGCGGTTCGGCCAGCTGTTTTGCCTACGGTCCCGGCAACGTCAGCCTTCCGGGCGCCAACTTGCTGGACAAGACCGACGACGGGGACGCTCCGGGCAGCGTGACCCTCTCTGTCAGCGGCCTTGGGGGAACCTCCGGCTTCTGGAGCATCTTGGTGCCGACGGGCTACAAGCTGACGAACGCGATCCTCGCCTTCAAGACCGGCGTGGCGACCTACAATCCGGACTGGGCCGCGTTCTCGTTGACGGATGGCGCCTTGAGCGGTTCGTGGAGTGTCGACAAGAAGCACGGCCTGTCGCACGCCGGCCTTTACGGCCGACTGGAAGTTTCCGAGGTTCCGCTCCCGGCCACGGGGCTTCTGCTTCTGGCCGGCCTCGGCGGTCTTGCCGTGATGAGGCGCCGGCGCAAGCTGGCCTGAGGCGCCATCTGCGAGGGAAGAAGGGCGGCCGACCGGGCCGCCCTTCGCCGTTTCAGTCCATCGCCTTGAAGTTGAAGGCCGAGCCTTCCTTGATCCCGCTCGGCCAGCGCGAGGTGATGGTCTTGGTCCGGGTGTAGAAGCGGAAGGCGTCCGGCCCGTGCTGGTTCAGGTCGCCGAAGGCCGATTTCTTCCAGCCGCCGAAGGTGTGATAGGCCAGCGGCACCGGGATCGGCACGTTGATCCCGATCATCCCCACATTCACCCGGTTGGCAAAGTCGCGCGCCGCGTCGCCGTCGCGGGTGAAGATCGCGGTGCCATTGCCGTATTCGTGGTGCATGGCGAGGCCGAGCGCCTCTTCGTAGGAGGCCGCGCGGACGGTCGAGAGCACCGGGCCGAAGATCTCCTTGCGGTAGATGTCCATCTCGGGCGTGACGTGGTCGAAGAGATGCGGGCCGACGAAGAAGCCGCTCTCGTAGCCCTGGAGCGCGAAGTTGCGGCCGTCAACCACCAGCTTCGCGCCCTGCTCGACGCCCGAGTTCACGAGGCGCAGGATGTTCTCCTTCGCAGCCGCCGTCACCACCGGGCCGTAATCCACGTCGTTGCCCGCGGTATAGGGGCCGACCTTCAGCTTCTCGATCCGCGGGATCAGCCGCTCGATCAGCGCGTCGGCGGTTTCGTCGCCCACCGGCACCGCGACCGAGATCGCCATGCAGCGTTCGCCGGCCGCGCCGTAGCCCGCGCCCACCAGCGCATCCGCCGCCTGGTCGAGGTCAGCATCCGGCATGATGATCATGTGGTTCTTGGCGCCGCCGAAGCACTGCACGCGCTTGCCGTTCGCGCAGCCGCGGGAATAGATGTATTCCGCAATCGGGGTCGAGCCGACAAAACCGATCGCCTGGATCGTGGGATTGTCAAGGATGGCGTCCACCGACTCCTTGTCGCCGTTCACCACCTGCAGCACGCCATCGGGCAGGCCAGCCTCCTGGAAGATCTCGGCCAGCAACAGCGGAACCGAGGGATCGCGTTCGGACGGCTTCAGGATGAAGGCGTTTCCGGCCGCCAGCGCCGGGCCCATCTTCCACAGCGGAATCATCGCGGGGAAGTTGAAGGGCGTGATGCCCGCGGCCACGCCCAGCGGCTGGCGCATCGAATACATGTCGATGCCGGGGCCCGCGCTGTCGGTGAACTCGCCCTTCAGAAGATGCGGCGCGCCGATGCAGAACTCGATCACCTCAAGCCCGCGCTGCACGTCGCCCTTGGCGTCGGGCAGGGTCTTGCCGTGCTCGCGGCTGAGAGCTTCAGCAAGCTTGTCCATGTCGCGGTTCAGAAGGCGCACCACCTCCATCATCACGCGGGCGCGGCGCTGCGGGTTGGTGGCGCCCCATTTCACCTGCGCCGCGGCGGCCGAGGCCACGGCCGCGTCCAGCTCGGCTTTCGAGGCGAGCGGCACGCGGGCCTGCACCTCGCCTGTGGCGGGGTTGAACACGTCCGCAAAGCGGCCCGAGGTGCCCTTGACGTGCTTGCCGTCGATCCAGTGGCTCAGTTCTTCCATGGAATCCTCCCTTGGTTGGGCGGCAGGATAGCTTGCAATTCCGGGTGAGAAAGCGGCAAGAGTTCAAAAGCGTCTTGCAGAAATGCCCGAACGGAGGCCGCTTTGGACTGGGACGACCTGCGCATCTTCCTTGCCGTAGCGCGCGCCGAGAGCCTGTCGGGGGCGGGCCGCGGACTGAGGCTGGATCCCGCAACGGTGGGGCGGCGCGTGGCGCGGCTCGAGGAGGCGCTGGGGGCGCCTCTCTTTGCCAAGAGCCCGCAGGGCTACGCGCTGACCGAGGCCGGCCAGCGGCTGCTGGCCCATGCCGAGCGCGCCGAGCAGGCGGTGATCGAGGCGGCCGAGGATCTGCAGGGCGCGGCAGGGCTCTCGGGGCAGATCCGCATCGGGGCGCCGGATGGCTGCGCGAACTACCTGCTGCCGCAGGTGCTGGCTGCGATCTGCGACGGGAACCCCGGGCTCGAGGTGCAGATCGTGGCCCTTCCGCGGGTCTTCAACCTCTCGAAGCGCGAAGCCGACATGGCGATCGGGGTGAGCCGGCCCGAGGCCGGGCGGCTGCGGGTGCAGAAGCTGGCCGACTACCATCTGCATCTGGCGGCCAGCCGGGACTATCTGGCGCGCCACCCGCCGATCGCCACGCTCGAGGATCTCGTGGCGCACCGGATGGTGGGCTACATCCCCGACATGATCTTCGACAAGGAGCTGGATTACCTGACGGGGCTCGGCTCGGGGGCGGTGCCTTTCGCCTCGAACTCGGTGTCGGTGCAGCTCAACTGGCTGCGGGCCGGGGCCGGGGTGGGGATCGTGCATGATTTCGCCATGCCTTCGGCGCCCGAACTGGTGAAGATCCTTCCGGAGGCGCTCAGCCTCAGCCGCAGCTTCTGGCTTATCCGGCATCAGGACGATGCCCGGCTCGAACGGCTGAACAGGTTCGCCGATGCGCTGGCGCAGGGACTGAAGCGGGAAGTCCTACGTCTGGAGGGCATGACTCGCCCGTAAATTGCGTTAGACTGACTCTCAGATGGAGAATTCGGGAGGAGGCCCGCAAGATGCTCGTTCAGCAGATACTGAAGACCAAGTCCGATGATGGTGTGGTGACGGTTCCGCCGGGGTCGAGCGTCGCGAAGGCGGCCGAGGTGCTGTCTTCGCGCCGGATCGGCGCGGTCGTGGTGTCGCGCGATGGCAAGCAGCCGGACGGGATGCTCTCCGAGCGCGACATCGTGCGCGAACTGGGGCGCCGCGGGCCCGGCTGCCTCTCGGACACGGTCGAATCGATCATGACCTCGAAGATCGTGACCTGCGCCTGTTCCGACGAGGCGGACGGGATCATGCAGATCATGACCGAGGGCCGCTTCCGCCACCTGCCGGTGATGGCCGAGGGCGAGATGGTCGGGCTGATCTCGATCGGAGACGTGGTCAAGGCGCGCCTGTCGGAGCTGTCGATGGAGAAGGATGCGCTGGAAGGAATGATCAAGGGATTCTGACGCGGCGTTTCGGGCTTGCATCCCGCTGCGCGATGCGTTTGCGTGCCTTCCGACCAAGTGGGAGGCATCATGCGCATCGGTCTATACCCCGGCACCTTCGATCCGCTGACCCTCGGCCATCTCGACATCATCCAGCGCGCGATGGCGCTGGTGGACCGTCTGGTGATCGGCGTCGCCATCAACCGGGACAAGGGGCCGCTGTTCTCGCTCGAAGAGCGCGTGCGCATGGTCGAGAGCGAGTGCCGCGCCATCGCCGCCAACGGTGGCGAGATCGTGGTGCATCCGTTCGAGAATCTGCTGATCGACTGCGCCCGCGACGTGGGGGCCTCGGTGATCCTGCGCGGACTGCGCGCGGTCGCCGATTTCGAATACGAGTTCCAGATGGTCGGCATGAACCGGGCGCTCGATGCGGGCATCGAGACCGTGTTCCTGATGGCCGACGCCCGCCGTCAGGCCATCGCCTCGAAGCTGGTCAAGGAGATCGCCCGGCTCGGCGGGGATGTGTCGAGTTTCGTCACGCCCGATGTGGGCGCGGCGCTGATGGCAAAGTATCGCTGAATCGGCCAGCAAGGGGGCCCGGCCCGCCGGAGGGGCTGGCGGATGCACAGCCCGCATCGCGGCGGATGACCGGCAGGATGCTGCCTCAGCCCCAGACGGCCCGGCGGGCAAAGGCGTCCACGTCGTAGATGTCGAGGTCGAGCCGGGTGTCGATCGGCAGGCGGGCCAGTTCGGCGCGGGTGCGCCGGTAGCGGGCATGGTCGCGCAGCACGGCGAGAATCGGTTGGATCAGGGTTTTCATGTCATGCGTCCTTCGAGAGTTCCTTTCCTCCTGGCCCCCTAATTGGCGTCGAATGTTGGCGCTAACAACGGCCGTTATCGCCGTGCTGCCATGCAGCATGCGCAAGGCGCGAGAGGCGGCGGCAGGCGCCGTGCAGCACCCGCACACAGGCGCCGCGCTGAGCACGCTCTCGTGATCGTGCGCGGAACGATCGAAGGGCGTCTCTGGCTGGCATGTTTCTTGCCGCTCCTGCCGCGGATGGTGGGACCAGAGGGCCGGCATGGACATCGCAGCAATCATCGGACTGATCGGGGCCGTCATCATGGTCGTCGGCTCGATGATCTATGCGGGCGGCGTATCGCCCTTCGTGGACATTCCGTCCTTCTTCATCGTGGTGGTGGGCACGGCCTTCATCGTCCTCGCCATGAAGCCGTTTCCGGTCTTTCTCGGCCATTTCAGGGCCATGTCGAAGGTGTTCAAACCGACGCGGTTCGACACGAACGAGGTGATCTCGGTCATGGTCGAGCTGTCGAACACCGCCCGCAAGGACGGGATCATGGCGCTCGAGGGCAAGGCGGTGCCCGATCCGTTCTTCGAGAAGGGCCTGCAGCTTCTGGTGGACGGCACGGACGAGGCCAAGCTCGTCAAGCAGCTCAAGTACGAGATCAAGGCGATGAAGGTCCGCCACGAGGCCTATCAGGGCGCGGTCAAGGCCTGGATCGACATCGGCCCCGCGATGGGGATGGTGGGCACGCTCATCGGGCTCGTGCTGATGCTGGGCAACATGACCGACCCGAAGTCCATCGGCCCCGCCATGGCCGTCGCGCTGCTGACGACGCTTTACGGCGCGCTGATGGCCAATGTGATCTTCGCGCCGATCCTCAACAAGCTCGAGGGCTACTCGGCCGACGAGGTGACCTACCGCGAGCTGGTGATCGAGGGGCTGCGCGGGATCGCGCGCGGCGAGTCGGCGCGGGTGATCGAGGATCAGATGGTCTGCGCCCTCGACCGCAAGCAGCAGTTGAAGCGCAAGGCCGCCTGAGGACGTCATGGCAGCCAAACCCAAGGTCGTCCGATTTCAGCCTCCCGTCCCTGACGACGACGGGGACGGCGACGAATGCCCGAAATGCCCGCCTCCGGGGGCGCCGGCCTGGCTCGCGACCTTCGCCGACATCGCGACGAACCTCATGGCCTTCTTCGTGCTGATCCTGGGTTTTGCCAAGTTCGACGAGCCCTCCTTCAGCAAGATGGCCGGGGCGATGCGCGAGACCTTCGGCTTCCACTCGATCCGCGACGCGACCTCGGGCAACACGGTGATCGAGCTGGGGATGCCGCCGGCGGACCCTGACGGGCTGCATCCCGACGAACGCTCGGACATGGGCGGCAGTGAAGAGCCGGGGGGCGACGCGCCCGAACGGGTGGCCGAGGCGCTGCGCGAGGCGCTCGAGCGGGGCGAACTGCAGGTCCGGGCGGAAGACGGGTCGGTCGTGATCGAACTGCCGGGCAAGCCCGCAGCGCAGGCGCTCGCACAGGCGCTGGCCGAGGCCGCGGGGATCGGCACCGGCCCCTTGCCCGAGCCGCAGACCACGGCCCAGCCGCGGCCCGAGCCGCAGGCGGGCCCCGCCGGTCCGGGCGAGGGCACGGGCGCGCCGGCCGGTCCGCCGGTGGGCGGAGAGCAGGGGGCGGCGCTGCGCAAGTCGGTGCGCGCCGAGCTGGACACGCTGCGGCTGCGCAATGCGCTCGACCGCGAGGTGGCCGAGGGGCTGGTGAAGGTCGAGCAGATGGATGGCAAGGTCTTCGTCAGCCTTGGCGCGGGCGGCTCCTTCACCTCGGGCTCCGATGTGCTGTCCGAGGACGCGCGGGCGGTGATGTCGAGGATCGCCGAGGCGACGCAGCATCCCGAGCGGACGATCACCGTGACCGGGCACACCGACAACGTGCCGGTCGCGGGCGGGGTCTTCCGGGACAACATCGCCCTTGCGGCGGGCCGGGCGGCCAGCGTGGTGCGCGAACTGGTGGCCTCGGGCGGGGTCGATCCCAGCCGCATCACCGCCGTCAGCCGGGGTGAGTTCGATCCGGTCGCGGACAATGCGACAGAGGCCGGCCGCACCCAGAATCGCCGGATCGAGATCGAGATCGCCTATGACGACTAGCGCAGGACGAAGGTGAACTGCCCGGGGCGCAGGTGCGGCGCCCGGCCTCGCGCGGGATGGCTCGGAACGGCCAGGCCCGAAGCGGAGCCGGCAGGGGCGAACGCGGCCGATCCCTCCAATCCGCCGGATGTGACGCTTGCCGCACTGCCATGCCTTCGGATAATCATGCGCCGTTTGACATAGGATGGGCCCGTGCCTCTCGATCTGAGAATCGGCATATTGACGCTGTGGGTTGCGACAGCGGCGACGGCGGGCGGGCAGCCCAGCCTCTCGTGCGAGGGACCGGCCGGCGCCGAGGATATGGTCGAACAGCTCTGCCGGACGCTGGAGGAGGTGGTTCGGGAGCGCCACGGGCTTGATCCGGTCCGGGGCGAGGCTGCGCCGGTCGTTTTGCACCTCCGGCTGGTCGCGGCGCGCCCCACGGCGCTCTCGGCGCAGCTGCACTGGTCTTCGGGCGACGCCGGCGGCGAAAGCCCGGTTCTCGACCTGACGGTCGAGGACAGCGATGCCATCCCCGCATCCGCCCTGCCGGGCTTCGTGAGAACCCTCGTGGAGCTTGTGGAACCTCCGCTTCCTCCGGCTGCGAACCGGCCAAGCGAATGACCCAAGAAGGAACCGCCCCATGAACCTCTCCTCCCTGTTCCCGTGGGCGGTCGGACCGGCCGGCTTGCCGAAGGCCGTGGCCGCGACCGTCTCGCGGTATCTGGGGCCCTCCGGCGACGATGGGCCGGGGCTCCTGTGGTCGGCCGGGGTTTCCGATCGGCCCGCGGGTCGGGGCGCCCTCGACCTCAAGGCCGTGGCCACGCCCGTGCCGGAGGAAGCCGCCTCGTCCGGCCGCCCGCAAGAGGCCAGGGTCTTCGACTGGGCCCTGTTCAGCGGCCCTGCGCCTGCCCGCAGCAATGAGCCTGCCGCAATCTCGGTTCAGCGGGACGAGGCCTTCGCCTTCCCGATCGGTTCGTCCACCACGACCAGCCCGTCGTCCGCACCGACCTTCGGATCGGCGCAGGCCATCGCCAAGCACCTCGTGAGCGGTTACTGGGAGTGGAAAGGCGGCTCGGCGCACGGTTTCGACGTGAAGCCGGGGGGCACGCTCAACGTGGATATCTCGGGCCTCACCTCCGACGGCAAGCGCCTTGCGACCCTCGCGCTGGAGAGCTGGTCGGACGCGACCGGAATCCGTTTCAACACGAACCCGGCGCGGACGGCGACGGTCCATATCACGATGGATGATGACCGATCCGGGGCGAGCACGTCCTCGACCTACACGGGCAGCAAGATCCTGAAGTCCCATGTGAATATCGGCACGAAATGGCTCTCGGACTACGGGACCGACGTCAACGGCTACTCGCTGCAGACCTACATCCACGAGCTTGGCCACGCGCTGGGTCTGGGCCATCCGGGGAACTACAACGGCTCGGCCAGTTACGGCACCGACAACCTGTTCCTCAACGACAGCTGGCAGATGTCGGTCATGTCCTATTTCAGCCAGACCGAGAACACGTCCATCAAGGCCGACAAGGCGTTCGTCGTCACGCCGATGATCGCGGACATCGTGGCGGTCCAGATGATCTACGGCACGCCAAGCGGCATCCGCGCGGGGAACACCACCTACGGCGACAACTCGAACGCCGGCGGCATGTATGACCGGATCGCGAGCCTGCCGGGGCGCGAGGTCGCCTGGACCATCTACGATCAGGGCGGCCGCGACATCCTCGACCTGCGGTCGGCGACGGCGGCGCAGGTGATCGACCTGCGGCCGGGCAGCGTCTCGAATGTCTATGGCGCCGTCGGCAATCTCACCATCGCGCAGGGAACGGTGATCGAGGTAGCGCGCGGCGGCAAGGGCGATGACGTCATCTTCGGCAATTCGGCCAACAACGACCTGGGCGGGGGCGGCGGCTCGGACACGCTGCGCGGCGGGGCGGGCAATGACATCTACCGCGTGGACGGAGGCGACCGCGTGATCGAGCTTGCGGGCAACGGCGTCGACCGCGTGATCTCGAGCGCGAGCTTCCAGCTCGGCGCGCATGTCGAGAACCTGACCCTGACGGGGAACCGCGCGATCAACGGCACGGGGAACGATCTGGCCAATGTGATCGTCGGCAATGGTGCGGCCAATGTGCTGACCGGGCGGGGCGGGGCCGACAGCTTTGTTTTCTCCACCGCCCTCGGCGGCGGAAATGTGGACCGGATCACCGATTTCAACGTGGTGGATGACACGATCCGGCTGGACGACGCGATCTTCCGGGCCCTCGCGCCCGGGCGCCTGGCGAATTCCGCCTTCAGCGCGAACGCGGCTGGCCGGGCCAAGGATGCGACCGACCGGATCATCTACGAAACCGATACCGGCGCGCTCTGGTACGACGCCGACGGCACGGGCCGGGTGGCGCCGATCAAGTTTGCCGTGCTCGCACCCGGCCTCTCGGTCACGGCTGCGGATTTCCTCGTCATCTGAGGGGCGAGCGACGGCCGCCTGCGGGGGCGGCGGCAAATTGCGCCTTTCGGGCGGGCGGCAGCTCGTGGCACCCATGCAGGGCCACCCGCCACGCTGGCACAGCCGAGAGGAGATGAGCCGATGACCCCTGCCGAGATCCGCAAGGCCCGCGCCGCCAATCACCGCGCCCGTGCCCGCGACTTTGCCGACAGCCACGGTCTCGCCGAGGCGGCGCTGGTCGCGGCCTTCATCGGGCCGGGGGTCGTGGCGGTGGAGGCCCGGCCCGAGAGGCTTCTGCCGCTCGTCCGGCAGCTGGGCGAGGCGCTGGCCCTGACCCGCAACGCCTCGGCCGTGCAGGAGCGCGAGGGCCGCTACGGTCCGCTCGCGCCGCGCGGCGAGGGATGGGCGCTGACGGGCGACGGGATCGAGCTGCAGCTCGATCCGCAGCACTGGGTTCATGCCTTTGCCGTCACCGAGGAAACCGCGAAAGGGGCCAAACGCTCGATCCAGGTCTTCGACGCGGCGGGCGAGGCGGTGCACAAGATCCACCTGACCGGGACCAGCGACCTGGCGACCTTCGGGCGCCTGATCGAAGAGCTGCGGCTTGCCGAGCAGAGCGACGATCTTCCGCTCGTTCCCGCGGCCCCGGCCGCCCCGTCGGGCAGCCCAGCCGGCGGGGGCCTCGCGCAGCTGTGGCAAGAGGCGCCCTCGACAGAGGCCCTCGCTGCGCGTCTGACGGCCGCGGCGATGTCGCCGCCCGATGTCCTCAAGGAACTGGGGGCGCCGCGGGCCCGGCCGCTTCGGCCCGTCGCGATGACCGAACTGCTTGAGCGTGCGGCCGCGGGCGGCGTTCCGCTGGAGATCCGCGGTGGCAACCCCGGATGCCTGCAGATCTTCCGCGGCCGGGTGGAGCGTATCCTGCCGGCCGGCTACTGGATCAACGTCATGGACCCCGGCTACAACCTGCATCTGCGCACCGACCATCTCGCTTCGGTGTTCCTGACCGACCGGGGCCCAGCCGGCGGCCTGACGGTCGAGGCCTATGATGCGGCCGGCCGGCTGATCCTTGCCGTCACGGGCGAGGCGGAATGGGACGCGGTGGCGCACGGTCTTTCGGCCGCGCCCTGACCCGCCGGATCGCCCCCGCCCTGCGCCCATGCCGAGGGGCGTGATCCGCTCTCCTTCGGAGGGGGTTGCGGCCGTTTGAGACGTGGACGCGCGCCCGCCGCGCAGGCTAGGCAATCAGCAGACGCTGCGGCTCTGACCCGGTGGGCGCCGCGGGCGCCCTCGGCCCCCGGACAGGACGGGCCGCGCGCCGCTCGACCCTCGCGCAGCACGGAGACTGCCATGCGCCCTGCCACCATCGTCCGTTCCATCCGGGGCTGTCCTGCCAGCGAGGTGCCGCTCGACGAGACGCGACTCGCGGCGCTTCTCGCCACGAACGATGACGAATTTCCCGACGAGGCCGCCCTGCTGCGCCACCTTCGCCGGGGCCGTCCGGTCTACATGATGATGGGCGAATACAGGCTCCGGCCCGAGGACCAGTTCCGTCTGGTCCATTGCAGCTGAGCCCGCGCGCCGGTTGAGGTCTGTGGTCTGCTGAGCCCGCGGCTGCCGGGGTCCGCACCTTCTGCACAGCGCCTGTGCGTCGCTTCTCGTATCGGGCCCGCGGGATTTCCTCTAGCTCTCGGCGCGAAAGGAGATCCTCAATGGCCCTCGGCAACACACCCCGCAGGTACGGAACGATAGAGCGCGGCTTCCACTGGCTGATGGCGCTCATGATACTGAGCGCCGCCCCTCTTGGCATCCTGGCCGAAGGGCTTCCCTACGACACGGCCGAGGCGGTGGCGCGAAAGGCGCTGCTATTCTCGCTGCACAAGACCCTTGGCGTCACGATCTTCCTGCTGGCGCTGGCCCGTCTTGTCTGGGTGGCGATCCAGCCGCGGCCCGCGCCGCTTCATCCCGAGCGGCGGCTCGAGACGGCACTGGCGGGTTGGGTGCACGGGTTCCTCTATCTCTCGCTGGTGCTGGTGCCCCTCGCGGGGTGGGTGGAACATGCCGCGACCGACGGCTTCGCGCCGATCCTCTGGCCGTTCGGGCAATCGCTGCCGCTGGTGCCCAAGTCGCCCGCCGTGGCGGAGGTGGCCGCCACGCTGCATGTAACCTTCGCATGGGGCCTGATCGCGGCCATCGGGCTGCATCTGGCGGGCGTTGCCAAACATGCGTTGGTGGATCGCGACGCGACGCTCGCGCGGATGGTCCGCGGCGTCGAGGGAGGGCGGGGTCCGGCCGCCCGCCACCGGGGACCGGCCCTGGCCGCGCTTGCCGTCTATGCAGTCGCTGCGGGCGCCGCGCTGGCCCTGATGCCCTCCGACAGGCCCGGTTCGTCGCCGGCGCTGGCCGAGGTCGCCTCGGACTGGGTGGTCGAGGAGGGGGCCCTGACCTTCACGGTGCGCCAGATGGGCAGCGAGGTCACCGGCTCCTTCGAAGAGTGGACCGCCGCCATCCGCTTCGAGCAAGAGCCGGTTGCGGGACGGAGCGGCGATGTCCGCGTGACGATCGCGATGCCGAGCGTGAGGATCGGCTCGGTTACCAGCCAGGCGCAGGAGGAAGAGTTCTTCAACGTGGCCGGTCATCCCGAGGCGGTCTTCGCCGCCGACATCGTGCCGGAGGGGGCGGGCCATGTCGCGCGGGGCGTGCTCGACCTCCGGGGTGTCGAGGTGCCGGTCGATCTGCCCTTTGACCTCGCGATCGACGGCGGGACGGCGCGGATGACGGGGTCTGTCACGCTGGACCGTCGGGATTTCGGCATCGGCCAGAGCTACGCGGACGAGGCGACGGTCGGCCATGAGGTGCGGGTCGATGTGGCGCTGACGGCGCGGCGGGCAGTCACGGCGGAGTGATCCGGGCTGCGCGCGGACGGGCGCAGGCTTCCGCGCGAAAAGGGCCGCCGGTGGCGGCCCTTCCGTTTCAAGCGCGCCAAGGGCAAACCTGCCTCCCGACGCGAACCGATGCGCCTCACTCGGCCTTCATCGCCTCGATCGAGATCTGGATCTGCACCTCGTCGGACACGAAGGGCGCGAACTGGCCGAGATCGAAGTCCGACCGCAGGACCGTGGTGGTGGCGTCGAACCCGGCCCAGGGCTTGTTCTCCATCGGGTGCATTCCAGCCTGGTTCAGCGTCGCGTCGAGCACCACGGGCTTCGTCACGCCGTTCAGCGTCAGGTCGCCGGTGATCTTCGCCGTCTTCTCGCCAGTCACCTCGATGTCGGTGGAGGTGAAGGTCACCATCTCGTCCTCGCCCGCATCGAAGAAGTCGGCCGACATGAAATGTTCGAACCGCGCTTCCCAGCCGGTCAGCATCGACCGGACCGGGAAGGAGACCGTGACCGACGAGGCGGCCGGATCGTCCTGGTCGAACGCGATCTCGCCCTCGAAGCCCGAGAACATGCCGCTCCCGGTCGAGAAGCCGAGGTGGTTGTAGGTGAAGACGATCTGGCTGTGGCTTGGATCGAGGACATAGGCTTCGGGTGCGGCGACGGCAGCCGAGGCGGAGAAGGCGAGGGCGGTTGCAAGGGCGATGTGCTTCATTCCGATTTCCTTCCTGGATGATGCGAGACAGTCGCCCGCGGATGCCGGGATCACAATGCACAGGCATCAACAACCGATGTGCATGGAGGAACATGGTGTCCGGCGGCATGGCATTGAGAGCCAGGTCCTGCCCCCGTTTGGTGGGGCACTTTGCAGGCGGTCGCAATAGTGGGTACGTCGGAATGGTTTCCCTTGGCAGGCGGAGTGGGGGAGGTCCGCTGACGGTCAGGAGGGCTTGGATCTTCATGTTGTCGAGCCTCCTGCGGACGGCTCTGGCCAGTCCGTGGAGCTTCTCGGCCGTGCCGTGCTCGCCTTCGACTCGCCAGCCGTGGCGAGTGTAGACCGCGTGTTCGTCCTCGCCCCATGCCAGGCGTTTGCGTTGGGCGCGTTGGAGGGCCGCGTGGTTGGTGACGATATGCACTCGACGGGATGGCGCGCCTTGCGGGAGGCACTGTGCCTTGAGCGGGCAGCGGCCACAGTCGCGCCGGTCCGCGCGCTGCCACTTTCCGGATTTCATGATATAGCTGGGGGGCAGCCGCTTCTTCGCCGCACACCGAGTCACGTCATTATGACGGCTCGGTGGCCGCTGCCAAGATGGAGATCCGCGCGTCCCGCTCCTCATAAAGG
>NZ_VDEK01000039.1:0-24903 GCF_007668225.1 Cereibacter sediminicola | reverse complement strand
TCCTTGCGAGGCCTGAATCACGCGATCCCCACGAAATCAATGGGTCTGGAGCCTAATGCCTCAAAACGGGATCTCGTCGTCCAGATCGCTCCGCCGACCGCCACCCGAGGGGGCGTTGCTGCGGGAGCCTCCGTAGTTGTCGTAGCTTTCCGAGCCGCCGCGGTCTTCGTAGCCGCCGCCCGAACCTGCGCTGTCTCCGCGGCCGCCGAGCATCGTCAGGGCGCTGCGGAACGGGCGCAGCACGACCTCGGTCGTGTAGCGGTCCTGGCCCGACTGGTCCTGCCACTTCCGCGTCTCGAGCTGGCCCTCGATATAGACCGTCGAGCCCTTGCGAAGATATTGCTCGGCTACCCGGGCGAGGTTCTCGTCGAAGATCGCCACCGAATGCCACTCGGTCCGCTCCTTCCGCTCGCCGGAAGCGCGGTCGCGCCACTGCTCGGAGGTGGCGATGCGCAGGTTCACGACCTTCCCGCCGTTCTGAAAGCTCCGAACCTCGGGATCGCGGCCGAGATTGCCGATGATGATGACCTTGTTGACCGAGCCCGCCATGCTTCCTCCGATTCCTTGGACCGGGGCATGGTGCCCCGGATCTGGTTAATGGATGCCTATACCGACACGGCCCCGCACCCGCAACGGCTGCCTCCTTCGGAGGAGAGAGCCCGCCCATGCCCCGGAAACTCCCGCAGGGGTTGTGGTCAAAACGGTAGCGAAGATCGCGGGTTTCCGTATATCGTTCCCGGCGGGACAGATGAAGGTTGATTTCATGCGGCAATGGATCGGTGCTGTTGGCGCGGCGGTCGTGGGTCTTGGCCTGGCTGTCGTGCCCGTCGAAGTGCATGCCGAAGGGCAGAATCTTCAGCGATCGACGATGAACCGGGCCGGGATCTTCAAGTCACAGACGAGGCTTCTCGACGGCCGCCTCTCGCAGCAATACGAGGGCTCGGTGCGGCTGAAGCCCAAGGTCGAGGCGATTCCGGCGGCCCTGCCTGCCGTGCGCTACAGCGGGCGCTACAAGGGCGAGTATCTCGAGGTGGCCAAGACGCTCGCGCGGAAACATGGCGTGCCCGAACAGCTCTTCCTCCGGCTGGTTCAGCAGGAATCGGGCTGGAACCCGGGTGCGGTTTCGGTCAAGGGCGCCACGGGGCTCGCGCAGCTCATGCCGGGGACGGCGCAGCTTCTCCGCGTGGACATCAACGACCCGCATCAGAATCTCGAGGGCGGCGCGCGCTACCTCAAGATGATGTATGACAAGTTCGGCACCTGGCAGCTGGCGCTCGCCGCCTACAACGCCGGGCCGCAGGCGGTCGAGAAGCACTCCGGCATCCCGCCCTACCGGGAGACGCAGAATTACGTCAAGGCGATCTGGGGCAACGGCTGAGCCGCTGCTGCCACGGTGAGCCCGCGGAGGCCATCCGTAGCAGCCCGGCCGCCGGGGGTTATTCGAGCGTGCCGTCCGCCGCGATGCGCACCTTGCCGCCCAGATAGGGATGCAGCACGGCCGGAAGCTCCACCGAGCCGTCCTCCCGCTGGCCGTTCTCGAGCACGGCGATCAGGCAGCGCCCCACCGCGAGGCCCGAGCCGTTCAGCGTGTGCACGAACTCGGGCTTGCCACCACCGGCCGGGCGGAAGCGGGCGTTCATCCGCCGCGCCTGGAAGTCGCCACAGACCGAGACCGAGCTGATTTCGCGGTAGGTGTTCTGACCCGGCAGCCAGACCTCGAGGTCGTGCGTCCGGGTGGCGCCGAAGCCCATGTCGCCGGTGCAGAGCACGATGGTGCGGTAGGGCAGGCCCAGCTTTTCCAGGATCGCCTCGGCGCAGCGGGTCATCCGCTCATGCTCGGCCAGCGAAGTCTCGGGCGTGGTGATCGAGACCATCTCGACCTTCTCGAACTGGTGCTGGCGCAGCATGCCGGCCGTATCCTTGCCCGCGCTGCCCGCTTCCGAGCGGAAGCACTGGGTATGTGCGGTCATGCGGATCGGAAGCTGCGCTTCCTCGAGGATCTCGCCCGCCACCGTGTTCGTAAGCGTCACCTCGGCCGTGGGGATCAGCCACCAGCCGTTCGTGGTCTGGTAGCTGTCGTCCGAAAACTTGGGCAGCTGGCCGGTGCCGAACATGGCCTCGTCCTTCACGAGAACCGGGGTCCAGGTCTCGGTCAGCCCGTGCTCGGCCACATGGGTGTCGAGCATGAACTGCGCGAGCGCCCGGTGCACGCGGATCACCGCGCCCGTCAGCATCACGAAGCGGCTTCCCGACAGCTTGGCCGCGGTCGCGAAATCCATGCCGGGCTTCACGCCGGCGATCTCGAAATGCTCCTTGGGCGTGAAGGAGAAGCTGCGCGGCTCGCCCCAGCGGCGGATCTCGACGTTGGCGCTCTCGTCGGGCCCGTCGGGCACATCGTCGAGCGGCAGGTTCGGCAGCGCCACCAGCATGTCGCGCAGCCGCGCATCCTCGGCCGCGGCCTCCTCGTTCAGGCGGGCGATCTCGGCCTTCTTCTCGGCCACCAGGACGCGAAGCCGCTCGAACTCGGCCTCGTCGCCGCGCGCCTTGGCCGCGCCCACGTCCTTCGAGGTGCGGTTCTGCTCGGCCTGGGCCGTCTCGGCGGCCAGGATCTTCGACCGCCGCGCCTCGTCGATCGCAAGGATTTCGCCCGAGACCGCCGAGAGGCCACGCCGGGCGAGGGCGGCGTCGAAGCGGTCGGGGTTCTCGCGGATGGCGCGGATGTCGTGCATGGGATCACCTTCGCTTGAGGATCGGGCTTCTATTGCCCGATCCCTTCCGTCAGGTGAACCGGAATCTTCCGCGTCGGGTTGACCGTCCTACTCGATGACTGCGCAGGCAATGCGGTCGCCCGCGTCGCCTGCGGGCTGGCTCACATAATCGTCAGGCCCCGAATGAAGCATCAGCGCCCGCCCCGCGAGGTCCGAGTCGTTCTCGCTGCCCAGCTGGACGAAGGTGTTGAAAACCTGCGCGCGCAGGATGCCGTCGGCTCCGACATACTGGTTGGGCATGTCGCCCGCATGAGGGCCCGTCTCGACCATGAGCCCGTGGTCAGTGTCGGCGAGGGCGAAGTGCCCGCCGGCGGATTCGAAGTTGTTGCCCTGATCGCACTCGCCGTTCTCGTGGATGTGGAAGCCGAGCCAGCTTTCGGCCGGCAGGCCCTGCAGGTCGAGCGTGATGAGGACGCCGTGCGGCAGCGGCGCAAGCTGGGCGGTGCCGATGGGGGTGCCGTCGCTGTTGATGAAGGTCGCCCGGCGCTCGGAAAAGCCCGCCTGTCCGGGTGCGGCCTGTGCATCATGGGCATGTTGCGGCACGTCCTGTGCCAGCGCGGGCTGGACGAGAGCCGGGCTGGCGAGCAGCGCGGCGGCGGCGATGGCGATGGTCCTGTGCATGGGTTTCCTCCTTCGGACGGGGCGTGTCGAGGGGCAACGGGGCGCGGCCAAGCCTGTTCCCGATCCCGGCCCTTCCGGCCGCCCGCGGTCCGCGCCGCCCGCAACCGATCCGCGCACCGGCCTTGGAACGGGCGGGATCGCGCATATATGGCCCGCCATGGCTTGCTTGCCATCGCGGCACCCCGCGGCTAGGGTGCGCCCCGCCAAAGTCCGGGCCTGATCCCCGGGTGTATCCAAGAGGACGATGATGTTCGTGACCCCCGCCTTCGCTCAGGCCGCCGCTCCGGGTGGTGCTGCCGGCGCTTTCACCAGTTTCGTGCCGCTCATCCTGATCTTCGTGATCATGTATTTCCTTCTGATCCGTCCTCAGCAGAAGAAACTGAAGGAACACAAGGCCATGGTCGAGGCGCTGCGTCGCGGTGACCAGGTTCTCACCGGCGGCGGCATCGTCGGCAAGGTGGTGAAGGTCCATGAAGACGGCATCATCGACGTCGAGATTGCCGAGGGCGTGAAGGTCCGCGTGATGAAGTCCACCATCGTGCAGGTCATGTCCAAGACCGAACCTGCCGCCGCCTGATCCAGGGTCCGGTCCAGATGCTCCATTTCCCCGTTTGGAAGCGCGTTCTGATCTGGGGCATCTGCGCCCTTGCGATCCTCTACGCCGCGCCCAACTTCTTCTACGGCCGTGTCGAATCCCACAACGATGCGGTTGCCGCCATCGAGAAGGCCGGGGGAACAGCCACCCCCGAGCAGGCGGAGGCGGTGGCGCTCTGGCCCGACTGGCTGCCCTCGAACATCGTGAACCTCGGGCTCGACCTTCGCGGCGGGGCGCACCTGCTCGCCGAGGTCCGGGTCCAGGATGTCTATGAGGCCCGGATGGACGGGCTCTGGCCCGAGGTGCGTGACGCCCTTCGCGGGTTGCGCGACCAGGTGGGCTCGATCCGCCGCCAATCGGCCCCCGCGGGCGAGCTGCGCATCGCCATCTCGCGCCCCGAAGGGATGCCCGCCGCGGTCGAGGCCGCGCGCAGGCTGGCCCAGCCGGTGATCTCCTTCACCGGCATGGGGCAGAGCGACATCGAGGTGTCCAGCCAGAACGACGTGCTGGTGATCCGCCTGACGGACGCCGAGCGCACGGCGATGGACAGCCGGACCGTTCAGCAGAGCCTCGAGATCATCCGCCGTCGCGTCGATGAGGTGGGCACCCGCGAGCCGACGATCCAGCGCCAGGGCGAGGACCGGATCCTGATCCAGGTCCCCGGCATCGGCTCGGCCGCCGAACTCAAGTCGCTGATCGGCACCACGGCCAAGCTGACCTTCCACCCCGTCCTGAGCCGCGCCGCCGAGGCGCAACCGAGCGCCAACGGCGACCTCGTGCTGCCGGCCTCCAACGAGCAGGGGATCTACTACGTCCTCGAGCGTGCGCCCGTCGTGACCGGCGAAGAGCTGGTCGATGCCCAGCCCTCGTTCGACCAGAACAACCGCCCGGCCGTCAGCTTCCGCTTCAACCCTTCGGGGGCGCGGCTCTTCGGCGACTATACCGCGCAGAACATCGGCAAGCCCTTTGCGATCGTGCTCGATGACGAGGTGATCTCGGCGCCGGTGATCCAGGCCCATATCGCGGGCGGATCGGGCATCATCACCGGCAACTTCTCGGTCGAGGAATCCACGGAACTTGCCGTCCTGCTGCGCGCGGGTGCGCTTCCGGCCGAGATGACCTTCCTCGAGGAACGCACCATCGGCCCCGAGCTGGGTCAGGATTCCATCGACGCCGGCCGCACCGCGGCCATCGTCGGGATGATCGCCGTCGTGGTCTTCATGATCGCAAGCTACGGCTGGTTCGGCGTGCTGGCCAACATCGCGCTCGCGATCAACATGATGGCGATCCTGGCGCTTCTGTCCGTGATCGGGGCGACCCTGACGCTGCCCGGCATCGCCGGCATCGTGCTGACCATCGGCGTCGCGGTTGATGCCAACGTGCTGATCTTCGAGCGCATCCGCGAGGAACTGCGGCAGGGCAAGATGCCCGCGCGCGCGATCGAGCTTGGCTTTCAAAAGGCCTTCTCGGCGATCCTCGACGCGAACGCGACCACCTTCCTCGTCGCCGTCATCATGTTCCTCGTGGGTGCGGGGCCGGTGCGGGGCTTTGCGGTCACGCTGACCATCGGCATCTTCACCTCGGTCTTCACGGCCGTCTATGTCACCCGGATCCTTGTCGCCACCTGGTTCGCCTGGCGGCGGCCGCGTGCGATCGTCGTCTGAGGAGTTCCCATGGCCTTCCGCCTCAAGCTCTGCCCCGAGAAGACGAACATCAACTTCTTCCGCGCCGCGCCGCTGACCTTCGGCTTCTCGGTGTTCCTCATGGTGGCCTCGCTCGTCGTGTGGCTGACGATGGGGCTGAACTTCGGGATCGACTTCCGGGGCGGCACCACGATCCGCACCGAATCCGCCCAGCCGGTGGATGTGGGCGCCTACCGCTCGGCGCTGCAGGGGCTCGAGCTTGGGGACATCTCGATCACCGAGGTGTTCGACCCGGGCTTCCGCGAGGATCAGCATGTCGCGATGGTCCGCATCGGCGCGCAGGACGATACCCAGTCGATAACGCCCGAGCAGATCGCGATGGTCGAGGCCGCGCTTCAGACGGTCGATCCCACGATCACCTTCCCGTCGGTCGAGTCCGTCGGGCCCAAGGTCTCGTCCGAGCTGATCTGGTCGGCGATCACGGCGGTCGCGGCGGCCTGTGCGGGCATCGCCTTCTACATCTGGCTCAGGTTCGAATGGCAGTTCGCCGTGGGCTCGGTGGCGGCGCTGGTCCATGACGTGCTTGTGACGATCGGGGTCTTCGCGCTGTTCCAGATCCGGTTCGACCTGACGACGGTGGCGGCGCTTCTGACGGTTCTGGGCTATTCGATCAACGACACGGTGGTGGTCTTCGACCGGCTTCGCGAGAACCTCGTGAAATACAAGTCGATGCCGCTGCGCGACGTGATGAACCTGTCGGTCAACGAGACGCTGAGCCGGACGCTCATGACGCTGATGACGACGCTGATCGCGCTGAGCGCGCTGCTGGTCTTCGGCGGCGACGTGATCCGCGGCTTTGTCTTCGCCATCACCTTCGGCGTCGTGATCGGAACCTATTCCTCGATCTACATGGCCAAGAACATCGTGCTCTACCTCGGCGTTGACCGCGGAGGGCCGAAGAAGGACAGCAAGGCGGGCACCCAGTTCGCCAACATCGACGCGTGAGGCAAGGGGCGGCGTCCGCGCCGCCCTCGCGCCCCGTCTGCCGGGTTCCGTGCCCGTCTTGCCATCAGTGTCCCTTGCGGTCGCTTGTGTTCCGGGCCGCACCCGATGGCCGCCGGTGGCTGGCGCAGGCCGCCCGGTGCCCGATGAGGAGGATCCCCGATGCGACTGACCGAGATTGCCTATGACAGCGCCCAACCCGTCGAGGGCTACGGCCCCGGCTATTTCCGCATCGGCGGGCAGGTGCTCGAGGGAGCCTGCCTGATCTCCCCGTGGGGCGCCGGCCCCTGGGGCGGGCTCGAGGACACGGCCGGCCCGCTGGCACTCGCCGACCGGATCGACGTGCTCTTCGTGGGAATGGGCGCCGACGTGGCCCATGTGCCTGCCGCCTTCCGGGCGGCACTGGAAGAGGCAGGTGTCGGGGTCGAGACCATGTCCTCGCCCGCCGCCTGCCGGACCTACAACGTCCTCCTCTCCGAAGGCCGCCGCGTCGCCATCGCGCTCCTGCCGGTCTGATCCCGGCGCGCCCCGGAGGATGGGCCCGTGCCCCCCTTGCGCGACCCTGTCCGGCGACCCTTCCGCTGCCGCCCTCGATGCGCTAGGGCAGGGGCATGGACCTGACCGTCACCGACCTCGCCTGCGCCCGTGGCGGCGTGACCGTGCTCGAGCGCGTGAGCTTCCGGCTTGCAGCGGGCGCGGCGCTGATCCTCCGGGGGCCGAACGGGATCGGCAAGACGACCCTGCTGCGCACGGTGGCGGGCCTGCAGCCGGCGGTGGCGGGCGAGGTGTCGATGGCGCCCGAGTCCGTGGCCTATGCGGCCCATGCCGACGGGCTCAAGGCCACGCTGACCGTGGCCGAGAACCTCGCCTTCTGGGCCGCGATCTACGGCACGGACGAAGTTCCCCGCGCGATGGAGCGGATGAACCTCGCGGCGCTCGCCGATCGGCAGGCGCAGAACCTCTCGGCCGGCCAGAAGCGGCGTCTCGGGCTTGCGCGGTTGCTGGTGACGGGCCGGCCGCTCTGGGTGCTGGACGAGCCGACGGTCTCGCTTGACGTGGCCTCCGTCGCGCTCTTCGGAACGGTCGTGCGCGAGCATCTGGCCTCGGGCGGCGCAGCCCTCATGGCCACCCACATCGACCTCGGGCTGGCCGAGGCCGAGGTCCTGGACCTGACGCCCTGCCGCGCCCGGTCCCCATCCTTCGCCGGACCCGCCGACGACCCATTCGCCGGAGTGACGGCATGATCGCGCTTCTGCTCCGGGATCTTCGTCTTGCGCTGAGGGCCGGCGGCGGCTTCGGCCTCGGACTGGCCTTCTTCCTGCTGGTGGCGGTCCTCGTCCCCCTCGGCGTCGGGCCCGAGCCCGCCACGCTGGCCCGGATCGCGCCCGGCATCCTCTGGGTGGGGGCGCTGCTGGCCTGCCTCCTCTCGCTCGACCGGATCTTCGCCCTCGATCACGAGGACGGCTCGCTCGACCTGCTGGCCACCGCGCCGATCCCGCTGGAAGGTGTCGTCGCGGTCAAGGCCGCCGCCCACTGGATCGTCACGGGCCTGCCGCTCACGCTGGTCTCGCCGCTCCTTGGCCTGCTGATGAACCTGCCGCCCGAGGGATACCCGCTCCTGCTGGCCTCGCTGGCCATCGGCACGCCGGCGCTGTCGGTCATCGGCACCTTCGGCGCGGCGCTCACCGTGGGGTTGAAGCGCGGCGGGTTGCTCCTCAGCCTCCTGGTCCTGCCGCTCTATGTCCCGACGCTCGTCTTCGGCGCCGAGGCGGTGCGCAGAGGGGCCGCGGGCATGGATGTCGCCACCCCCTTCCTCCTCCTCGGAGGCATCACGGCGGGCGTGGCGGCCCTGCTACCTTTCGCCTCAGCGGCAGCCGTCAGGATAAATCTCAGGTAACGAACTCGCGGCTTGAATCCGCGCACGGAACCGCCTAGCTCCAAGGCCATGTCGATCTGGGAATACGCCAACCCGAAGAAGTTCATGGAGACCTCCTCCATCGCGCTGCCCTGGGCCGCGGCCGGGGCGCTGCTGTGCCTGCTGGTCGGGCTGGTGTGGGGGTTCTTCTTCACGCCCGATGACTACAAGCAGGGATCGACCGTCAAGATCATCTATCTCCATGTCCCCGCGGCGCTGATGGCGATCAACGCGTGGTTGATGATGCTGGTCGCCTCGCTGATCTGGCTGGTGCGCCGGCACCATGTCTCCGCGCTGGCCGCGAAGGCGGCGGGGCCCGTGGGGCTGACCTTCACCCTGGTTGCGCTCGTCACCGGCGCGGTCTGGGGCCAGCCGATGTGGGGCACGTGGTGGGCCTGGGATCCGCGGCTGACCTCGTTCCTGATCCTCGCGCTCTTCTATCTCGGCTACATCGCGCTCTGGCAGGCGATCGAGAACCCCGACACGGCGGCCGATCTCACCTCGGTGCTCTGCATCGTCGGCTCGGTCTTCGCCGTCCTCAGCCGCTACGCGGTGAATTTCTGGAACCAGGGGCTGCATCAGGGCGCCTCGCTCTCGCTCGACAAGGAGGAGAATGTGGCGGATGTCTTCTACTTCCCGCTCCTCGTCTGCATCGGCGGCTTCGTCCTGCTCTTCTTGACGCTCGTGCTGCTGCGCACACGGACCGAGATCCGCGTCCGCCGCGTCCAGGCGCTCCTCGCGCGGGAGCGGATGGCATGATGCCGGATCTGGGCAAATACGCGTTCTCGGTGCTGACCGCCTATGGCGCCTCTCTCTCCCTGCTCGGCGCGCTGGTCGTGCTGTCGCTGTGGCGCGGCGCGCGGGTGCGGCGGCTGCTGCGCGACGTCGAACGGCGTCAGGGGCGGACGGATGGCTAAGGCGCTGATGCTCGTGCCGCCGCTGCTCTTTGCGGGGCTGGCGGCCACCTTCTTCCTCGGCATGCAGCGCGAGAACCCTGACGAGCTGCCCTCGGCGCTCGCCGGCAAGCCGGCGCCCGCCGTGCAACTCACCGAAATGAGCGGCGCCGCGCCCTTCACCGCCGACACCCTGCGCGAGCCGGGGGTGAAGCTCGTGAACTACTGGGCGAGCTGGTGCGCGCCCTGCCGGGTCGAGGCGCCGACGCTCGAGAAGCTCGCGGCCGAGGGCGTGGCGATCCACGGGGTGAACTATAAGGACAAGCCCGAGAACGCGCAGGCCTTCCTGGCGGAACTCGGCAATCCCTACGCCACGATGGGCGCCGACCCCAACGGCCGCATGGCGCTCGACTGGGGCGTCTATGGCGTGCCGGAGACCTACGTGATCGACGGCGAAGGCCGCATCATCCTGCGCTTCCCCGGCCCCGTGACCGAGCGGACGCTGCAGGAGACCATCCGCCCTGCGATGGAAAAGGCCGCCGCGGCCACGAACTGACGGCCTCCGCGCCCGAAGGCGGATCCGCCGGCTTTCATTCTCGCCCAAATATCCCCGCCGGAGGCTCCGCCCGCGGATCCTGTCGCGCGATCGCCGTCCCGCGCAGCAGCTTGCGCCATCGCCGGCCCCGCGCAGCAGAACGCCCCGGCCTTTCGACCGGGGCGCATCGCGTTCAGATCCGTTCTCAGGCCGAGGCGAGGTCGCGCAGCACGTAATGCAGCACACCGCCGTGCTCGACATATTCGATCTCGATCTCGGTATCGATCCGGCACTTGAGCTGGATCGTCTTCACCGTCCCGTCGGCGTAGGTGATGGTGCAGGGCACCAGCGAGAGCGGCTTCAGGTCGCCCTCGAGACCCTCGATCGTCACCACCTCGTCGCCCTTCAGGCCGAGGCTCTTGCGGTTCTGGCCTTCGGTGAACTCGAACGGGATCACGCCCATGCCCACCAGGTTCGAGCGGTGGATGCGCTCGAAGCTCTCCGCGATCACCGCCTTGACGCCCAGAAGCGCCGTGCCCTTGGCCGCCCAGTCGCGGCTCGAGCCCGCGCCGTACTCGATGCCGCCGAAGATCACCAGCGGCGTGCCCGCCGCCTGATAGGCCATCGAGGCGTCGAAGATCGAGGTCTGCTGCCCGTCCGGCCCGAGCGTGTAGCCGCCCTCGACCCCGTCCAGCATCTCGTTCTTGATGCGGATGTTGGCGAAGGTGCCGCGCATCATGACCTCATGGTTGCCGCGCCGCGAGCCGTAGGAGTTGAACTCGCGCGGGGCCACCTGACGGTCCACCAGATACTTCCCGGCCGGCGTCGTTTCCTTGAACGAGCCCGCGGGCGAGATGTGGTCGGTGGTGATCATGTCGCCCAGGAGCGCCAGCACCCGCGCGCCGGTGATGTTGGTGATGACTCCTGGCTCCTTCGACATGTTCTGGAAGTAGGGCGGGTTCTGGATGTAGGTCGAGGTCGGCGGCCAGTCGTAGGTCTGGCTGTCGGTGGTCTCGACCGCCTGCCACTTGGCGTCGCCCTTGAAGACATCGGCGTATTTCTTCTGGAAGGCCTCGCGGGTGACGGTGCGGTGCACCAGATCGGCGATCTCGGCGTTGGTCGGCCAGATGTCCTTGAGGTAGACCGGGCCGTTGGTGCCCATGCCCAGCGGTTCCGACGTCAGGTCGATGTTCATGTCACCGGCCAGCGCATAGGCCACCACAAGCGGCGGCGAGGCGAGGTAGTTGGCCCGCACGTCAGGGCTGATCCGCCCCTCGAAGTTGCGGTTGCCCGACAGCACCGCGGCGGCGACCAGATCACCCTCGTTGATCGCGGCCGAGATCTCCGGCTGCAGCGGGCCCGAGTTGCCGATGCAGGTGGTGCAGCCGTAGCCCACGAGGTTGAAGCCGATGGCGTCCAGATCCTCCTGCAGGCCTGCCGCTTCCAGATATTCGCTCACGACCTGCGATCCGGGGGCGAGCGAGGTCTTCACCCAGGGCTTGCGGTTCAGACCCAGCGCGCGGGCCTTCCGCGCCACCAGCCCTGCGCCGATCAGCACATAGGGGTTCGAGGTGTTGGTGCAGGAGGTGATCGAGGCGATCACCACCTTGCCCGACGACATGGTGTAATCCTCGCCCGCGACCGGGACTTCCTTGCCCTGCGGGCGCTTGAAGGTCGCCTCCATCTCCTTCGCGAACGAGGCCTTGGCGTCGGTCAGCGGCAGGTAGTCCTGCGGGCGCTTCGGGCCTGAGATGGCGGGCACGATCTCGCCCATGTCGAGGTGCAGCGTGTCGGTGTAGATCGGCTCGTAATCCGCGTCGCGCCACATGCCGTTGGCCTTGGCATAGGCCTCGACCAGCGCGATCCGGGCCTCATCGCGGCCGGTCTGGCGCAGGTAGCGCAGCGTCTCGCCGTCGATCGGGAAGAAGCCGCAGGTCGCGCCGTATTCGGGGGCCATGTTGGCGATGGTGGCGCGGTCGGCGAGCGGCAGGTGGTCGAGACCCTCGCCGTAGAATTCGACGAACTTGCCCACCACGCCCTTCTTGCGCAGCATCTGCACGACCTTGAGCACGAGGTCGGTGGCCGTCGTGCCTTCGACCATCTGGCCGGTCAGCTTGAAGCCCACGACTTCGGGGATCAGCATCGAAACCGGCTGGCCGAGCATCGCGGCCTCGGCCTCGATCCCGCCCACGCCCCAGCCAAGGACGGCAAGGCCGTTGACCATCGTCGTGTGCGAATCGGTGCCGACGAGCGTGTCGGGATAGGCCACTTCCATCCCGTCCTGATCGCTGTCGGTCCAGACGGTCTGGGCAAGGTATTCGAGGTTCACCTGGTGGCAGATGCCGGTTCCCGGGGGCACCACGCGGAAGTTGTTGAACGCCTTCTGCCCCCATTTCAGGAAGGTGTAGCGTTCCATGTTCCGCTCGTACTCGCGGTCCACGTTCAGCTGGAAGGCGCGCGGCGTGCCGAATTCGTCGATCATCACGCTGTGGTCGATGACCAGATCCACCGGGTTCAGCGGGTTGATCTTCTGCGCATTCCCGCCGAGGCCGAGGATCCCGTCGCGCATCGCGGCCAGGTCGACCACGGCCGGCACGCCGGTAAAGTCCTGCATCAGCACGCGGGCCGGGCGATAGGCGATCTCGCGCGGGTTGCGCCCGCCGTTCGCGCCCCATTCCGAGAAGGCGCGGATGTCATCGACCGACACCGTCTTGCCGTCCTCGAAGCGCAGCATGTTTTCCAGCACCACCTTCAGCGCGGCGGGCAGGCGCGAGAACTGGCCGAGACCGGCTTCCTCTGCCGCCGGGATCGAGTAATAGGCATAGCTCGAGCCGCCGACGCTGAGCGTCTTGCGGGTCTTCTGGCTGTCGTGTCCGACGATGACGGTCATTCGGTCCTCCTGGCGCCGTGGCGAGGGTTGGGCTTGGTGCTCCGAGCGCGTTTTGCCCCACCGGGCATGGTCGCGCAAGGGAGATGGCGGCGTTGTATACTGATGTATGCCGAAAATCCAGCGTCATCCTGCGGCTTTTTCGCGGGTCAGCCTCGCAAAACCTTGATTGGAACGGGTGCGGCAGGCAGGGCTAGAACGGGGGACAGAGAACAGGGAGACCTCATGCAGATGCGATGGACGCTCGGCGCCGCTTGCGCCCTTTCGCTGGGCATTGCAGGCATCGCTCAGGCGCAGTCGCAAACGGGCGTGGTCGTCGAGCTGTTCACGTCGCAGGGCTGCTCGTCCTGTCCGCCGGCGGATGCCTTCCTTGCGGCGCTGGCCTCGGACCCCCGCCTGATCCCGCTCGCGCTTCATGTCGATTACTGGGATTACATCGGCTGGGAGGACCAGTTCGCCGACCCGCGGTTCACGCAGCGCCAGAAATCCTACGCCCGCGCGGTGGGAAGCCGCACGATCTACACGCCGCAGATGATCGTCGGCGGTGTGGACCGCGTCGAGGGCAACGCGCCCGAGAAGGTGGCCGCGCTGATCCTCAAGCACATGCAGAAGGCCGAGCGCGTGGGTCTCTGGCTCGAGCGCGAGGGCGATGTGCTGCGCATCCGGGCCGAGGCCGATCCTCCGCTGGATCAGGCGGTGCGCGTCCAGCTGGTGCGCTACCGGCCCGAGGAGACGGTCGCCATCAAGCACGGCGAGAACGAGGGCCGGACCGTGACCTACCGCAACATCGTGACCTCGTGGGAGGTGGTGGGCGACTGGGGCGGCCATGCGCCCCTGGCCATCGACGCCCGCGCGGCGGGGCCAGAGCCCGTCGCCGTGATCCTGCAGAACGAGGGGCCGGGTGCCATCCTCGCGGCAGCCAGCCTTCGCTAGGATCGGCGACCGAAGGATGGCGCGGCGGCGACGGGCGCCTGCCGATCCCCGCGCCACGCATGAAAAGGGCGCGGGCCTCAGGCACCCGCGCCCGTTCCGTCTTGACCAGATGCCTGCGGGCGCCGCTTCATCCGCGCCGCGAGCGGATCATCCCGACGATGTCATAGACCTGCTCAAGGATCGGCCGCGCCAGCGCGTCGGCACGGTCGGCGCCCGCGCCGAGGATGCGGTCGATCTCGGCGGGATCGGCCATCAGCCGGTTCATCTCGGACGAGATCGGTGCCATCACCGACACGGCCAGCTCGGCCAGCTTCGGCTTGAAGGTGCCGAACTGCGCGCCCGCGAACTCGGCCACGACCGCCTCGGGCGTGGATTGCGAGAGGGCGGCGTAGATGTTCACGAGGTTGCGCGCCTCGGGCCGCTCCTTCAGCCCCTCGATGCTGTCGGGCAGCGGCTCGGGATCGGTCTTGGCCTTGCGGATCTTCTGCGTGATCGTGTCGGCATCGTCCGTCATGTTGATCCGGCTCTGGTCCGAGGGATCGGATTTCGACATCTTCCTCGTGCCGTCCCGCAGGCTCATGACGCGGGTCGCCACACCCTCGATCACGGGCTCCGTCACCGGGAAGAAGTTCACGCCGAAGTCGTTGTTGAACTTGATCGCGATGTCGCGGGTCAGCTCCACATGCTGCTTCTGGTCCTCGCCCACCGGCACATGCGTCGCGCGATAGGCGAGGATGTCCGCCGCCATCAGCGCCGGATAGGCAAAGAGGCCGAGCGAGGCCGCCTCGGCGTTCTTGCCCGCCTTGTCCTTCCACTGCGTCATGCGGTTCATCCAGCCCATGCGGGCCACGCAGTTGAAGATCCAGGCCAGCTCGGCATGGGCCGTCACCTGGCTCTGGTTGAAGAGGATCGAGCGCACCGGATCGACGCCCGCGGCGATGAAGGCCGCGGCGATCTCGCGGGTCTGCTGGCGCAGCTTGGCGGGATCCTGCCAGACGGTGATGGCGTGCATGTCGACGACGCAGTAGATGGTCTCGACCCCGTCCTTCTGCATGTCGGCGAACCGCTTCAGCGCGCCGAGATAGTTGCCCAGCGTCAGCCCGCCCGAGGGCTGGATGCCGGAGAAGACCCGGGTGGGGAAGACCTGAGGCGTTTGGACCGGCTCGGTCATGGTTGGCTCCGTCTGGTAAAAGGGTGCCATTGGCCTTATCCCCCGGGGCAGGGGCCGTCAATGTGACCGCCCGCGCCAGACGAGGGTGCCCATGCGCGACAATTACAACGCCCCGCCGGTCAATCCGCTGCCGGCCGTGGTCTGGCTGCTCGCCCTGCCGATCATCGCGATGGAGGCGGTCGTGGCGCTGGGGGCGAGCGGGATCGTGGGCGGCGGTGCGGGTGCGGGCTGGCGGCTCGACGCCTGGCAGCGGTTCGCCTTCTCGCCCGACCTGATGCGCGCGATGATCGAGACCCAGACCTTCCCCTGGCAGGGGATGATCCGGCTGGTCACCTATCCGCTCGTCCACGCCACCTTCCTCCATGCGCTGATGGCTGTGGTGATCCTGCTCGCGCTGGGGAAGATGGTGGGTGAGGTGTTCCGGCCCTGGGCGGTGGCGGCGGTCTTCCTCGGCTCGGCCGTTGCGGGGGCGCTGGCCTACACCGCGCTGCCGGGGGTGAGGACGCCGCTGATCGGCGCCTATCCGGCCGACTACGGGCTGGTCGGCGCCTTCACCTTCCTGCTCTGGACCCGGCTCGCGGCGACCGGCGGGAACCGCTACCGCGCCTTCACCCTGATCGGGTTGCTGCTCGGCATCCAGCTTGTCTTCGGGCTGCTGTTCGGCGGCGGCTACGAATGGGTGGCCGACCTCGCGGGCTTTGCCACGGGCTTCCTGATCTCCTTCGCCGTCAGCCCCGGCGGCTGGGCCCGGGTGAGGGACATGATCCGCCGGCGCTGAGGCGTCCTCAGCCCCGCCGGCGAAGCGTGCGCAGATCCGAGAGGCGGAAGGCTCCGATCGCGGCGCCTGCGCCGAAGTAGCTGACGATCCCCGTGGCCACGAGCAGGGCGAGGGCCGGGTAGCGCCAGCCGGGATCGCCGAGGAACGGCCCGAGGATCTGGTTTGCCCCGTAAAGCACCAGCCCCATGAAGATCGAGGCCGCGATGATCCGGGGCAGCCGCGCCCTCAGCCGCTCGTCAAGGTGGGTGGCCGCGCCCATGCCGCGCGACCCCGCCCAGAGTTGCCAGACCATGACCCAGCCCGAGACGGTCGTCGCCAGGGCCGCGGCGAGGAAGCCCAGCACCGGCATCAGGCCGACGGCGAAGGCGAGGTTCACGCCCATCGAGACCACGGCGTAGTAGAACGGCCGCCGCGTATCCTCGCGCGCGTAATAGAGCGGTTGCAGAACCTTGTGCAGGACGAAGGCCGGCAGCCCGAGGCCGTAGGCCGCCAGCGCCAGCGCGGTGTTCCAGCTGTCTTCGGGCCCGAAGGCCCCGCGCTGGAACAGCACCTGCGTCAGAGGCAGCGCGATCACGACCAGCGCCACCGCCGCCGGCAGGGTCAGCATCAGCGCGAACTCGGTTCCCCGGTTGAACGAGGCGCGGCTTCCGGCCTCGTCGCCGGCCCGCAGCCTGCGCGAGAGATCGGGCAGAAGGACGGTGCCGATGGCGATGCCCACCACCCCCAGCGGCAGCTGGTAGAGCCGGTCGGCGTAAGAGAGCCACGCGACGGCGCCCTCGGTGAAGCTGGCCACCTGACGCCCCACCAGCAGGTTCACCTGAACCACGCCCCCCGCCAGCACCGCGGGCGCGGCGATCACGGCAAGCCGCCTCAGCTCCGGCGTCAGGCGCGGCAGGTGCGGCCAGAGCGTGAAGCCCGCGCGGCTGGCGGCAAACCAGGTGAACAGGAACTGCGCGACGCCCGTCACCGGCACCGTCCAGGCGAGCGTTAGGCCCATGTCCCAGCCCAGCCGGTCGGCCAGCAGCATGGCCGCGATGAACATCAGGTTCATCAGCACCGGCACGAAGCTCGCCTCGGTGAAGCGGCCGAAGGCGTTCAGCACCCCGGACAGCAGCGCAACCAGCGAGATGAAGAGGATGTAGGAAAAGGCGATCCGGCCGAAATCGACGGCGAGATCGAAGCGAGCGTCCCCGGCAAAGCCCGAGGCCATCGCCAGCACCAGCCAGGGCATGAGAAGCGTGCCGAGCAGCGTGAAGGCGACCAGCACGCCCGCGAGGCCGGAAAAGGCGTCGCGCGCAAAGCCCTTGGCATCCTCGCCGCCCTCGAGCTTCTTGGCGAACATCGGCACGAAGGCCATGTTGAAGGCGCCCTCGGCAAAGAAGCGGCGGAACATGTTGGGCAGCGAGAAGGCGATCAGGAACGCCTCGGCCACCGGGCCCGCGCCCAGATAGGCCGCCATCATCACGTCACGGGCAAAGCCCGCGCCGCGGCTGAGCAGCGTCCAGCCGCCCACCGTCAGGAAGCCGCGTGCAAGCGAGATCGGTTTCACTGCCGCGCCCGCTCCGCGCCCTCGAGGATCGCCTGGCGCAGCTTCTTTTCGAGCGTCTCCTGCCGGGTCTTCTGGTGCAGCTTGAGGCCGAACATGTCCTTCACGTAGAAACTGTCCACCACCTGCGCCCCGTAGGTCGCGATCACGGCCGAGGCGATGTAGATGTTGTTGGCGGCCAGCGTCCGCGTCAGGTCATAGAGCAGGCCGGGGCGGTCGCGCGTGTCCACCTCGATGATCGTGTAGATGTCCGACCCCTCGTTGTCGAAGGCGATGTGCGTGGGGAAGCGGAACTGGCTTTCGCGCTTCTTCACCTTGTCGCGGTCGCGCAGCGCCTCGCGGGCCACGACCTCGCCCTTGAGCGTCTTGTCGATCATGCTGGTGAGGCGGGGCAGGCGGCTGATCTCGTAGGGCGAGCCCTCGGCGTCCTGGATCCAGAAGACCGCCGTCGCATAGCCGTCCTTGGTGGTGTAGGTGCGGGCATCCACCACGTTCGCGCCCACCAGCGCCAAGGCCCCTGCAAGCCGCGAGAAGATGCCCGGATGGTCGGCCAGCGCGAAACAGGCGCGGGTGGCGTCGCGGTCGGGATCGGGGTCGAGGTCGATGCGGATCTCGTCCTCGCCGAGGTTCCGCAGCATCCGGGCGAATACCGCATGCGTCGCGTTCGAGAGCGCCTGCCAGTAGGGTGGATAATGGCGGGCGAGTTCGGCCCTCAGATCCTTCGGATCCCATTCCTCGAGCAGTTCGCGCAGGGCGCGCTTGGCCTCGTCCTCGCGGTTTTCGCGGTTGAGGCTCTCGAGGCCCGCATCGAGGGCCGTGACCGTGTCCCGATAGAGCTTGCGCAGCAGTTGCGCCTTCCAGTTGTTCCAGGTGCCCGGCCCCACGCCGCGGATGTCGCAGACCGTCAGCACGGTCAGCAGGTCGAGCCGCTTCTTCGACTTCACCGCCTTGGCGAAGTCGCGCACCGTCCGAGGGTCGCCGATGTCGCGCTTTTGCGCCATGTCGGACATGAGCAGATGGTAGCGGACAAGCCACTCGACCGTCTCGCATTCCTCGGGGTTCAGGCCGAAGCGGGGCGCCACGCGCCGGGCGATCTGGGCGCCGAGGATCGAATGATCCTCGGGGCGGCCCTTGCCGATGTCGTGGAGCAGCAGCGCCACATAGATCACGCGGCGGCTGATCCCGTCGGTCAGGATCCGGTTGGCGATCGGCAGCTCTTCGTCCAGCTCGTGCCGTTCGATCTGGGCCAGCGTCGAGATGCACTGGATCGTGTGCTCGTCCACCGTGTAGTGGTGATAGACGTTGAACTGCATCATGGCGACGATGCGCTCGAACTCGGGGATGAAGGCGCCGAGCACGCCCAGTTCGTTCATCCGGCGCAGCGCGCGCTCGGGGTTGCCGTGCTTGAGCAGCGTGTCGAAGAAGATCCGGTTCGCCTCGCGGTCGTGCTGCATCTCTTCGTCGATCAGATGCAGGTTGGCCGCGATGATCCGCATGGCGCCGGGATGGATCAGGAGGCCCGTGCGAAGTGCCTCCTCGAAGATGCGCAGGATGTTCAGCTTGTCGGCGAGGAAGGCCTTGGGGTCGCTGACGTCGATCCGGCCGTTGACCAGCCGGTAGCCCGGCTTCAGCCGCTTCTTGCGCCGGAAGAGACCCATGAGCTTGGGCTCGCGCTTTTCGTGGCGCGCCTCGAGCTGGGCGAGGAAGACGCGGGTCAGCTCGCCCACGCGCGTCGCGTGGCGGAAGTAGTCCTGCATGAAGATCTCGACCCCGCGGCGGCCGCGGATGTCGGCATAGCCCATCCGCGCCGCCACCTCGACCTGCATGTCGAAGGTGAGCTGGTCGGTCGCGCGGCCGGTGATGTAATGCAGGTGGCAGCGCACCGCCCAGAGGAAGGCCTCGGCGCGCTCGAAGGTCTCGAACTCGTCGCGCGTGAGCAGCCCCGCCGCCACGAGACCCGAGGCCGAGGGCACGCGGTTGAGATATTTCCCGATCCAGTAGAGCGTCTGGAGGTCGCGCAGCCCGCCCTTGCCCTCCTTCACGTTGGGTTCGAGCACGTAGCGCTGGCCGCCCTGCCGCTTGTGCCGCTGGGCGCGTTCCTCGAGCTTGGCGTCGATGAACTCGGGGCCGGTTCCGCGGAAGAGGTCGGTCCAGAGCTTTTCGCCGAGTTCGTGCGCAAGCGGCTCGTGCCCGGCAAGGAAGCGATGTTCGAGAAGGGCGGTGCGGATCGTGATGTCCTCGCGCCCGAGGCGGAGGCAGTCCCGGACGGTGCGGCTGGAATGGCCCACCTTCAGCCGCAGGTCCCAGAGCATGTAGAGCATGCTCTCGATCACCATCTCGGCCCAGGGGGTCATCTTCCAGGGCGTGAGGAACAGCAGGTCCACGTCGGAATGGGGCGCCATCTCGGCCCGGCCATAGCCGCCGACGGCCAGGACGGCCACGCGCTCGGCCTCGGTCGGGTTGGGCAGCGGATGGAGCCGCTCGCAGGCGACGCGGAGGGCGGTGGTGACCAGCCCGTCGGTCAGCACCGCCTGCGCGCGGATCAGGCCGCGGGCCTCGCGCGGGCGGGCCTCGAAGGTCTCGGAGAGGGCGCGGTTGCCCACCGCCTTCGCCTCCGTCATCTGGCGCACGGCGATGGCGCGCGCGGCCTTGGGGTCGGCGGGGGAAACCGCGTCGATCTCGGCGAGGATGCTGCGCGTCAGCGCCTCGGGGTCGATGATGCGGGAGCGGGGCAGGATCAGCCCGGAAAAGAGCGGATCCTGCGAAGCGCCGGGCTCAGAAGCCGGCGCCACCGAAGCTTCGCGGCGCGGGGTCAATCACTACCACCTGGTTGTTGCGGATCTGGGCGACGGCCAATCCGCGTTCGTTGGTGCCGTCGCTGAGCAGCCGGAATATGCCGTTCACGCCGACGAATCCAGAGCCTTGGGTCAGGGCACGGCCGCTGAGCCCATCGGATGCCCCACGCTTGAGCAGCGCACCGACCGCGGCGACACCATCGTAGGCAAGGCCCGAGATCGGATGCGGCGCCTCGCCGTAGGCCGCGCGATAGCGTTGCTCGTACTGGCCGTAGACGCCCGGATCGGGCAGTGCGAACCAGCCGCCCTGGACGCCCGGCAGCGAGAGCGTGGCCGAGGGGATGTCCCAGCGGGTCAGGCCGATGAACCGGGCCGTGTCCGCGGGCAGGCCGTTCTCGCGCAGAAGCTGGGTCACGAGCGGCAGTGCCCCCGCCGTGTCCGCGGTCAGGAAGAGGGCTTGCGCGTTCGTCGCCTTCGCGCGCTCGACGATGCCCGGGGCGGCCGACACGATGCCGTTCTGCGAGAACTCGTAATCCATCGCGGCGACCAGCGTGCCGCCCGATCGCGCAACCGCCCGCTCGATTGCGGTCCGGCCGAGCTGCCCTGCGGTGTTGCGGTCGTTCACCACCATGATCCGCCCGCTGCCCTGGCTGACGGCGTAACGCGAGAGCCGGTTGGCGGTGTTCTGGAAGGTCGGCCCGAGGACGAAGACATTGCCGCCGGCAATGTCGGGATTGTTCGAGAAGCTGAGCACGTTCACGCCGCTGGGGGCCACGGCGGCCCCCACGGCATTGGCCTCCTGGGCGAAGACCGGGCCGAGGATGATCCGCGCCCCCTCTTCGACGGCCTGCGCGGCGACCGTTGCGGCGCGCGACGGCTGCCCGGCGGTGTTGTAGACGCGAAGGTCGATCCGTACGTTGCCGAGATCGGCCGCAGCAAGGCGGGCTGCGTTCTGGAGGCTGCGGGCGATGAGTTCGTCGCTCGCCTGGCCCGATCCTGCGGGCACGAGCAGCGCAACCGGCACCGGTTGCGACCGGTCCACCGCAGGGCCGCTGCCGGCCGTGGTGACAGGCTCGCAGGCGGCGACTGCCAGGGCCGCAAGCGCGACCGCGGCGCGGCCCAGCGACTTGCGGGCGCGGCTGAGAACGGACAACATGCTGGCTCCTCATCCCGTTGCTATGCCGGCCCGAGCCTAAGCGGTCGCACCCGGGATGGCAACTTTGGAAGGAGCAGCCCCATGACCATCGGCGAAGCCGAGCCGGACGCGGATCTCGGCGGGGGCCGCCCGCTCGAGGCGGGCCTGCATTTCATCGCGACTCCGATCGGGGCCGCACGGGACATCACGCTCCGCGCACTCGACATCCTGCGGACGGCCGATGTGCTGGCGGCCGAGGATACGCGGACGCTCCGCCACCTGATGGAGATCCACGGCATCCCTCTCGGACCCCGGCCGCTGGTGGCCTATCACGACCATAACGGTGAGGTGGCGCGCCCGCGGCTCTTGCGCGCCCTCGCCGAAGGGCGGAGCGTGGCCTATGCGTCCGAGGCGGGCACGCCCCTCGTGGCCGATCCCGGTTTCCAGTTGGCACGCGCCGCCATCGCCGCGGGCCACAGGGTGCTTGCCGCGCCCGGTCCCTCCGCAGTGCTTGCGGCCTTGACCGTATCGGGGCTGCCGACGGATCGCTTCCTCTTTGCGGGCTTCCCTCCCGCCACGGCCTCGGCCCGCAGGAAGTTCCTCGCCGAGCTGGCCCCCGTGCCCGCCACGCTCGTGTTCTATGAATCGCCCAGACGCGTTAGCCGAACATTAGAGGATATGGCGATAGAACTGGGCAACCGGGAGGCGGCCGTCTGCCGGGAACTGACCAAGCGATTCGAGGAAGTGTCGCGCGGCACGGTGCCGGAACTTGCGGAGGCGTTCCGCGACCGATCCGTGAAGGGCGAGATCGTGATCGTCGTGGACCGGGCCCCGCCGGTGAAGGCGGGGGCGGAAGAGCTGGAGGTAGCCCTGTCGGTGGCGCTCGAGACCATGTCGGTCAAGGAGGCCGCGGCGGCGGTCGCGGGGCGGCTCGGCCTGCCCCGACGGGATGTCTATCAGGCCGCTTTGCGGCTGGCGGAGGAGCGATGAGCGGAGAGGTTTCCCATCTGGCGGGTTTCGTGGCCGAAGAGGCCGTGGCCCGCGTCTATGAGCGGTCAAGGCGGCCGGTGGCGGCGCGGCGGTGGCGGGGCGCGGCAGGCGAGATCGATCTTGTTGCGCGGGACGGGGCCGAGGTCATCTTCATCGAGGTGAAGAAGAGCAACAGCCACGCGGCTGCGGCCGCGCGGCTGTCCCGCCGGCAGATGGAACGGATCTATGGCGCGGCTTCGGAGTTTCTGGCCGGCGAGCCCCTCGGGCAGCTGACGGCGAGCCGTTTCGATGTGGCGCTGGTCGATGGCATGGGCCGGATCGAGATCATCGAGAACGCCTTCGCGGCCTGATGCGGTTGCAACCGGCCGGGCGCTGCGCCATCAAGGGCTCCACCGGCAGGAGATGCGCATGAGCCTGAACGTCGCCCTTCAGATGGATCCGATCGGATCGGTCAATATCGATGCGGACAGCACCTTCCGCATCGCCCTGGAAGCCCAGGCCCGCGGCCACCGGCTGTTCTTCTACACGCCCGAGCATCTCTCCTATGATGATGGCCGCGTGACGGCCCGCGGTTTCTGGATCGAGCTTCGGCGCGAGAAGGGCAACCATGTCACCTATGGCGAGGAGACCCTGGTCGATCTCGGCAATTTCGACGTGGTATGGTTGCGGCAGGATCCGCCCTTCGACATGGGCTACATCACCACGACCCACATCCTCGAGTTGCTGATGCCGAAGGTGCTGGTGGTGAACGACCCGTTCTGGGTGCGCAATTCCCCCGAGAAGTTGCTCGTCCTGCGGTTCCCTGACCTGATCCCGCCCACGACCATCGCGCGCGACCTCGCCACCATCCGCGCCTTCAAGGAGCGGCACGGCGACATCATTCTCAAGCCGCTCTATGGCAACGGCGGCGCCGGCGTATTCCGTCTGGACCCGCAGGACCGCAACCTGTCTTCCCTGCACGAGCTTTTCACCTCGATGAGCCGCGAGCCAATGATCGCTCAGAAGTTCCTGCCGGCCGTGGAGCGGGGCGACAAGCGGATCATTCTGGTCGATGGCGAACCGATCGGCGCGATCAACCGCGTGCCCCAGGCGGGTGAGACGCGCTCGAACATGCACGCGGGCGGGCGGCCCGAAAAGGTGGGTCTGACGGATCGCGACCGCGAAATCTGTGCGGCCATCGGCCCGCTGCTGCGCGAGAAGGGACAGATCTTCGTGGGAATTGACGTGATCGGAGACCGCCTGACGGAGATCAACGTGACCTCGCCGACGGGTTTGCAGGAACTTGAGCGGTTCGACGGAACCAACGGCGCCGCCCTGATCTGGCACGCGATCGAGTCCAGGCGCCGGGCGTGACGGGAACCTCCTCGCCGCACTGGCCTGGCCCCAGTTTCTTCCTTCTGCCTCCAGGTTCTTCCTGAGGTAGACGTTCGGGCTCCATGGAGAACTGAAATGCCCCAGAAGAAACGCGCGAGAGGCAATCGTTGCCAGGTGTTTCATTCCGTGGTTTGATTTCGGCCTGCAACTTCGCGCGCAGGCTGAAGGACGACCAGCGGACTCACGCCCTACGACTGCCGCTGCAGTGCCGGGACTAACGTGCCTTGTCAGCGTCCCAGAGCGTTCTCTAATCGCGATCGTCAAGTGCTGATCTGAGCGCGTTTGGTCCTGCGCGCCGGGCTCTGAGATTCTCTGCGCGATCGCCGCTCTGGGCCGCATTTTTGCGTTCAGTGGTTGGAATGGTGTGCGCGGTCGGGGCCGCAGTCCGTGGAGCGATATCTTCCTCGCCGCGCGTCCCGGCTGGACGCATTTCTACACGCGAAGGAACAGCGTCAATTTCAGCGGCAGCGTCATGGCATTGCCGCCTCCCGGTAGGGCGCGAAAGCCGCCCGAACGCGGCGATCCTCGTCGGCCATCTGGGGCAGGTATTTGATGTCGATGTGCAGGTAGCCGGGATCGTAGGCCTTGAAGCTGCCATGCGCGGGCTTGGATTACTTCGGCTTCAGCGCCTGCAGGTTGCTCACGCCGTGGCGCCGGAGGCAGCGGTCGAGCCCCGAGCGGGAGACATGCGGGTTGAGGAACTCGCGCACCACGGCAAGCAGATCGTCGAGCGGCAAGAGAAGCGCCTTGCGCAGCGCCACCGTGACGTTCTTCGCTACGATCGATCCACCGGATCGATCGTTTCACGCTCGAACCCTGCGCCGGTGTCAGCGTCGTCTGCAAGCGATGCGGCCTGTGGCTCCGGTCGAGAACGTCGTCGCGACCCCGCCACCTCCAGACCGTCTGCTCGGAGATCCCGTAGCGCTTGGCCACCATCCAGGCCGGGTCCGTGCTCGCCTGAATCGCAGCCCGTATCCTAAGCGTTGTCGTCGCCTGCTTGTGAAGAGAGATCAGCATCTCCGCCCTCCATCCCGAACCGCGCGCAAGCTCGACCTTGCCATGAACAGGGCAGACCGACGAGGGTCTATGCGATCATCCGGGATGGAACACGTAAGGCATCATCGAAGGCCGCAACCACCGCCATGGCCGTGATGCCCCCGACACCCGGCCCCGTCATCAACAGGCGGGCCGTCTCGTGGCCTTGGCACCGGCCCGGATCCGGCTGTCCAGGGCCGCTATTCGGGCTTGGATGTCTCGCCTCGCCTGCAGCGGACCTCGCGTTCCGCGACCTCGGCCTTCAGGAGCTGCGACAGCATCGGTAC
>NZ_VDEK01000038.1:0-26946 GCF_007668225.1 Cereibacter sediminicola | reverse complement strand
ACCCCCCGAGGATATTTTTCCGGAGTGAAAGGGCGAAGGGGCCGGCCTTCCGTGGAGCGCTGCTCGTGCGGTTGTTCCGGCTGATGTTCGCCGGTGGGGTGGCTGTTGGGGGGCTTTGGCTGAGGGGGGCGGGGTGCGTGGATCAGTTCAGGCCTGCAACCCGTGCCCTGAGACGCACCAGCGCCAGCACCGTATCCACCGTGGGCGTTGGCAGCCCGAGGATGCGTCCCAGTTCGGCCACCGAACCCACCAGAGCCTCGATCTCCATCGGGCGGCCGGCCTCGAGATCCTGAAGCATCGAGGTCCGATGCGCACCCACCGCCGCGCCGCCGTCGATGCGGCGCTCGACATCGATGGGAAACCGCACCCCGAGCCGCTCGGCGATCTCCTGCGCCTCGAGCATCATGTTCCGGGCGACGGATCGGGTTCCGGGGTCGGTGCAGAGCCGGTCGAGCGTTGCCCCGGTCAGCGCCGAGATCGGGTTGAACGACAGGTTGCCCCAGAGCTTGACCCAGATCTCGTCGCGCAGCCGCGGCCGGACCGGCGCCTTGAGCCCGGAGGCCGTCAGCGCCTCGGCGAGCCGCAGCGCGCGTTCGGACCGTTCGCCCGAGGGCTCTCCCAGCGAGAAGCGGTTGCCTTCGAGGTGGCGGACCACGCCGGGTTCGACCACTTCGGCCGCCGGATAGACCACGCAGCCCAGCACCCGGTCCGGGCCGAACCCCTGCCACTGCACGCCGCCCGGATCCACGCTTTCGAGCCGTTGGCCTTCGAAGGCGCCGCCATGGCGGTGAAAATACCACCAGGGCAGGCCGTTCACCCCCGAGACGAGCGTGCCGGAGGCGCCAAGGAGCGCGGCCACCTGCGGCACCACGGCCGGGACGGAATGGGCCTTGAGCGTGAGGATCACATAGTCCTGCGGGCCGAGCTCGGCGGGGTCGGCGGCGGCGCGCACGGGCAGGGTGCGTGTCTCGTCCCCCTCGATCAGCGTGAGGCCGCGGGCCTGCATCGCCTGCAGATGCGGCCCCCGTGCGACCAGCGAGACGTCGGCGCCCGCAGCCGCGAGCCTGGCGCCGAGATAGCCGCCGATCGCGCCGGCGCCGAAGATGCAGATCCTCATGCCGGGCTCACCAGCCCGAGCTTTTCGGCCAGGCCGATCCGCTGCAGCTTGCCGGTCGCGCCCTTGGGGATCTCCTCGAGCAGCAGGACGCGGCGCGGCACCTTGAAGTCGGCGAGGCGGGCGGCGCAGAAGGCGCGGATCGAGGCTTCGTCGGCGGCCATGCCCTCACGCAGGACAACGGCCGCCGCCACCTCTTCGCCCAGCCTCGGGTGGGGCAGGGCAAAGGTCACGACCTGCTGGACGGCCGGATGATCCATCAGCACGCCATCCACCTCGAGCGGCGAGATCTTCTCGCCTCCGCGGTTGATGATCTCCTTGAGCCGCCCCGTGATCGTGAGATAGCCGTCGGGGTCGAAGCGGCCCTGATCGCCGGTGCGGAACCACCGCTGGCCTTCGGCCTCGAAGAAGCTTGCGGTGTTGGCCGCCTCGTTCGCCTCATAGCCGGGGGTCACGTTCGGGCCCGAGATCACCACCTCGCCCAGGCCCTCGATCAGCCGGTTCTCGGCCTCGTCCGCGATCCGCACCTGGGGACCCGCCGGCAGGCCCACCGAGCCGGGCTTCTGCGCGCGGGGCGGCAGCGGGTTCGAGGTCATCTGGTGGGCGGCTTCGGTCATGCCGTAGGCCTCGATCACCGGGGCGCCGAAGGTCGTCGCCAGCGCCTCCATCACCTGCGCGGGCAGCGACGCCGAGGAGGAGCGGATGAACCGCAGGGGCGCGCGGTCGATCGCGTCGGCGTTGCGGGCGGCGCGGGCGAGGATCGCCTGGTGCATCGTGGGGACGGCCGTGTACCAGGTCGGGCGGGCGGTCTCGAGCCAGCCGAAGAACTTCAGCGCGTCGAAGCCGGGGGCGCACCAGACGGAGGCGCCGGCCGCAAGGCTGGCGGCCACGGAGGCCACGAGCCCGTGGATGTGGAACAGGGGCATCATGTTGAGGCCGCGATCGTGGGCCGTCAGCGCCAGAGAGCTTGCGACATGATGGGCCGAGGCCGCGAGGTTGCGGTGCAGGAGCGGCACGATCTTGGGCCGCGAGGTGGTGCCGGATGTGTGCAGGATCAGCGCCACGTCGCGCGGCCGGGCCGTGTCGCGGTCGGGCTCGCCGGGGGCGACGCTTTCGGCGCGCAGCGAGAACCAGCCCGCCGGATCGGCCGCATCATGCCCAAGCCGCAGCACGGCAAGCCCCAGGCGGACGGCCGCCGTGAGGGCGGGGCCGTCATAGCCCTCGGGCAGGACGATGGCCCGGGCGCCGAGATCCGACAGGTAGAACTCGAACTCCTCGAGCCTGTAGCCGGGGTTCAGGGGGGCCGTCACCGCGCCTTGCGCAATGGCCACGAAGGCCGTGGCCATCTCGGGCCCGTTCGGCAGCACGATGGCCACGCGGTCGCCGCGGCCCACCCCCGCGGCGTGAAGCGCCGCCACGGAATGGCCCGCCAGATCGCGCAGGCCGCCATAGGTCAGCCAGGGCCGGTCGGGGGCGCCCACGGCCAGCCCGTCGTTGCGGTGGAAGGCGAAGAGGTCCGACAGGCTTGCGGTCATGGGCTGTTCCTTTGACAGTCGCGGGGGCGCGGATCGCCCTCTGGCGCGCCACCATCGGGGCGCGGTCACGAACCATCTCGCGCCGCAATCGCGGCGCGGTCAAGGGAGCATCCTCGCTGCGCGGCAGCGACGCCGGGCGGCCTTGGCCCTGTCAGAGGCGGGGGATCAGACCACCTCGACCCGCAGCGTGCCGAGCCCGTCGATGTGGGCCTCCATCACGTCGCCGTGCACCACGGCACCCACCCCTGCGGGGGTTCCCGTCAGGATCACGTCGCCCGCCGCGAGCGCGAAGTGGCGCGAGAGGACGGCGATCATCTCGGGCACCTTCCAGATCATCTGGTTGAGGTCGCCCTCCTGACGCAGATCGCCATTGACCGTCAGCGCGATGCGCCCCGCCTGCGGGTGGCCGGTCGTCGAGGCCGGATGGACGGGGCCCACCGGCGCGGACTGTTCGAAGGCCTTGCCGACCTCCCAGGGCCGACCGGCCTTCTTGGCCTCGGCCTGCCGGTCGCGCCGCGTCATGTCGAGGGCCACCGCATAGCCCCAGACATGGCCCATGGCCTCGTCCACCGGGATGTCCGTTCCGCCAGAGCCGAGCATCACCGCCAGTTCGACCTCGTGATGCACGTCCGAGCTTTCGGGCGGGTAGGGAAAGCGGCCGGACGGGTCGAGGTTGTCGGGGTTCTTCTGGAAGAAGAAGGGAGGCTCGCGGTCGGGATCGCCGCCCATCTCGACGGCGTGGGCGGCGTAGTTGCGGCCGATGCAGAAGACACGCCGCACCGGGAACAGCGCGTCGGTGCCGACGACGGGCAGGCAGGGCACGGCGGGCGGGGCAAAGACATGGGCAGGCATCGGATCTCCTCGGTGGTCGCGGTTGGATGCAGGGTGGGGCAGGGCCTGCGAGGGGCCCCGGGGCGGCTCACAGGCTCGCCATGGCCTCGGCCGCGATGGTGAACGAGCGCCGGCGGGCCTCGGGGTCGTGGATCTGGCCGGTGAAGATCACCTCCTCGGGCCGGTGCCGTTCGATCAGTTCGGCGAGCTGGCGCCGCACCGTCTCGGGGCCTCCGGTGGCCGAAACCGCCAGCGCCTGATCGACAAGGCGCAGCATGGCGGGCTCGACATGGGCCGAGATATCCTCGACCGGGCGGGGCAGCTTGCCCGGCCGGCCGCTGCGCAGGTTGGCGAAGGCAAGCTGGGCCGAGCTGCGGAGATAGCGGGCCCTCGTCGTCATCGGCCCCGGCAAAGATGTTGATCGCGATCATGGCCCGCGGCCGGTCGAGCTCGGGCGAGGGGCGGAAGGTCTGGCGATAGGCCGCCAGCGCCGTCTCGAGGGCGGGAGGGGCGAAATGCGAGGCAAAGGCGTAGGGCAGCCCGAAATGGGCGGCAAGCTGCGCCCCGTAGAGGCTCGAACCGAGGATCCAGATCGGCACGCGCGTTCCTTCGCCCGGCACGGCCTGTATGGCGCCGGTCTCGGCCTCGCCGAAGTAGCGCAGCAGCTCCAGCACATCGGCCGGGAAGTTGTCGGTCACGTCGAGATTGCGCCGCAGCGCCTGCGCCGTGCGGGCGTCGGTGCCCGGAGCGCGCCCGAGCCCGAGGTCGATCCGGTCGGGATAGAGCGTGGCCAGCGTGCCGAAGGCTTCGGCCACCATCAGCGGCGCGTGGTTCGGCAGCATGATCCCGCCCGAGCCCACGCGGATGCGCGAGGTGTGGGCGGCGACATGGCCGACCAGCACCGCCGTTGCGGCCGAGGCGATGCCCGGCATGGCATGGTGCTCGGCAAGCCAGAAGCGGCTGTAGCCGAGCGCCTCGGTGTGGCGCGCCAGCTCGGTGATCTCGCTCAGGGCGGCGGCGATCGTGGCGCCTTCGGGCACCGGGGCAAGATCGAGGACGGAATAGGGGATCATGGCAGGTTCCTTTGCCCTTGTGCGGGCTCCGATGGCCCTCGCGCCGGGCGAGGGGCATGTTCTGCGGCCGGATCGACCGGACGGGACCTCAGCCCGGTTCGGATCTGAGGGGGCGGATTGCGGAGGGCAAGGGCTCGGGCGGTGGCCGGCGGATCGTATCGGCCTCTTCGGCCTCGGCGATGTCGATTTCGCGCTGCCATTCGCGCCACATCGAGACGAGCAGCGCCATCAGCACCGGGCCCACGAACAGGCCGACGATGCCCATGGTCTCGATCCCGCCGACAAGCCCGAAGAAGGTGGGCAGGAAGGGCAGCTTGACCGGCCCGCCGACGAGCACCGGACGGATGGTCTTGTCCACGATGAACAGCTCGATCGTGCCCCAGAGGAAGAGGCCGAGCCCCGCCCAGGGCGAGCCGCTGGCCGCGAGATAGGACGAGGCGGCGACGACGCAGAAGGGCGCGCCCCCCGGCACCAGCGCCATGAAGCCCGTGATGACGCCCAGCGTCACCGGCGAGGGCATCCCGGCGATCCAGTAGGCGGTGCCGAGCACCACGCCCTCGCCCATGGCGATCAGCGTCATGCCGGTCACGGTCGAACTGATCGTGGCCGGCACCACGCGCGAGATCCTGTCCCACCGGTCGGGCAGGATGCGGCTGCCCACGCGGTCCACCTGCGCGGCGATCCGCTCGCCGTCGCGGTAGAAGATGAAGAGCGCGATCAGCATGAAGAGCAGCGTCAGCGCGAGGTGGAAGGCGAGCGTGCCCGCCGTCAGGATCCCGCGCGAGATCGTGCCGATGTTGGCGCCCGAGACGAGCTGGACCATCTCGCTGATCGCGCCCGGCTCGCCGATATAGGCGCGCCACTTCTCGCCGATCCAGGGCCCGACATGGGGCAGCGTTTCCAGCCAGACCGGCGGCGGTGCGCCGAGGCTGTTGGTGTTGATCGCCCAGCCGATCCAGGCCTGCAACTCGCGGAAGGCATAGAGCAGCGCCATCATGACCGGGATCACGAGAAAGCCCACGATCATCAGCAGCAGCAACGCGCCCGCCCCGGCGCGGCCGATCGGCAGCGACCGCTCGAGCCTCAGCAGCAGCGGCCAGCTTGCGAAGGCGATGATGAGCGCCGCCAGCACCGGCACGAGGAAGCCGTGAAAGAAATAGACCGACGCCGCCAGAATCAGCAGGAGCAGCCAACGGGCCGCCGATATGTCGGTGATGAGCGGCCTGCGCGCGCGTTTGAGCCGATCCTGTCGGTCACTCAGCGCTTCGGATTTCGTCTCGTTCATCGCGGTGCCGGCCGTGCCTCCCTGGTGGCGACTGGGCGCCGCCAGATCCTATTTAAGCAAAGATCGGCAGGATGCACCTCCGCAGGCGCGGTTCGAGACGAAAAAACAGGTGGCTCAGGCGGTGCGCCTGCGCTCCTGCCGGGCCGAGAGGCGGGTCATGACGCTCGGCATGACATTGGCCAGCAGGAAGTCGGGGTTGATCCGCTTGCCGCAGAACTGCGAGGCCGGCATGCGGCAGGCCCGCATCGAGCAGCATTCGGCGTTGTGCGGGCACGCCACGCCCGCCACCGAAGCCGTCAGTTGCGACAGATGCCGGAAGCCGGCATCGGCGCCGGCCTCCTTCAGCATCGACGGCGCCAGCTGCGCCAGCCCGCCGCCGATCAGGATCCGCTGCTCGGGCAGATCCCGGCGGGCGCGCAACGCCGCGATCAGCCGCAGCGTCTCGCGATCATGGTCGGCCCCTTCGAGAAGGCTGGGCGCCACGACCAGCGTCGCGGTGCGCGTGGCCCTGAGGCGCCCGATCAGATCCTCGGCGCTCTCGGGGTGGAGGATCGAGGTGGACCAGCCCGCCGCGCGCAGCATCTCGCCCGCAAGCGCCGCCTCGAGGATCGGCGTCTGTCCGGGGACCGCGGTCACCGTCACCGCCCCCACGCTGTTCTGCGGGTCGGGGAGGTGGTGGATGCGGCGCAGCACCATCTGCAGGGCCGAGCAGGCAAGCGTCAGGCGCAGCCGCGTCGTACGGTCTTCGGCAAGATCGCGCAGCATCCGCTCGGCGCAGGTTTCGTAGAGGCGGGCGAAGTCGGCCGCCGTTGGCGCATGGGCCCGCAGCAGCGACTCGAGCTCGGCGATGCGGCCGAGCGGGTCGGCGAGCAGCAGGTCAGACAGCCGCGCCACGGCCCCGGCTCGGGCCGAGCGGCGGGCCGGCCCGTCGTGCAGCGGGTAGATGGTAGCGGTGCCCTCGTCCGCGTCCGAGGTCAGGCTGCGGGCCGCACAGACGTCGGAGAGGAAATCGCCCACGGTGGCGATCCTGTCGAAGGAGAGGCCGTCGGCGCTTTCGGGCAGCAGGCTGCGGCCCACGGCGACGATCTGCCGGCCGTCCGTGATCCCGAGGCTGCGCAGGTCGCTCTCGGGGCAGCAGAGCTGCATGTTCCAGCCGGCAAAGCGCCGCTCGGTGGCGGGCTCCTTTGCCAGCAGTTCGATCCCGGAATGGCGCCCGTCCCGCAGGATGCCGTCGAGAAGCCCGTTCACCGCCTCGGCCGGTCCTTCGAGCCATTGCAGGAAGCGGCCGTCCGCGTAGAAGAGCGCGCCGGTGATCTGCAGTTCGGCGTTGCGCCGGCGCGAAGCCTCGACGATGTCGATGAGATCGCCCATGGTGAGGCTTGGAGCCGCGAGGCTGCGGTAACAGCAGGAGATCAGACCCGAGCCCGCCATCGCGACCTTCGCCTCTCGTTCCTTGACCATCCCTCGCCCCTTAATGCCGTGGGGATTCAGAAACAACCTTGCCGTCGGCGCAGGCCACCGCCTGCGTCAATTCGCCTGATCCGTCTCTGTCCTGCTGCTCTCCGGGCGTTCCCGCGCCTCGGAGTATGTCGTCTTCCGGGACCTCCGGCGGCAGATGAGCTTGCCCCGGCGATCCGTTCGCGGCCGAACCCTGGTGTTACAGGCGAGGGCAGAGGGGGCGGTCCATCGACGGCCGTTCCACGCTGCATTCGCCTCACTCGCACGATGGCTGCAAGCATCGTTTCCGCCGCGGATCGAGTCAAGGATCGGCCGGGGGGGTGCGTCAACATATACCTGAGATGGTCTTTTTCCGACCTTCCCGCGGCGAGGTGCGGGGGGTGCCGCGCTGTCGAGGACGTGAGGACCGCGCCGCTTCAAGCCCCTTGCGCAGCGGGGAAAACTCGGTGCCAATCAAGCCCTGCCCGAAGGAGGATGGGAATGGAGGATGCGGGACCGACCGCGGTGATCGTTGCCCACGGGCAGCCGTCGGACCCCGTGCCGGCGGCGGCCGAGATCGCTGCGCTGGCGGCGGCCGTGTCAGGGCATCTGCCCGGCTGGCGCGTGCGGGCGGCGACACTGGCCGAGCCGGGGGCGCTGGCGCGCGCGGTGCAGGGGGCGCCCGGCGTCGTCTATCCGCTCTTCATGGCGGGGGGGTGGTTCACCCGCACCAACCTGCCCCGCCAGCTGGCCGCGGCGGGCGGAGAGGGCTGGCGCCTCGCCGAGCCGTTCGGAACCGATCCGGCGGTCGGCGATCTGACGGTCGCCATCGCGCGTGAGGCCCTCGCCGTTGCTCGGGCGCCTGCGATCCTGCTGGCGGCGCATGGCTCCTTTCGCAGCAGCGCCCCGTCCGATGTCGCGCACGCCATGGCCGAACGGCTCGAGCAGGAGCTGGGCCTGCCCTGCAAGGCCGCCTTCATCGATCAGGAGCCGCGCATCGTGGAGGTCGCCCGGCGCATGCGGGAGGCGCTGTGCCTGCCCTTCTTCGCGGCCCGCGGAGGACATGTGGTGAGCGACCTTCCCGACGCTCTGGCCGAGGCGCGGTTCCGCGGCCCCGTGCTGGAGCCGGTGGGCCTCGATCCCCGCGCGCCGGCCCTGATCGCGCGGGCCATCGCCGCCCTTGGCACGGCACCGGGCGGCTAGGTCAGCGCATCCGTCCGCACTTGGGGTGGCCGGATCTCGGCCTCTTCGAGTGCGGCGCGCATCCGCTGCCAGAGCGGGGGCAGCGCCTCGAGATGGGCGGCCACGGGTACCCCGGTCCGCAGCGCCTCCTGCAACTGGCGAAGGCAGCGGTGGAGCGGCCCGGTGCCGAAGGTCGAGACGGCGCCGGCCATCTGGTGAACGAGCCGCCGCGCTTCCTCGGGTGCGGGCTCTGGCCCGAGCGCGCCGAGCCGGTCGAGGATCGCCTCTCCGTCGAGGATCATCTGGCGGATGAGGGCCGACAGCGCCCCCCGGCCGATCTGCCCCGCAAGCTCGTCGAGGCGCTGGAGGTCAAGCGCCTCCTCGGGGGCAGGGACAAGCGGTTCGAGCGGCTGGCGCAGCAGGCGCAAGAGGGACTCGCGCCCGACCGGCTTTTCAAGGCAGCCGTCGATGCCGGCCCGGCGCAGCGCCTCGGGGGCGGCTGCGAGCGAATGGGCCGTGACGGCAAGGATGCGAGAGCCCGCGCTCGGACCGCCGCCGTCGCGGATGCGGCGGGCGACCTGCAGTCCGTCGAGACCCGGCATGCTGATGTCGGTCAGGATGACATCGAAATGCCGTGCCTGCGCGGCCGTCAGCCCCTCGAGACCGCTGCGGGCCGTCAGCACCTGATGGCCGGCGCTCTCGAGGAAGTTCTGCGCGATGAAGCGGTTGATGTCGTTGTCCTCGATCAGCAGCACCGACAGCGTCTCGCCCTGCCCCTCGGCACTGTCCGCGGCCTCGCCACGCGCGCGCTGGAGCGGCAGGCGCAGCGTGAAGCGGCTGCCGTTGCCCGGTGCGCTTTCGACGGTCAGATCGCCGCCCATGATTCGCGCCAGCCTGCGGGCGATGCCGAGGCCGAGGCCGGTGCCGCCCGACCGCCGCTCGTAACTGGCGTCGAGGGTCACGAAATCGTCGAAGATCTTCTCGTGGTTCTCGGGCGCGATGCCGATGCCGGAATCGAGCACGCGGATTTCGAGAGTGGCGCCCAGCACCTCGGTCTCGACGATGATCCGCCCGTTGCGGGTGAATTTCGCCGCGTTGTTCAGCAGGTTGAGGATCACCTGCCGCAGCCGTGCCGGCTCGCCGTTCAGAAGGCCCACGGGGCCCGTGATCGCGCGAAGGTCGATCCGGTTGCCCACGACCGCCGCGAACCCCGACTGGTTGGCGATGCACTCGGCCAACAGCCGGTCGAGGTCGAAATCCACCATCTCCGCCTCGGAGGGGCGGGCCTCCGAGCGGGCGATGTCCAGGACGGAATTGACGTGGTCGAGCAGGATCTGCGCCGAGGCGCGCAGCACCGAGACCAGCTCGCGCTGGCGCATGTCGAGGGGCGTCTGGTCGAGAAGCTCGATCGAGCCCGCCAGACCGTTGAGCGGCGTGCGCATCTCGTGGCTCATGACGGCCAGGAAGTCCGCACGCGCCTGTTCGCCCGCCAGCGCCTGATCGCGGGCCTCGGTCAGTTCGCGCTCGGCGCGGCGGCGGGCCGAGATGTCGCGCATGAGCGCCACGATGATGTCCTCGCCCTCGACACGCGCCGCGGCGAGCGACACTTCCACCGGAAACCGCAGCCCGTCGGAGTGAACCGCCTCGAGTTCGAGCCGCAGGGGGCCGTCGAGACGCGGATCCGAGGTGCGCAGGGCCTCGACCACGAGCGTGCGCTGGCGGCCCTGCAGTTCCGCCGGAAAGAGAAGCTCCATGGCGTCGGCGCCGCACAGTGTTTCGCGCTGATGGCCGAAGATGGCGAGGGTGGCGCGGTTGCAGTCGATGACCCGCCCGCTCCAGTCCGTGACGAGGATCGCATCGGCCGAGATGCGGAAGATCGCCTCCAGCCGGGCGCTGGCGCGCCGGGCCGTGTCCGCCTGCTCGCGCGAGCGGAGATAGAGCCGCAGAAGCTGGAGCGAGCCCGCCGACAGCACCAGCACCAGCGTGATGGTCAGCGCGACCAGCCTTGTCAGCGAGTTGGCGATGATCTCGCGGTTCTTCGCGGCGCGCACCGCCTGGTCGTGGCTGGCAGAACCGGCGAGCCGGTCCAGCACCTGCTGCTGCTGTTGCAGGGTGCGGCCAAGCTCTGCCCGCAGCTGCGCGACCGCCCCATCCGGGGCAGGGATCAGCGAGGCGGCCTCGTCGGCGAAGGCCTCCAGCCGGGCCATGTCGGCGGCATAGCCGGGCTCCCACAGCAGGGCGCTCTGGGCCAGAGCCGCTCCAAGGTCGCGGACGGGCGCCTGCAGCGCCTCGATCGCGGCGCGGGTCTCGCCGGGCGAGGCGTCGCCCTCGAGCCGCCCGGCCAGCCGCTTGAGGCCTGCGTCCACATCCGCGATCTCGGCCTGCACGCCGCCCGACGCCATGAGGTCGAGCTGCTGGAACCGCTGCCGGGCGTCGAGCGCCAGGGCGAGGATGACACTGGCACCCGCCAGCACGACGAAGACCGCAGCCGGCAGGCGGAGCTTCTGCCAGAGTCTGGGGCCGGATTCGGCCCGCCGGACATCCGCTTCGCGTCGCGCAGCCATGACCTTACCCTAGATCAGGGCCCGAGGCCGATCCAGTCTGCAGGTGGCCGCGGCCGACGACCCGCCGAAGATGTGATCGGGGCAGGCCGCGCCGTCACACGGTATGGAGGTAGAGGTCGTAGTCCACGTCCGGGATGGTCCGCGCGACGCGGGCGTATTCGGACTCCTTGATGGCGGTGAAGGTTCGGTGCATGTCCGGCCCCAGCGCCTCGCGCAGGAAGGCGGAATGGCGGGCCGCCGCAATCGCGCTGCGCCAGCAGGTCGGGATGGGTTGGGTGTCGCCCGGATCCTCGTAGCCGTTGCCGGTGGTTTCGGGGCCGGGGTCGATCTGCTGCTCGAGCCCGCGGCGGATGCCCGCAAGAACGGTGGCCGCCACCAGATAGGGGTTGGCGTCCACGCCGGCCGGGCGATGCTCGATCCGCCGGGCGCGGATGTCGCCCGCCGGGATGCGCAGCGCGACCGAGCGGTTGTTCACCCCCCAGGTGGGCGAGACCGGCGCGTAGCTCTGGCTCGCGAAGCGGCGCCACGAGTTGGCGTGAGGGGCAAAGACCAGCATCGACTCGCCCATCGTCTCGCGCAGGCCGCCGAGCGCGTGCAGGATCGCACGCGACCACTGGCCCTCGGTCTCCTCGACGAAGATGTTGCGCCCCTCGCGGTCGCAGAGCGAGACATGCAGGTGCATCCCCGAGCCCGCGTAGCTTTCCACGGGCTTGGCCATGAAGCAGGCCGTGACGCCATGCGCCCGCGCCTGCGCCCGCACGATCCGCTTGAGCCGCATCAGATCGTCGGCCGCCTGCAGGATGTCGGTGCGGTAGTGCAGCGTCAGCTCATACTGCCCCGGCGCATATTCCGAGATCATCGTCTCGGCCTTGATCCCGGCCTTTTCGGCGCCTGCGTAGATGTCGGAAAAGAGCGGCATCATCCCGTGCAGGTGATCGACCGAATAGACCTCGGTCTTGCGGCTCATGCGGCCGTCGAGCACGTCGGCGGCCGGCTGCACCCGCCCGTCGGGGCCGCGCTCGTTGGCCAGCAGGAAGAACTCCAGCTCGAAGGCGGCGGAGGGGTAGAGGCCCAGATCGGCCAGCGCCTCGACCTGCCGGGCGAGCGCGTGGCGCGGGTCTGAACTCATGGGCCGGCCGTCGAGGTCATACATGCACATGAAGACCTCGCCCCGCGGCGGGGTGGTGCCATGCAGCGGCACCAGCGTCCCGGGGATCGGCCAGGCGCGCAGGTCGCCGTCGCCCTGATCCCAGATCAGGCCGGTCTCGTGCACATCCTCGCCGCAGATGTCGAGGCCGAGGATCGAGATCGGCAGGTGCCGCCCGCCCTTGTAGAAGGACAGAAGCTCGTGCCGGCGGATGATCTTGCCCCGCCCGATGCCGTTGGCGTCGTGCAGGATGATGTCGAAGGCCTCGATCTCGGGGTGCTGGGCCAGGAAGGCCTCGGCCTCGGCCAGGGTCGAGCCGGAGGGGCTGGGTTGGTCGGTCATCGGTGCGGTCACGCGAAAAGCTCGGTCAGGATGGCGTCAAAGGCGGCGATCAGGCGGTCGATCTGGCGGTTCCGGGTGACCGGGCTCACCAGCATCATGTTGTGGAACGGCGCGATCAGCGAGCCGCGGTTCAGAAGCCCCAGATGCACCGCGCCCTCGAGGCGCGGGTGATGGGAGCGGGCGGCCTCGGCCCCGTTGCGCAGCGGGCCCGGCGCGCAGATGAACTCGACCCGCGCGCCGACCCGGACGACATGCCAGGGCGCCTCGACGCGCGAGATCACGGCCGAGAGGCCCTTGGCCAGCCGGTCCGCGCCCTTCTCCATCCGGGCGTAGGCTTCGGGGGTCATCACCTCGCTCAGGGTGGCGCAGAGGCAGGCGAACTGCATCGGATTGGCCGCGAGGGTCGTGCCCATGCCGCTGTGCCCCTCGGGGCGCGCCGCGTCATAGGCGGCAAAGCGCGCGGCAAGATCCGGCGTCAGGCCCCAGACCGCGGCGGGCATCCCGCCCGCCACGCACTTGCCGACCACGAGGATGTCCGGCGACAGGCTGTGCACCCGTCCATAGCCGCCGAGGCCCGACGAGAGCGTGTGCGTCTCATCGAGGATCAGCACCGCCCCGTAGCGCCGCGAGAGCGTGCGCAGCGCGTCGTGAAAGCCCGCTTCGGGCAGCACCATGCAGGAGTTGGTCATCACCGGCTCGGTGAGAATCGCGGCGATCTCGCCCGTGGCCAGCGCCGCCTCGACGGCCGCGATGTCGTTGAACTCCACCGCGACGGCCTTGGCCGCGAGATCCGCCACCTGCCCCACGAGGCCCGGCCGCGGCCGGGTCTGCCCGCCCTCGAGCATCACCATCGTGTCGTCCACGGTCCCGTGGTAGCAGCCGTTGAAGACCAGCACCTTGCGGCGCCCCGTCACCGCCCGCGCCACGCGCAGCGCGAAACGGTTGGCGTCGGTCGCGGTCAGCGCCACCTGCCACCGGAACTCGCCGAAGGTGCGGCTGAGCAGGCGGCCCGCCTCGAGGGCTGCGGCGGTCGGCAGCATGTAGGTCAGCCCGTCCCGCGCCTGCCGGCGGATCGCCTTCGCGACCGGCGGGGGCGAGTGGCCGAACATCGAGCCCGTGTCGCCAAGGCAGAAATCGTCGAACTTGTGCCCGTCGAGGTCGATGAGACGCGAGCCCGAGGCCTCGGCCGCCACCAGCGGAAAGGGCGAGGGCCAGTCCTTCATCCAGTGCATCGGCACGCCGCCAAGCCAGCCCGAGGCGCCGTCCTGCAGCGCCGCGCGCGAGCGCGGATGGGCATGTTCGAAGGCGGCGGTCTCTCGGGCGAGGAAGGCCGCGATCCGCCCGTCGAGCACGCCGGCCGTCCGCGTCACCGCCTCGATCATGCGCCCTCCACCGGGCGGAGGATGCGGTTCACATGCCCCATCTTGCGCCCGGCCCGCGCCTCGGCCTTGCCGTAGAGGTGGATCGCGGTGTTGCGTTCCAGCGCAAGCGCGGGCACCCGCGCCACGTCATGGCCGATCAGGTTCTCCATCTCGACATCCGCGAAACGCGAACCGTCGCCCAGCGGCCAGCCGGCCACCGCGCGGATATGCTGCTCGAACTGGTCCACCGCGCAGCCGTTCTGCGTCCAGTGGCCCGAGTTGTGGACCCGTGGCGCGATCTCGTTCACCAGAAGCGCCTCGGGCGTCACGAACAGCTCCACCCCCATGACCCCCACATAGTCGAGCGCGTTCAGGATCCGTCCGGCCAGCAGCACCGCGTCGGTGCGCTGCGAGGCGGTGAGGCGGGCGGGAACGGTGGTCGTGTGCAGGATGCCCGAGAGATGGACATTCTCGCCCGGCTCATAGACCGCCACCGACCCGTCGCGCCCGCGCGCCGCGATGACCGAGACCTCGTGGGTGAAGCGGACGAAGCCTTCCAGCACGGCCGGCTGCCCACCCATCGCCGCAAAGGCCTCGGCCGCGTCGTCGGGGTCCATGATCCGGACCTGCCCCTTGCCGTCATAGCCGAGCCGGGTGGTCTTGAGGATCGCGGGCGTGCCGATGCCGTGGATCGCCGCCTCGAGATCCCCGCGGGTGGCGACGGGCCGGAAGGGCGCGACCGACAGGCCGAGGCCGGTCAGGAAGCCCTTCTCCTCCAGCCGGTCCTGACTGACGGCAAGCGCGCGACGGTTCGGGTGGATCGGCTTCAGCGCCTCGAGCAGGTCGAGCGCCGAGGTCGGGATGTTCTCGAACTCGTAGGTGATGACATCGACCGCGGCCGCAAAGGCCCGGAGCGCGGCCTCATCCTGATAGGAAGCCGTCGTGACCGCATGGGCCACATCCGCGGCCGGCGGGTTCGCCCCCGGCTCGAAGACATGGGTGCGGAAGCCCAGCCGCGAGGCCGCGACCGACAGCATCCGCCCGAGCTGGCCCCCGCCAAGGATGCCGATGGTGGCTCCGGGGTGCAGGCGGTCAGTCATCGGAAGGCTCCTCGGGGATGGAGGCGGAGAGGGCGGCGCGCCAGTCGTCAAGCCGCTGGCCGAGCGCCGGATCGGAGATCGCGAGGATGCCCGCCGCCATCAGGCCCGCGTTGGCCGCGCCGGCCGCGCCGATCGCCATGGTGGCCACCGGAAAGCCCCTGGGCATCTGGACGATGGAATAGAGGCTGTCCACGCCCGACAGCGCCCTCGTCTGGACGGGCACGCCGATCACCGGCACCCGCGTCTTCGATGCCATCATGCCGGGCAGGTGGGCCGCGCCGCCCGCGCCCGCGATGATGACCTTGAGGCCGCGTTCGACGGCCGCCTTGCCGTAGCTCCAGAGCCGGTCGGGCGTGCGGTGCGCCGAGACGATCTTCGCCTCGTAGGCGATGCCCAGCTCGTCCAGGATCGCGGCGGCCTCCTTCATCGTGGCCCAGTCGGACTGGCTGCCCATGATGATCCCAACGTCCACAGCCATGCGCGACACCCCTGCACTGCCTTGAGCCGCGCACTATAGCCAGCGGCGGGGAAGGGGCAAGCGGGCGCTGCCGCAAGGGCCGACCGTTCCGCCCGCCTGTCCGCCGTGAAGGCCGGCCGTTCGCGCTTCTTGAAACGGCACGTGCACGCCGTTTCAGGCCAGTGAATGGCACGACGCAGGCCCCGCGGCCGCGATGCGTCAGGCGATGATGTCGGGGATGAGCTGATCCTCGATCTTCACGATCTGGTCCTTGAGGCACAGCTTCTGCTTCTTGAGCCGCCGCAGCGTCAACTGGTCGCCCCGGCCACCGGCCTCGAGCGCGGAAATCGCATCATCGAGATCGCGATGCTCGCGTCGGAGCACCTCGAGCCGGATGCGCAGCATGTCTTCAAAGCTCAGTTCAGGGGACGCATTCATGAATTTGACCTGTCGGGAAAGTTCGCCCGTTGCGTTTTGGATGAGTCGCCGTACCACGAATATACAGATCGCGAGCGTTTGCGGGAAGAATCCTGCATGGATCCAGATGTCGCGTTCACTCGATTTGGAACGGATCGGGGCCGGAGGCGGGGCAGGGCCCGGCGCCGCCCGCGTTCCCGCGCGCAAAAGCCCGTGCCGACCCCGGCATCCGGCCCCGCCGCGCGGCGCCACCGGCCTTGCAAGGCGCCGGTCATCCGCCCATATCTGGGAAACGGAATGCCCGCGTGGGGTTCCACAGAGAAATGTCGCTTGTGCAAGGACATGACGGAATGACCAAACTGACTTTCGGGGGCCATCCCTTCCTTCTCGGCTTCGAACAGCTCGAGCGGCTGGTCGAGCGGACGGCCAAGACGGCAAGCGAGGGCTATCCGCCCTTCAACATCGAGGCCGTGGCCGAGAACGCCTACCGGATCACGCTGGCCGTCGCGGGTTTCCGCGAGGATGACATCGCCATCACGGTCGAGGATCGGCAGCTTGTCGTGCGCGGCCGCCAGACCGAAGACGCGGCCGAGCGCGTGTTCCTGCATCGCGGCATCGCCTCGCGCGCGTTCCAGCGCAGCTTCGTGCTGGCCGACGGTGTCGAGGTGGCGGGGGCGAACATGGAGCACGGGTTGCTGCACATCGACCTCAGGCGGCTGGTGCCGCAGCCGATGGTGCAGACGATCCCGATCGGACGCAGCCGCGCGATCAAGGAAGGAGTCGAGCAATGAACACGCCGTTTGATTTCCCCGAAGGTATGGGCAGGCTGGTCTATGTCCGTCCGGTGCCCGTGGCCGAGCTTCCCGAGGAGGTTCAGCCGATGGCGCGCGGGCTGGACCACATCTTCGCGGTTCATGCCGCGGACGGAGAGCGCCTCGCGCTGGTGCGAGACCGCCACCTCGCCTTCGTGCTCGCCCGCCAGAACGATCTTGCGCCGGTGAGCGTTCACTGATCCTGCGCATCCTCGCTCCGCGGCTGCCGGCGCAGGCGGCGATCCCGCTGGTTCTGCGTGCCTTCGACGGCCCGCTTCGCCTCGGCCGGCCTGATGATCGGGGTACGCCCGGCCGCGGGCCTTGTGGCGAGGGTGGGTCTTCGTGGGCCAGCTCTCAGCCCGCGGGCTTCGGCCTCGGGGTCGCGGTCAGGCGGTAGCTGACGGCTTCGGCAAGATGCGGATGCCGCACCTCCTGCGCGCCGTCGAGGTCGGCGATGGTGCGGGCCACGCGCAGGATCCGGTGATAGGCACGGGCCGAGAGGCCGAACCTCTCGGCCACGCGGCCGAGCAGGGCCCGCCCCTCCGCGTCGGGAGAGGCGATCTGTTCCAGCAGCGGGCCATCGGCGTCGGCGTTCACCCGGATCTGCGGCAAACCGGCGTAGCGGCGAGCTTGAATCGCGCGGGCCCCGGCCACGCGCGCGGCGACGGTGGCGGAATCCTCGGTCGCGGCCGGCAGGCTGCCGTCCACCCAATCGACCGGAGGCACCTCGATCCGCAGGTCGAACCGATCCATGAGCGGGCCCGAGATCCGGCCCAGATACTCGTCCCCGCAGGACGGCGCGCGGCTGCAGGCCCGGGAGGCATCCGCCAGATGGCCGCAGCGGCAGGGGTTGGCGGCGGCGATCAGCAGGAACCGGCAGGGGTAGCGGTAGCGCGCCTCGGCGCGGGGCACCATGATCTCGCCCGTCTCGAGAGGCTGGCGCAGCGTGTCGAGCACCCGCGGCGGAAATTCGGGCAGCTCATCAAGGAACAGGACGCCGTTGTGGGCGATGCTCACCTCGCCGGGGCCCGCCCGGCGCCCGCCGCCGACGATGGAGGCGGGCGAGGCCGTGTGGTGGGGATCGCTGAAGGGCCGCGTCCGGCTGATCCCGCCGTCGCCGAGCTTGCCGGCGAGCGAATGGACCATCGAGGTCTCGAGCGCCTCGGCCGGGCTCATCGGCGGCAGGATGCCGGGCATGCAGCGGGCGAGCAGGGACTTGCCCGAGCCCGGTGCCCCGATCATCAGCAGGTGATGGCGGCCGGCCGCCGAGATCTCGAGCGCGCGCCTGGCCCGTTCCTGCCCGTTCACCTGCGCAAGATCGCAGGCGGCGGCGGGGCCGCCCGTCACCTCTCCGGCCTCGGCGGGCGTGATCGGCGACTGGCCGGAGAAATGGCGCACGACTTCGGCGAGGGTGCTTGCGGCGAGAACCTGTGTTGCGGCGACCCAGGCCGCCTCGGCCCCGCAGGCCTTCGGGCAGAGGAGCGAGCGGTCCTGCTCGGCGGCGGCGACCGCGGCGGGCAGCGCGCCCGCCACCGCCACAAGCCGCCCGTCGAGCGACAGTTCGCCGATCGCAAGCGTCTGCTCCACATCGTCGGCCGGGATGATTTCGAGCGCGGCAAGAAGGGCAAGCGCGATGGCGAGGTCGAAGTGCGATCCCTCCTTGGGCAGGTCGGCGGGCGAGAGGTTCACGGTGATCCGGCGCGAGGGCAGCGCGATCGACATGGCGGCGAGAGCCGTCCGCACCCGTTCGCGCGCCTCGGAGACCGCCTTGTCGGCCAGACCGACGATGGCGAAGGCCGGCAGGCCGGGCGACACGGCGCATTGCACCTCGACGCTGCGCGGGTCGATGCCTTCGAAGGCGACGGTGAAGGCTCGGGCGATCATGGACTTCCCCTCTCATCCGAGGCTTAGCGGGAAATCCTTGATCATGCGTTAACCAGAACCAGGCCCGACCGGGCGGCGGACGGGAGGGGCGCGGCGCGCCCCTCCCGCTCGATCAGGCCGCCGCCACGGCGTTCTGGTTCACTTCCGAGCCCGCCAGATCGTTCAGCAGGCTGTCGGTCTTCTTCTCCTCCTCGAGCGTCTCGGCGAGGATCTTGGCGGCGTCGTCCATCCCGAGGGTCTTGGCCCAGGCGACCAGCGTGCCGTAGCGGGCCATCTCGTAATGTTCGACCGCCTGCGCCGCGGCCAGGAGTGCCGCGTCGAGCGCCGGGCTGTCCTTGTACTCCTCCATCACCTCGGAGCCTTCCTCGATGATGCCGTCGATCGCCGGGCAGGTCTTGCCCTGGGCGCGCTTGCCCAGAAGCTCGAACACCTTCTCGAGCCGCTCCTTCTGGCCTTCGGTCTCTTCGCGGTGGGTCTTGAAGGCTTGCTTGAGCTGCTCGGACTGGGCCGCCCGCGCCATCTTGGGCAGGGCCTTCAGGATCTGCCGCTCGGCGTAGTAGATGTCCTTCAGCGCGTCGAGAAAGGCCGCGTCGAGTTCCTTGGTCTTCATGTCCGTCTCCATGCAGATTGTGGCCTTGGAACGGCTGCGGCGCGCGCTTGTTCCGCAGACTGTGGGCTTCGGCTCCGGCCGCGTGGAAAACCCGCACGGCGGCCGGATGGGGGCTGGACGCGCGGCCGGGTCAGGGCAGGCCGGCCTCGGCCGCCGCCTGATCGGTCAGGATCCGCACCGGCGTTCCCTTGTAGGCCGGCGTCCCCGACAGTTCGTCCCGCGCCGAGAGGGGAACGAGGGCATTGGCCTCGGGGTAATAGGCGCCGACGCAGGCATCGGGCAGGTCGTAGGCCGTCACCCGCATGCCCGACACGCGCCGCCGGATGCCGTCGCCGACGGCGCATTCCAGCGTCACCCTCTGCCCTTCATGCAGCCCGCGCCGCGCGATCTCCTCGGGGTTCATCAGCACCACATCGCGCGATCCTTCCAGCCCGCGCAGCCGGTCCGAGAAGCCGTAGATCGTCGTGTTGAACTGGTCGTTCGAGCGCAGCGTGACGAGGGTCATCTCCTCGCCCTCGGGCGGCTCGCCCAGGGCGCAGAGCTGCTCGGGCGCGGTGAACTGGGCCTTGCCGCTCTCGGTCTTCCACTCGCGCTCGCGCGCGGCGTTGCCGCGGTAGAAGCCGCCGGGCGTGAAGAGGCGCGCGTTGAAGGCGGCGAACTGGTCGGGCCAGCAGGCCTCGATCAGGTCGCGGATGTGGCGGTAGTCGCCCACCCAATGCTCCCACCGCAGGCTGGGGTTGTCGTCCAGCGTTGCCCGCGCGAGGCCCGCCACGATGGAGGGCTCGGACCGCAGCCAGCTTGAGGCGGGCGGGCGCTTGCCCACCGAGCCGTGAATGTGGCTGAGGCTGTCCTCCATCGAGACCGCCTGAGGGCCGGTCGACTGGCGGTCCTCCTCGGCCCGCACGAGGCAGGGCAGCAGCCAGCTGTCCCGGCTTACCAACGTGTGCGACCGGTTGAGCTTGGTGGCGATCTGCACGTTCAGCTCGAGCCCCGCCCAAGCCTTGTCCGTCCGGCTCTGGTCCGGGATCGCGCGGGCGAAATTGCCGCCGAGCGAGAGGAACGCCTGCATCGTGCCATCCAGCAGCTTCTCTGCGGCCACGGCCGTGTTCCAGCCCTCGTCCCGCGGGATGTTCAGGTTGAACAGCTCCTCCAGCTTGTCGATCGGCACCAGCGAGGGCTTTTCGCTGATCCCCACCGTCCGCTGGCCCTGCACGTTGGAATGGCCGCGGACCGGCGAGACGCCCGCGCCCTTGCGCCCGATGTTGCCGCGCATCAGCAGCAGGTTCACCAGCATCGCGATGTTGAGCCAGCCGTGCACATGCTGCGTCAGGCCCATGCCATAGATGCCGATCACGCGCTCGGACCGGGCATAGATCTCGGCCACCTGCTCGAGATCGGAGCGGCGCAGCATCGAGACGCGCTCGATCTCGTCCCACGTGGTGTCGCGGATGCGGGCCTCGAACGCGTCGAAGCCCGAGGTGTGCTCGGCCACGAAGGCGCGGTCGATGATGCCGCCGCGCGTCTCCTCGAGGGCGAAGAGGTGCTTGCAGATCCCCGCCAGCGCCGCGATGTCGCCCCCCGGCCGGACCTGCAGGTAGATGTCCGAGATCCGCGTGGGGTTGCCGAGCGTCATCTGCGAGGGGTTCTGCGGGTTCACGAACTCGACCAGCCCGCGCTCGCGCACCGGGTTCAGCGTGACGATCCGGCAGCCGCGCTGCACCGCCTTCTGCAACTCGTGCAGGAAGCGCGGGCTGCTGGTGCCGGTGTTCTGGCCGAGGAAGAGGATCATGTCGCAATGGTCGAAATCCTCGAGCACGCAGGTGCCGACCGACGAGCCGGTCACCTTCTTCAGCCCGACGCTTGTGGTCTCATGGCACATGTTGGAGCTGTCGGGCAGGTTGTTGTGCCCGTAGGCGCGGGCGAAGAGCTGCCAGAGGAAGGCCGTCTCGAGGCTGGCCTTGCCCGAGGTGTAGAAGACCGTGCGGGCGGGCTCGAGCGTGCGGAGCCGCGATCCGATCTCGCGGAAGGCGTCCTCCCAGGTGACGGGCAGATAATGGTCGGTCGCGGCGTCGTAGCGCATCGGGTGGGTGAGACGCCCGCTCTTCTCGAGGTCGTGGTCGGACCAGTCGCGCAGCTCCGAGACGGAATGGCGGGCAAAGAACTCGGGGCCGCAGCGGTCGGTGGTGAGGTCCCAGATCGTGGCCTTGGCGCCGTTCTCGCAGAACTCGAACAGGTGCGGCTTGGCGGGCTTGGCCCAGGCGCAGGAGGTGCACATGTGCCCTCCGGGCTTGTTCTGGCGCATGAGCGTCTGGACCACGCCCGGCCCCGGCTTCTGGTCGAGCAGCACCTTGGCGATGCCGCGGACCGATCCCCAGCTTCCCGAGGCTCCTTCATAATGCGGCGTGTCCTGACGCTGCCGGTTCTCCTTGGGCTGGTTCATCGGGTCCTCCTTGACTGGCGGGGGTGCAACCGGCGCGAACGCCCGCTGTTCCGTCACTTTGCCACGAGGCGACCGGATGGCTGCCCAGGGATGCAGCGGTGCGAGGTCGGCGAGTCCCTGGTCCTGCCGAACGTGCCGGTCGCTGGAACATATGTCTCGCGGCCCCTGTTCCGCGGCAGGACAGCAGCAGGAGGGACATCATGACCAAGGCCGATGCCGGCGGCGCGACGGAAACGTTGGTCGAGGAGATCCTCGATCTGTCGCGTCAGCGGCTGACCGGAGAGCTTTCGCCCTGGTTTGCCGAGCGTCTGGCCGAGCAGGTGGAGCGAGGCCTGTTCCTTCCGCCCCGCGATCTCGATCTGATCGGCGCACGGCTGGTGCAGGATCTTGTCGATTACCGGACGCAGGCTTCGGTCTCGACAGCGGTCCTCGGCATGTCGGGTGGGGTCGATTCGGCGCTGACGGCGGCACTGTTCAAGGCTGCGGGCTGGCGCGTGGTGGGCCTGACGCTGCCCATCGAGCAGAACCCCGAAGAGACCGAGCGCGGCATCGAGGCCTGCGAGGCGCTGAGGATCGAGCATCTCCATCTCGATCTCTCGCAGGCCTACCGGGCCGCGGTCGCGCAGCTTGGCGATCTCGATGGCGATCTCGTCACGTCGGACGAGGGGCCCGCCCGCACGCGGCGGGGCAACCTCCGGGCGCGGCTTCGGATGATGACGCTTTACGATCAGGCGCATCGGCTGGGGGGCCTCGTGGCCAGCACAGACAATTTCTCGGAACTCGGGGCCGGGTTCTGGACGCTGCATGGCGACGTGGGCGATCTGGCGCCCGTCCAGTCGCTGCTGAAGTCGTGGGAGGTGCCGTGGCTGGCGCGCGCCCATGGGGTGCCCGAGCGCACATGGCGCGCCATGCCGACCGATGGGCTGGGGATCGGCGGCGGCGACGAGGCCCAGATCGGCGCCACCTATCTGGAATGGGACATCGTGCAGTTCGCGCTGGCCTCTGCCCTGCGCGACGATCCGGGGCTGACCACCCAGCATCTCGCCTTTGCGCTGCGGATGGATGAGGACCGCCACGCCCAGGAGGTGCTCGGCACCGTTCTGGCGCGGATGAAGGCCACCTGGCACAAGAGGGTCAATCCGATCCGGTTCGACCATCCCAAGGCCGACCGCTACGAGCCGCTCGACCGTCTCGATGAACGGCTGTTCCGCCCGGCGGTGCTGCGCGCGGACCAGTCGCTCCTTGGCTTCTCCGGAGAGATGCAGGATCTTGCGGCCCGGCTGGTGCGGGCGCTGAAGGCTGCCGACTGTCGGCTGGTGACGGCCGAGTCCTGCACCGCCGGCATGATCGCCGCCTGCGTGTCGGGCGTTCCGGGCTGTTCGGGCGTGCTCGAGGGCAGCTTTGTCGCCTACCGTCCCACCATGAAGTTCGCGGCCCTCGGGGTGCCCGAGGCGCTGATTGCCGAGAAGACCGTCTATCACCCGCAGGTCGCGCGCCGCATGGCCGAGGGCGCGCTGGCCGCAGCCCCCGAAGCCGATCTGGCGCTGGCCGTGACGGGGGTGGCGGGCCCCGGCGAGGACGAGGGCCATCCGCCGGGTTATGTCTGTCTCGCCGTCGCCCTGCGCGGGCGCGAGACGCGCATAAGCGAGCATTACCTGCCCGGCAGCCCCCGGCAGGTGCTGGCGGCCACCGTTCGCCGCTCGCTCGAGGAGGGGCTTTCCGTGCTGCAGGAAGCCAAGGGCTGATCAGTCGGGCCGCAGGTAGTCGGGCAGGCGCGGCGCGGCCGTGCCTTCCGCGCCCCAGCTGTCCGAGACGGTCATCGTTCCCGCCCCGATCAGCTCGAGGCACTTGGGAATGGCCGCGAACACCGCCTGCAGCGAGAGGGCGATGGCGGCCGACTGCCCCGGCAGGTTGACGATCAGCGTCCGGCCCCGCACCCCGGCCGTCTGGCGCGACAGGATCGCGGTCGGCGTCTGCTGCAGGCCGATCATCCGCAGCAGTTCGCCAAAGCCCGGCAGTTCCTTCTCGATCACGCCCACCATCGCCTCGGGCGTGAGGTCGCGCGGCGAGGGGCCGGTGCCCCCCGTGGTGAAGACGAGGGCGGCGCCCTCGCGGTCGCAGAGGTCGATCAGCGTCTCGCGCACCGACTCGATCCCGTCCGGCACGATCCGGCGCAGGATCTCGTGCTCGGATGTCACGGCGGTGGCCAGCCAGCCGGCGATGGCGGGGCCGCTGAGGTCCTCGTATTCGCCGCGGCTGGCGCGGTCCGAGGCGGTCACGATGGCGATCTTCACGTCTGTCGCTCCTTCCGGTGGTCCGGCCCACTCTGGCCCGGCGCGCCCGGAAGGAGAAGCCCCGGCTTTGGCGGACGGCGTGCGCCCCGCCGCTTTTCACCTGACGGGCGGGTCATTGCGCCCTACTCTGGCCCGAAAGGGAGGATGACGCATGAAGATCACCGCAGCGGTGCTGGAGCGCGACGGGATCGCGGGGAACTACGCCGAGGAGCGGCCGCTCGTGGTGCGCGACCTCGATCTCGAGGCGCCGGGGCCCGGCGAGGTGCTGATCCGGGTGGCCGCGGCCGGCGTCTGCCATTCGGATCTGTCCGTCATCAACGGCACGAGGCGTCGGCCGCTGCCGATGGTGCTCGGCCACGAGGCGTCCGGCTATGTCGAGGCGCTGGGCGCCGGTGTCGAGGATCTCGAGCCCGGCGATCACGTCGTCTGCATATTCGCCCCCGGCTGCGGCCGCTGCACCCCCTGCGCCGAGGGGCGGCCCGCGCTCTGCGAGCGGGCGGCGCGGCATCACGGGGTGGGCGAGCTGATGACCGGGCACCGGCGCCTGTCGCACGAGGGCCGGCCGGTCCATCACCATCTGGGCATTTCGGGCTTTGCCACCCATGCGGTGGTGGCCCGGCCCTCGCTTGTCCGGGTGCCGCGGGATGTGCCGCCCCATGTCTCGGCGCTGTTTTCCTGCGCGATGCTGACCGGGGCGGGGGCGGTCTTCAACACGGCGCAGATCCGGCCCGGCGCCCGTGTGGCCGTGGTGGGGCTGGGGGGCGTGGGCCTGTCGGCGATCCTTGGCGCGGCCGCGGCAGGGGCGGGCGAGATCGTGGCCATCGACCCGTTCCCGGCCAAGACCGAGGTGGCGCGCGACATGGGGGCGACCCTCGCCGTGCCCGCCGACGGGGACACGGTCGCTGCCGTGCGCGAGCTGACCGGCGGCGGCGTGGATTATGCCTTCGAGTTCGCGGGCTCGATCCGCGCGCTCGAGACCGCCTTCGAGGTGACGCGCCGGGGCGGGATGACCATTACCGGCGGGCTTCCCGCCCCGCACGAACGGATGCCGCTCGACGCGCTGAAGCTGGTGGCCGAGGAGCGCACGCTGAAGGGCAGCTACATCGGCTCCTGCGTGCCGCAGCGCGACCTGCCGCGGATGCTGGCGCTGCACCGGCGCGGTCTCCTGCCCGTCGAGAAGATGCTGACCCACCGGCTGAAGCTTGACGAGATCAACCTCGCGATGGACCGCCTGGCCGATGGCAGCGCCATCCGGCAGGTGGTGGAGATCGAATGAGCGCACGGCGCCGCCCCTTGCGCCCAAAGCCCGCGGCCCGTCCCGCCGACGAGGGGCTGACACGGACGTGATCCCGGCCTCGCGTTGTGCCGCGCGGGTTGATCCCGTGCGCGAATGGGACGAAAAGCAGCCTCTGAAAAGCGGCCCGTTCCGCAGGAAGGTGAAAGCATGGGGATCACATCGGACATGACCGCAGGGGCGTCGCACAGGCTGTCCGTCGCCCCGATGCTGGATGGGGCCGACTGACCTTAGAACGCCATTTGCGACAAGATGTTAGGCGCGACTGATGTAGTCCTGTAGTCCCGATGTAGTCCCGAGGTCGCCATGGACGAGGCCGAGATTTCCGCTCTGACGGCCGCGTTGCTCGACGCCGAGGCCGAATTCTACGACGATCCGGCGCGCCTGTTTCACCAGGGTGGACAGCGGTCATGACGGGAACCGCGGCGGCGCGAGCCTACGAGGACCCTGGAGCGCTGGCTGGAGTGGCCGTGCGGGTGCCGGAGCGGATCAGCGGTCGCTGAGATCCGCGACGTTAACGACCTGTCAACGATCGGCATCGACCATATGTATGGCTTGATCCACCGACTCGCGTGAGGCAACGTCGGAAGGGGAGGACAGCAGTTGAGGAAGCGATGAGGACCGCGCTCGTGGGACGGAGGAGACGGGGGCGCTGGATCGCGGTGATGGTCGCGGCCTTCGTCAGCATGAGCGTCATCGATGCCGCGTTCGGCGATACGGTGTCTCACCCCCTAGCTCTAACGGCCGTCGGCATCCTCTCTATCATCGCCGTCATCGAATGGCTGAAGCAGTGACAGCTGCTCCGGCGCTTCCTTGATCGAATGAACTGCGGATATTGTCCTCGACACCACCCGCCAGGCACCGCTATCCAGTTCCTCCACGATCTTTATGTCGACGTCCATTACGACGCCTTCAATCATGGGAATCTTGATCTTTCCCGACAACAGGTCACGAACGAAGCGCTTGTCTTCGATCTTCGCTCCGAACTCGCCGCCGGCCGATGAGAACCGCCATTGCTTCGCGTCTCCGCGCAACCTGGGCTGCACAAGCAAGACCGTGGCACGTTCTATTCGTGGTCGCTTCTTAGCGTCTTCGACGACTTCGACAGGCTTCGACAGCGTAGCGAATTGCTCCCGCGGTATGATCGCCTCCGGAGGCTGGTCATGGTCGAGAGCTATGCCGACACCGGTCACGGCTGGATCGGCTCGTATCTCGCTGAAGAACCTCCGGACGTGAGCTTCACCGACCCCATTTCGCCTAGCAGCTTCTATGGCCTTGATGCATCGCTGAGCCTCTTCATCGTCAAGCTTCGTGGCCTCGAGTTGATGTTCGGCCCATAATGCGGCGACTACCGCATCATCGATCATCTCCCACACCTTCTCAGCGTAGTGGCCCAGTCCGATATCTAGGAAGAACCACGACATGATACCTAGGATCGCGGCGTGGGTGACTGTGATCCGCCGCTCCACTCCGTCCTCGCCATCCTCCGTCTCGCGGTTAGGGAAGACTACCTTGACCAAGGTGTTCAGCCGCAGGCTGCCTTCTGCGGTGTTCTGTATTCCGATCTTCAGTTCCAGCCCACCGTCGACGAACTCAGCCATCTCCCGCATGGCAGCGGCGAATTCAAGCGACGCTCTAGAAACCACTTCCAGGTCGGCGACCTGACCATCGGAAAGTTGCAGGTAGAGGCTTAGCGGAACACCAGTTTTCAACGTAAGCTGACGCCGAGGGCCGTCTGGACTTCCCGGCTTTTCTCATCTGCCATGA
>NZ_VDEK01000037.1:0-28701 GCF_007668225.1 Cereibacter sediminicola | reverse complement strand
GCCCTGGAAGGAAGATGGTCCCGCCGCCCGCGCCCGCAACGAGACCCTGCGCGCCTTCGAGACCCGGGCCGGATCGGCCGGTGGGTCATCTACTGCAATGCCGCGCGCCCTCATTCGGCGCTCGGAGGACGGACACCCCTCGAGGCCCATCTGGGACCCGAGGACGTAAAGGCGGCGGCATGATCAATCCGGCACAAGCTTAGCAACGCCGCCCAACTGTCCGGATCCCGGGGACAACCTCAGGGCGACGGGGACGATCTCGGCTGTGCCGAGGGCGTTGAAGCGGTTGATGGATTGCTGCGCTCTACGGCAACACGGAGGCTTTCGCGCAGGCGTGCATGGCCGAGGTGGAAGCGGGCAAGCTATGCGGCACCAACATGCCGATCATCCTCGACCGCCTTCAAAGATGTGACAGAAGGGTCATGGGACGTGCCCCGCACGGCTGGGAACGGGGTCTGGGGCTGATGACCACACTGGCCGACACGCCCACTTGGCTCGCTGCTTGGCAAGCCGACAATCGCGAACGGGTTGAGGCTGGCGCGAAGCGTGCAGCAGAGCAGGCCGCGCAGCGCGAGGCACGCGCGGCACAGCGTGCGGCCCGTGCTACCAGCACCCCCAAGCACGAGGCCAACCCCAAGCCGCGCATCGCGCCAGCACAACGCGCGCAGGCCGCCCCGGTACCCAAGCTGGTCCCGCCAGCCGGTGCAAAGGCAAGGCTCCACGAACCGCAAGGCTTCGGACACGATCTTAAGGAACCTGAGGCTTGGCCGTGAGGCGGCGGCAAGAGGCGCGAGCAGGTGCTTGACGACAATTCCCGGCCGCCTCGTGTGGTTCGGCATGTCGCCTGGCGGTGCTGCATGAAGTGCGGCAAGGCCTACTTTGCACAGGACCTGATCCGCCAGCCCATGTGCGAGGAATGCCGTCCAGAACAACCGCCGTGGTAAAGGAGACTCTGGGTTTCCATGGCGCGGGGGATGCCGCCCCCGACTAGCCGTGGCGTCAAGTTCCTCGGTAAATCCAACGGACGCAGCCGCGAGGGCTTGCCTCCTTTCAGGTCTCGACGCTGTCGCACCTCGGAGGATGGCTCCCAAGGTGTTTTGCTGATCGCTTCGCCCGAAGGGGCCGAGCTGCTTACGAACGGCTTACGGTATAGGTTCTAGCGCCGGGCGGCGCCCCGCAGGGTGCCGCTCAATGTATGTCATTTTTGCGGGAAAATGGTCGGAGCGAGAGGATTCGAACCTCCGACCCCCTGCTCCCGAAGCAGGTGCGCTACCAGGCTGCGCTACGCTCCGACCGTGGCGTGCGGAATAGATCGTCGCGCAGGCGAATGCAAGGGGGTCCGCGCGCTTTTCGTTACGCGCCGTCGCGCGTGTCGCGACGGCGGAGCAGACGCGGCATGAGCCCGACCTCGGGGCGCAGGCGCGTCTGGCTCGCCGGACGATGTTCGGACACGTTGCGGCGCGCCTCGCGGCCCACGATGTAGAGACCGCTCGCGATGATCACCGCCGCTCCAAGCCACGTCCAGGCGTCGGCGCGCTCACCGAAGACCAGCCACCCGAAGATCGCGGCCCAGATCATCTGCGAATATTGCATGGGCGCCACGATCACGGCCTCGGCCATGCGATAGGCCGCGATGGTGAGCAGCATCGCCACAAGACTGAAGGCTGCGATGATGCCCATCATGCCCAGATGCTCGATGGGCATGGGCCGATAGACGAACGGCAGCGCCAGGCCCAGGACGAAGAAGTTGGCCACCATCGGATAGAGGAGAAGCACCACGGACCGCTCATCCTGGCCGATCTTGCGCACGATGACCGATCCCAGCGACGAGGTGGCCGCGGCGAGGAGTGCGGCCCCATGCCCCAGGCTCAGTGGCTCGGCACCGGGGCGCAACACGATCAGGACGCCGAAGAGGCCTGCCGCGATGGCGCAGCCGCGGTGGAGCCCGATCGTCTCGCCGAGCAGCGGAATGGCGAGCAGCGTCACGAGAAGCGGCATGGTGAAGAGGATCGCGTAGGTCTGCGCCAGGGGCAGCACCGAGAAGGCATAGAAGGCGCAGAGGGCCGTCGTCACGATGCAGCCCGTGCGCAGCAGCACCCACCACGGATGGCGGGGCCTGAGGTTGCCCGAGACCCGGTCGCGCATCAGGATGATCGTGGCGAGGGGGAAGCCCAGGAGCGTCGCGAAGAACAGGATCTGGACAGCCGAATAGTCGCGACCGAGGAGCTTCACCACGACGTCATGTGTGGCGTAGATCGCGAATGCCAGCAGCGCGAGAAACGCGCCGCGTGTGTTGGATTTGGCCACGGGAAGGGACCGCCGCTTGCTTTCGGGAAGGTTCGGCGCACCATTGCGCGGAACCGCCGCGAGCGCAAGCGGCCGCCGGACAAAAAGGGGCGGCGGACCACCCCTTTTAGCGGCTCACAGGCTTGCGTCGAGTGCCGCGAGGATCGCGTCGCCCATGCCCGAGGTCGAGACCGGGGTGCCGCCCTCGGGGCCCATGAGGTCGGCGGTGCGGATGCCGGCGGCCAGCACCTTCTCGACCGCCGTCTCGAGGCGCGTGCCCTCGTCGCCCATGTCGAACGAATAGCGCAGCGCCATGGCAAAGCTGAGGATGCAGGCGATCGGGTTGGCCTTGCCCTGCCCCGCGATGTCGGGGGCCGAACCGTGCACCGGCTCGTAAAGCGCCTTGGGGCGACCGTTCGCCATCGGCGCGCCCAGGGAGGCCGAGGGCAGCATCCCCAGGGAGCCCGTCAGCATGGCGGCGCAGTCGGACAGGATGTCGCCGAACAGGTTGTCGGTCACGATCACGTCGAACTGGCGCGGCCAGCGCACAAGCTGCATGGCGCCATTGTCGGCGTACATGTGGCTCAGCTCGACATCCGCATATTCGTTGTCGTGGACCCACTGCACCTCTTCCCGCCAGAGGATGCCCGACTCCATCACGTTGGCCTTCTCCATCGAGCAGACCTTGTTGTTGCGCCTGCGGGCAAGCTCGAAGGCCGAGCGGGCCACGCGGCGGATTTCCTCGGTCGTGTAACGCTGGGTGTTGATGCCGACGCGGCCGCCCTCGTTGTCGGGGAAGATCCCGCGCGGTTCGCCGAAATACACGCCCGAGGTCAGTTCCCGCACGATCATGATGTCGAGCCCGGCCACGATCTCGCGCTTGAGGCTCGAGAAGTCGGCCAGCGCGTCGAAGCACTGCGCGGGACGCAGGTTGGAATAGAGGTCCATCTCCTTGCGCAGGCGCAGGAGGCCCCGCTCGGGCTTTACCGAGAAGTCGAGCACGTCGTATTTGGGGCCACCCACGGCGCCGAGCAGAACCGCATCCACCTCCTGCGCCTTGGCCATGGTGGCATCCGCCAGCGGCACGCCGTGAACGTCATAGGCCGCGCCCCCGACGAGATCCTCCGAGACGTCGAAGGTCACGCCGCGCTTCTCGCCGAACCAGCCGATGATGCGTTTCACCTCGGCCATGACTTCGGGACCGATGCCGTCGCCGGCGAGGATGAGAAGGGAGGGATTGGCCAAGGTACGCTCCTGCTAGCAATGGGATGTGCCGTGGCTACGCTCTCGCCCCTGTCGGGTCAAGCATCGCCCCGACGGTGCAGGTGGCGCTGGAGCCCGATGGGTGACTGCCCGTGTGGCTACCGCGCCGTCAGGGAGGCTCAAGCTCCACCCAGACCGGGCGGTGGCGCGAGGCCTGCGCAACGACAGATGCCAGCGGATCCTCGGGCGGGGGCCAGAGGACGCCGGAGCGCAGCACCCGCAAGTCGCGATCCGGCAGGATATAGTCCGTGCGCAGCAGACCCGGTCCGTTCGCGGCCCGGAAGTCGGCCGTGGCAAGGCTGCCGTCCGGCCCTGCCGGGGCCGGGTCTCGCACGCCCGGGTAGGCCAGAAGAGCCCGGATGGCACCCTGCGCCCCGTCTCCGGCCGACGGGTCGATGTTGGCCTTGCCCATCAGGAGAACCGGACCCTGCGGCGGCGCATGAGGCAGCCGCCCCTCCAGCAGGTGCAGCCAGAACAGCGCCTCATCTCCGCCCCGCCGCCCGTTTCGATCTTCCGGACCATCAAAGATCGGCGGCGTGGCCGACCAGAGCAGAAGCCGCAGATCCGGCCCGTCCGGCAGGCGCAGGGACACGTCCCAGTGGCCGGTGGTGGACAGACGCTGCACCGCCCGCGCCTCGGGCGCCATGGGGGGCAGGTTGGCCGCGGGCAGATCGCGCCAGAGGACATCGGAGAAGTCGCGCGCGTCCCCCAACGGCAGCCGCGACAGAAGGGCCATCCCCCCCTGCCCCGAGAACCGGCCCCACCCCTGCGCGTCCCCCGCGCCTCCGCGCCGGCCATCGCCGTCGAGGTCGAGCCCGGTCTGAAGCCCGGTGTTGGGCCTCAGCGCGAACAGATGGGGATAGAGGTCACCGGCCAGTTCCCGCACCGCGAGATGGCCGGCATCATAGTCCACATCGAGCAGCAGGAGCACATCGGCATCGAGCGCCTCGATCACCTGACGAACCGCGAGGATCTGCGGGTCCTCTCCCCTCAGGATGTCCCGAAGCAGCAGGCCGGGTCCCTTCCGAGACAGCCCGGCATCCCATACTGCGAAGCGAAGGACCTCTGCGCTGGCCACCCACGGCAGCAGCAGGACAAGCGCGATCAGACAGGCACAAAGCCCGCGTTGCCAATCATCTCTCCCATGCGCCGCTTCTCGCGGATCATCTGCGCGATACGGGCCATGCCCACGCCGCGCATGAAGAGACTTGCCGGAAGGAATGCCCATGCCGCCGTCGTCCAAACCAGGGTCTGCGGCGAAGCCAGCGTCAGCGGATCGAGCCCGCTGCTGCCCATCTTCACCACCGTCGGGATCAGGAATGGCAGCAGAAAGCCTAAGGCCACGTTAAGACGCGCGTCCCGCTGAAGGCGTTGCACCACGTCTCCGCCGGCCGTGGCCTCGAAGGTGGGCAGGTTGACCCAGACGTTGAAGGCGGCGTGGCGCGAGGGCCAGCGGTTCAGCCGGATCACCGCCACGAAGACGGCAATGGCGGCCGTGGCCACGAGATAGGCGATGCCCGCCGCGTTGCGCACCGCCTCCAGATCCTCCTGCGTGGCGCCCTCCGAGAGCATCAGCGTGGCGAGCCGGACGGGGCTGTAGGGGAAATCCATCGCATCCCCGATGGCGGCAGCCATCACCGCGAAGAGCGTTGTCAGCGTGGAGGGATCGCTTGCGTCGCGCTGCATCAGCGTAAGCGACAGGACCAGCACGAAAAGCAGGGCGTAGCGCAGCCGGTTGAAGGGGGGCGCGTCCCGGAACTCCACCAGCCCGGGATAGGTCGCGTTGTATTCGACGAAGGTGAGCACGCCCCCGAACAGGGCGACGAGGGCCACCATCTGCTTGCCGTCCGGGCCGACGCCCGGCAGCAGGATCGAGGGGGTCGCCAGAAGAATGACGACGAGAAACGCGCGCAGAAGCGCGCCCGCCAGCCTTGAAATCACGTCCTTCCCACCCCTCATCCGGATTGCCCGGAGCACCGACTCCGGCCTGTTTCCGAAAGCCCCCGCTCGTTTCGGCGGGTTTTCATGTCTCTGCTCAAATTGCCGTCTTCCACCTTCGGCCGCAATCTGGGGTAAGAGTAAGCTAACCTTTGTGACGTAATCGGGGAGATTGTGTCGCCGAACTGCATCAAAAGGTGGTAGAAAAAAGGCCGCCCGGAGGCGGCCTCTCATCTTGAGGTAGACTTTGGGTCAGACCCACGGTCTCAGGGTTGAGGCCTTCTTCTCGAAGCCGTCGATAGCCGCCACTTTTTCCAGCGTGAGCCCGATGTCGTCGAGGCCGTTCATCAGGCAGTGCCGCCGGAACGAATCAACCTGGAACGGAAAGAACTGCCCGTCCGAGGTGGTGACGGTCTGCGCCTCGAGATCCACGGTCATGCGCGCGTTGGCGCCCTTGCGGGCATCTTCCATCAGCACCTCGACCACCTCGGGCGGCATCACGATGGGCAGGATGCCGTTCTTGAAGCAGTTGTTGTAGAAGATGTCGGCGAAGCTGGTCGAGATCACGCAGCGGATGCCGAAATCCAGAAGCGCCCACGGCGCGTGTTCGCGCGACGAGCCGCAGCCGAAGTTGTCCCCCGCCACGATGATCTGTGCCTGCCGATAGGCCGGCTGGTTCAGCACGAAGTCGGCGATCTCGGTGCCGTCCTGGTTGTAGCGCATCTCGTCGAACAGGTTCTTGCCGAGACCCGAGCGCTGGATCGTCTTCAGGAACTGTTTCGGGATGATCATGTCGGTGTCGATGTTCACGAGCGGCATGGGCGCCGCGACACCGGTCAGCTTGGTAAATTTGTCCATTTCGGTTTCCCTGGGTGGTCCGCCGCAGCGGCGCCGGAGGCGGACTTCGCCTCCGGCCGGGGATCAGACGGTCTCGGCCATCATCTCGCGCACATCGGTCAGGTGACCGGTGATGGCGGCGGCGGCGGCCATGCCGGGGCTGACGAGATGCGTGCGGCCGTTGCGGCCCTGACGGCCCTCGAAGTTCCGGTTCGAGGTCGAGGCGCAACGCTCGCCGGGGGAGAGCTGGTCGGGGTTCATCGCGAGGCACATCGAGCAGCCGGCAAGCCGCCATTCGAAGCCCGCGTCGATGAAGATCTGCGCCAGACCCTCTTCCTCGGCCTGTGCCCGCACGAGACCCGAGCCGGGCACGACCATCGCCCGCATTCCCGGCGCGATCTTCTTGCCCTTCAGGATCTCGGCCGCGGCGCGCAGATCCTCGATCCGGCCGTTGGTGCAGGAGCCGATGAAGACCGTGTCGATCTTGATGTCGGTGAGCTTCATGCCGGGCGTGAGGCCCATGTAGTCGAGGCTGCGGTGCGCGGCCTCGACCTTGCCGCCCGAGAACTCCTCGGGCGAGGGCACGGTCGCGGTGATCGGCAGCACATCCTCGGGGCTGGTGCCCCAGGTCACGACGGGCGCGATGTCCTCGCCGCGGATCGTCACGACCTTGTCGAAATGGGCGCCCTCGTCGGTGAAGAGCGTCTTCCAGTAGGACAGCGCCGCCTCCCACGCCGCGCCCTTCGGCGCGTGCGGGCGGCCCATGACATAGGCGAAGGTCGTCTCGTCCGGCGCGATCAGGCCGGCACGCGCGCCGCCTTCGATCGCCATGTTGCAGACGGTCATCCGGCCTTCCATCGACAGCTCGCGGATCGCCTGCCCGCAATATTCGATGACGTAGCCTGTGCCGCCCGCCGTGCCGGTGAGGCCGATCACCGAGAGCGTGATGTCCTTGGCGGTGACGCCGGGGCGCAGGCTCCCGGTGATCTCCACCTTCATGTTCTTCGACTTCTTCTGGATCAGCGTCTGGGTGGCCAGCACATGCTCGACCTCGGAGGTGCCGATGCCATGCGCGAGCGCGCCGAAGGCGCCGTGGGTGGCGGTGTGGCTGTCACCGCAGACCACCGTCATGCCCGGCAGCGTCCAGCCCTGCTCGGGGCCGACGATGTGGACGATCCCCTGACGGATGTCGGACACCGGATAGTAGTTGATGCCGAAGTCCTTGGCGTTCCTGTCGAGCGCCTCGACCTGGATGCGCGATTCCTCGTTGTCGATCCGGGTGTCGCGGCCCTCGGTCGTGGGGACGTTGTGGTCCGGCACGGCGATGGTCTTTTCCGGCGCGCGCACCTTGCGGCCGGTCATACGCAGCCCCTCGAAGGCCTGCGGGCTCGTCACCTCATGGACGAGGTGGCGGTCGATGTAGAGCAGGCAGGTGCCGTCTTCGGCCTGATGGACGACGTGATCGTCCCAGATCTTGTCATAGAGCGTTCTCGGAGCGGTCATGGCTCTCTCGCGATGGCTGTGGATTTATGGGGGAAGGCAGGCGAAAGCCGCACGCCGACTCAAAGTCGGGCGAGGATCGAGAGGCTGGCGCCGTAGAACCGCCAAGGCAGCCGGGCGCGATCGTCCATGTCGAAGATGCGTTCCATGCCGGGGCTTTTACGTTGTTATGCGCGCGCAGGCAACAACTGCGTGAACCGGAAGCACCTTCACGGAGTTGTTCCCGATCCGCAAAGGAGCCGCGAGATGAATGGTGTCATTGACTACAAGGGATACGAGCAGTCCCACTACCAGGTCGAATCCGCCGATGAAGGCACCGAGATCCGACAATATGGCTCGCATCTCGTGGCCGAGGTCGCCATGAGGGGCGATCGCTCCACCGCCATCACCCGCGGCTTCCGCGTGCTCGCCCGCTACATCTTCGGCGGCAATGCCCAAGGCCGGCGGATCGAGATGACCGTTCCGGTAAGCCAGTTGCCGGAAGCGGCCGATCGCTGGATCGTCCGCTTCATGATGCCCGGCGGGATGAGCGCGGGGACACTGCCCGTGCCCAACGACAGCCGCATCCGCTTCGTCACCGTGCCGCCATCGCGGCAGGCGGTGCGCCGCTTCTCGGGCTGGCCCACGTCGAACCTTCTCCAGCGCCAGTCGGGCGAGCTTGCGCAATGGATCGACGCGCGCGGGCTGACGATGCACGAGGGGCCCTTCTACTACTTCTACGATTCGCCCATGACCCTGCCCTGGCAGCGGCGCAACGAGGTTGCCTTCCGCCTCGGCGAGGGCTAACCGCAGCCTGCCGCCCGCATTGAGATTCCGACGCGGCAATGTTACCTTTGACGGATAGCCTGGCGCCGGGGCCTGTCGGCGCGCCACACGGGAGGACGACCCTGTCACATTCTGACCCCGCGACCGGACTTCCGGTCGGGCAGCGGCCGGCTCGCACGAGCACCGCGAACGAACCCGCCAACGAGCCTTCGAGCGAGGAGCTGCTGCAGGCTGTGCTCGCCTCGGTGGAAGATGACAAGGCCGAGGACATCGTCCAGATCGATCTCCGCGGACGCTCGGACATGGCCGATTACATGGTCATCTGCTCGGGCCGCTCGTCGCGTCAGGTCGCCGCGATCTCCGAAAAGCTGATGGACCGGGTGAAACAGCAGTTCGGCCGGCTCTCGAAGGTCGAAGGCAAGGAAACCGGCGACTGGGTGCTGATCGACACGGGCGATGTGATCGTCCATGTCTTCCGCCCCGAGGTGCGCGAGTTCTACCAGCTCGAGAAGATGTGGATGCCCGGCGGCGCCCAGGGCCTGTCGCGCAGCTGATGAAGCTGCAACTCTGCGCCGTGGGACGGCTGCGCAGCGGCCCCGAGCGGGATCTGGTCGAGGATTATCTCGGCCGGTTCGAGCGGACGGGCCGGCCGCTGGGCCTGCCGCCGGTGCAGCTTCTCGAGGTCGAGGACCGCAAGGGCGGCGGCATGGAGGCCGAGGCCGAGCTTCTAGCGCGGGCCATGGCGCCGGGGGCGGTGCTCGCCATCCTGGATGAGCGCGGCCGCACCCTCTCCTCGCCCGAGTTTGCCGAACAGCTTGCGCGCTGGCGCGACACCGGGCGGGACGTGGCGCTGGCGATCGGCGGGGCCAACGGCCTCGCCCCGCGCCTGCGCGACCGGGCGGATTTCGCGCTTTCCTTCGGGCGGATGGTCTGGCCGCACATGCTGGTGCGGGTGATGCTGGCCGAACAGCTCTACCGGGCGGCCACCATCCTCGCCGGCTCGCCCTATCATCGGGTCTAGCGCCCAAGCCACCCGCTTGTGCAGCGCCGCTGCTTGGGCTAGGCCCGCATCATGCCGGATCTCTTTGCCTATACCGATGGTGCCTGCAGTGGAAATCCCGGCCCCGGAGGTTGGGGCGTGCTGATGCTTGCCCGCGACGGAGAGGCCGTGGTCAAGGAGCGCACGCTTCAGGGCGGCGAGGCGCTGACCACCAACAACCGGATGGAGCTGATGGCGGCGATCTCGGCGCTCGAGGCGCTGACGCGGCCGACGGAGATCACCATCGTGACCGACAGCGCCTATGTGAAGAACGGCGTCACCACCTGGATCCACGGCTGGAAGCGGAACGGCTGGAAGACCGCCGACAGGAAGCCCGTGAAGAACGCCGAACTGTGGGAAAGGCTGGACGCCGCGCAAGAGCGGCACAAGGTCGTCTGGCGCTGGATCAAGGGCCACGCCGGCCACGCCGAGAACGAGCGCGCGGACGAACTGGCCCGCGCGGGCATGGCGCCCTTCAAGACGCGCTAGTTTTCGAGCTTTCGTTCGGTTACAGTCGGGTCATGGCCCGACCCCGCTCACTGCCCGACGCCGAGGTTCATGACACGATCTGCCGGATGCTCTCGGGCAACGGCGACCGGGCGGTGTCCTTCGGCACCGTCTCACGGGCAACCGGCCTTGCGGCCGCGACCCTCGCGGGGCGCTACCGCACGCGCGACGGGATGGTGCAGGCGGCGCTTGGCCACTTCTGGGACCGGCTCGAGGCGGCGGCCGAGGACAGCGCCGCAGAAACCAAGGCGACCGCCTTCCTGAAGGCCCTGGGAGAGGCGGCCGATCCGCATCTCGTGGCCCTTTCGCTCACGTTGCCCGAACTGCGCCCGCGTGCCGAGGCCTGGCGCCAGACCGTCGAGGCGGGGCTTGCCCTGCGTCTCGGCCGGGCGGAACCGGCGGCGATGATGTTCGCGCTCTGGCAGGGCCAGCGGCTCTGGCAGGAGGCGGGCGGGCGCAGCTTCAGGCTGAAGGACGCCGCCCGACGGCTCAGCCCCACGGGCTGAGGCCTACTGGCTCAGGACATGTAACGCCGCCAGAGCCAGATCAGCAGCATCGCCCCCACCACCGCGCCGACAAAGGTTCCGATGGCGCCGGTCAGGGCCATGAGCAGGCGCAACAGCAGCCAGCCCACCACCGCCCCGCCCATGCCGATGGCGACGGTCGTCGGCACATCGGTCTCGACGCGCATGATGCGCGTGGCAAGGAAGCCCGCCGCCGCGCCAATGATCAGAAGCATGAGGAACAGGGCCATCGGCCACCTCCGGGAACGGGTTGAACCGCGCCGCCCGGCCTCCGCGGGAACGGAGGCTCAGGACGCCGTGGCGAGGCTGCCCCTGGGCAGCGCAAAGCCGCGCAGGAACTCGTCGCGCTCCATCGGGCGCTTGCCCTCGCGCTGCGCGAGCGTGATCTCGACCGCACCCGAGCCGCAGGCGATCATGAGCCCATCGAGGACCTCGCCCGGAGCGCCCTGCACCTCGGCCAGCCGGCAGCGCAAGAGCTTGACCCGCTCGCCGCCCAGCACCGTCCAGGCGCCGGGAAACGGCGAGAGGCCACGGATCTGCCGGTCGATCTCCGAGGCCGGGCGGGTCCAGTCGATCCCGGCCTCGGCCTTGGCGATCTTCTCGGCATAGGTCACGCCCTCTTCGGGCTGCGGCTGCGGCACCAGATCGTCGAGCGCCTCGATCGCGCCGAGGATCAGCCGCGCGCCCATGCCGGACAGCCGGTCATGCAGATCCTGCACCGTGTCTTCGGCGCCGATGTGGGTCTTTTCGCACATCAGCACCGGCCCGGTGTCGAGCCCGGCCTCCATCTGCATGATGCAGATGCCGGTCTCATCGTCCCCCGCAAGGATCGCTCGGTGGATCGGCGCCGCCCCCCGCCAGCGCGGCAGCAGCGAGGCATGGATGTTCAGGCAGCCGCGGTCCGGCGCATCAAGGATCGCTTGCGGCAGGATCAGCCCGTAGGCCACGACCACCGCCACCTCGGCCCCGAGCGCCGCGAACTCGGCCTGCACCTCGGGCGAGCGCAGCGATTTCGGGTGACGGACCGGCAGACCCAGCTCTTCGGCGCGGGCCTGCACCGGCGTCGGCCGGTCCTTCTTGCCGCGCCCCGCGGGCCGCGGCGGCTGGCAATAGACGCAGACGACCTCGTGATGGGCGTGCAGCGCCTCGAGCACGGGAACCGAAAAGTCGGGCGAGCCCATGAACACCACGCGCATGGTTCAGCCCACCCGGCGCAGGTATTTCTCGGACTTCGCGATCACCATCTTCCGCTTCAGGGCCGAAAGATGGTCGATGTAGAGCTTGCCGTTCAGATGGTCGATCTGGTGCTGGACCGAGGTCGCCCAGATGTCCACGAAGTCGCGCTCTTCCATCTCGCCGGCCGGGTTCAGGAAGCGCACGGTCACGGCGCGCGGGCGCGAGATCACGGCCGTGGCGCCGGGCAGGTTCGGGCTGCCCTCCTCATGCTCGCGAAACTGGCCCGAGGCATGGAGGATCTCGGGGTTGGCGAGCCGGATCGCCTTGCCGCGGCTGTCCGAGCAATCGACCACGGCGAGCCGCAGCATCACCCCGATCTGCGGCCCGGCAAGACCGTAGCCCGGCATCGCGTCCATCGTCTCGACCATGTCGTTCCAGATCGCGCGGATCTCCTCGGTCACCGCCTCGACCGGCGCGGCGGCCGTCTTCAGCCGCTTGTCGGGATACATCACGAAGGGGCGGATCATGGCTGCATCTCCCGCAGGGCCGCATCGCGCGCCGCAGGCGCTGCGCGGTCGAGGATCACGATCCCGTCCAGATGGTCGATCTCGTGCTGGGCGCAGATCGCGGCAAAGCCCGAGAGCAGCGCCGCCTGCTCAGCGCCGAAAAGGCTCGTCCAGCGCAGGCGGATCTCGGGCGCGCGGGCGACGGTCAGGCGGGGGCCGGGGATCGAGAGGCAGCCCTCCGGCCCCTCCGCGCGCTCGCTGGACATCCAGAGGATCTCGGGATTGACGAAGACCTGCGGCTCGGCAGGGCCGTCCTTCCAGACCGCATCCATCACGAAGAGCCGCGCCATCTCGCCCACCTGCGGCGCCGCAAGCCCGCGGCCCTGCGCATGATACATCGTGGCCAGCATGTCCGACGCCAGCTCTTCCAGCGCCGGCCCCGGCACGGCGGGGGCGCAGGGCTGCGACAGGCGCGGGTCGGGCCAGCGCAGGATCGGACGGACCGCCATCAGGCCTTCTGCACCAGACCCGAGGCCTGGGCCCGCTTGAACTTCTCCATCTTGCGCGTGATCATCTGGCGCTTGAGCGGGCGCAGGTAGTCGATGAACAGCTTGCCGTCGAGATGGTCGATCTCGTGCTGCACGCAGGTGGCCCAGAGGCCCGAGAACTGCTCCTCCTCCTCGCGGCCGTCGATGCCGGTCCAGCGGACCTTGACCTCGGCCGGGCGCTCCACGTCGGCGAAGACGTTGGGCAGCGAGAGGCAGCCCTCCTCGTAGGTCGAGACATCCTCCGACGCCCAGACGATCTGCGGATTGATCATCGCGATCGGGCGCCGCGGCGCTTCGGGCTGCTTGTTGCAGTCCATCACCACGAGCCTCCGCGTCACGCCCACCTGAGGCGCCGCGAGCCCGATGCCCGGCGCGTCGTACATCGTGGCCAGCATGTCATCGGCCAGACGGCGCAGATCGTCCGTGATCTCGGCGACGGGGTCGCAGATCTTCTTCAGGCGCGGGTCCGGGTGGATCAGGATGGAGCGTATCATGGGCGTGATTTACGACCTGCCGGGGCTTCGCGCAATGGGCGGGGCGATCTGCGGCTGCGGCACGCCTTCGCACACCCCCGACGGGCCGGCCGCCCTTGCGCCTGCCGCCGCGTCGGCTAGGCTCGCCCCAAACAGGAGCGACCATGAACTTCGACGAGCGCATCGACCGCCGCGGCTCTCACTCGGTCAAGTGGGACATGATGGAGACCCTCTACGGCGTGCCCGCCTCGACCGGCATCGCCATGTGGGTAGCCGACATGGAGTTCCGGCCGCCGGCCGCGATCCAGAAGGCCGTCGAAGGCATGGCGGCGCATGGGCTCTACGGCTACTTCGGCGACGACCGCGACTATCTGGCCGCGATCCGCTGGTGGATGGAGCACCGCCACGGCTGGGAAGTGGCGCCCGAATGGATCTTCACCGTCCACGGCCTCGTGAACGGCACCGCCCTCTGCGTCGATGCCTTCACCCAGCCGGGGGATGGGGTGGTGCTGATGACGCCGGTGTATCACGCCTTCTCGCGCGTGATCCGCGCGGCGGGGCGCGACGTGGTCGAATGCCGGCTGGCGCAGGACAATGGCCGCTATGTCATGGACCTTGACGCTTGGGACGCGCAGATGACGGGGCGCGAGCGGATGCTCATCCTCTGTTCGCCGCACAATCCCGGCGGCCGGGTCTGGACCGTCGAGGAACTGCGGCAGGTCGCCGATTTCTGCGTGCGGCACGACCTGATCCTCGTGTCGGACGAGATCCACCACGATCTCGTCTATCCCGGTCAGCGCCATACGGTGATGCCGCTGGCCGCGCCCGAGGTGCTCGAGCGGCTGGTCATGCTCACGGCCGGGACCAAGACCTTCAACATCGCCGGCGCCCATTGCGGCAATGTCATCATTCCCGACCCCACGCTCCGCGCCACCATGGCCCGCAGGATCGGGGCGCTCGGGATCTCGCCGAACTCGTTCGGGCTGTTCATGGTGTCGGCCGGCTATTCGCCGGAAGGCGCGGAATGGGCCGATGCGCTGATGCGCTATCTCGAGGGCAACCGCGCGCTGTTCGACGAGCGGATCAACCGGATCCCCGGCCTGCGCTCGATGCCGCTCGAGGCGACCTATCTGTCCTGGGTCGATTTCGCCGGAACCGGCATGAGCGCCGACGAGATCCACCGCCGCGTGCAGTCTGACGCGCAGATCGTCGCCAACCACGGCGCAACCTTCGGCGCAGGCGGCGAGAGCTTCTTGCGCTTCAACATCGCGGCCCCGCGGGCGCAGGTCGAAGAGGCGCTGGAGAGACTCACCCGCGCCTTCGCCGACCTGCAATGATCAGGCGCGCGGCAGATACCCGGCGGGAGGCTCCTGCTCCTGCCAGAAATCCAGCGGCGGACGATCCGTCGGAGCGGTCGCACGCTTGAAGTCGCAGATAAGTTCCCCCTTCTCGACCACCGCGCAGACGATCAGGCACTGGCACACCAGACGCTCACCGTCATACAGATTCACAAGCCCGCGGAGGGCCCGGATCTGGTCCGCATCGAGCGCGAATCCGCCATCCCAGAGGCGCAGCACCGGGATCTCGGTGCCGCCGAAGCGGACGCGGAGCCGCGACTTGCGTTTCATCTCGGCCTTCTGCGCAGCGGCAAGGCCGTCCCTGATCTCTTGAGGCAGATACTCGAGCATGAATGACTCCCTGGTGCTCACATGTGAGTCTGGGGGCAAATGGTAAAAAATCAAGCTATCCGAAAGAAGATTTCGTCAGACAGGGGCCGCGCGACAACAATCATGCGCGCCCTAGGCGGCGCGAACGTAATGTTCCACAATGGTTGCCAGATCGTTCACAGGAGTCGAGATGGCAAAATAGCCACAGGCGTTCTGGCAATGGCTGAAGATCGACCCGTCCGAAAAGACGGCCGTGTCCGTCAGAAACACCACCTTCGCCCAGGGCTGCCGGAAGGCCGCGAAGTCCGCCACCGCCAGCGCCGAGCCTTCGTCGAGCATCAGGTCCAGCATCACCACCTGGATCCGGTGCGCGCAGAGCACCCTCACCGCGCATTCCTGACTGTGGGTGACATGGACGGTGATGCCGCCCTCGCGCAGACGCTCGGCCCATTGGCTGGCAAGATCCTCGCGGTTTTCCACGATCAGGACATGCATTCTGGCTTTCCTTCGACTTTGCCGAGAACTTGTCTCACCTTGGGCCAGAATGTTTTAACGTGTCGTTAACGCAATCGATCATGTTGGGAAAATTGGCGTGAGACGGCGGATCCCTGCCGCCGCACCCGGAACGGGCCGATGCTGCGGCTCGCAGCTTTCCGCACGGGTCTGTCGAAATGCCGGCGGCGCATCCCGGGCGCGTTCCCGCGCGGGGAACGGGCGCGGCCCCTGCCCGCCCGGCGCCAGCCTGCCTTCCTGCCTTGCCACGCCGAGGATCGGGCGCGACGGCTCGACTGGGGTGCCTTCCGGCATCCGCACAAAGCTTATCAGTCCAAGAAGATCAGGAGCGCCACCGCGCTCGGCCGGTGCCACCGCCGCTCGGGCGCTGGTCCTGCAAGATGCGATAGCCGCAGCCGATGGTTGCACTGTGCCGCTTGATCTTCATGCGCGCCCCGAGCGGCCGCTCGGGCACAGGACGATTGCCCGCCGCACACGCCCGTCAGGCGACCAGCGCCTCGGCCTTCTTCAGATCCACCGAGACTAGCTGGCTCACGCCCTGTTCGGCCATCGTCACGCCGAAGAGCCGGTCCATGCGCGCCATCGTCACCGCATGATGGGTGATGATCAGGAACCGCGTCTCGGTGCGCCGGGTCATCTCGTCCAGCAGGTCGCAGAAGCGGGTGACGTTCGCATCGTCGAGCGGCGCATCCACCTCATCGAGGACGCAGATCGGCGCCGGATTCGCCAGGAACACCGCAAAGATCAGCGCCAGCGCCGTCAGCGTCTGCTCGCCCCCCGACAGAAGTGAGAGCGTCGAGAGCTTCTTGCCCGGCGGCTGGCACATGATCTCGAGGCCGGCTTCCAGCGGGTCATCGCTTTCCACCATCACCAGCCGCGCCTCGCCGCCGCCGAAGAGATGGGTGAAGAGCGTGCCGAAACTGCCGTTCACCTGCTCGAAGGCGGTCAGCAGCCGTTCGCGCCCCTCGCGGTTCAGGCCCTGGATGCCGGCGCGCAGCTTTTTCACCGCCTCCTCGAGATCGATCTTCTCGGCCTTCAGCGTGTCATGCTCGGTCTGGACGGCCTGCGCATCCTCTTCGGCGCGCAGGTTCACCGCGCCGAGCGCCTCGCGCTGCCGCTTGAGCCGCGCGACGTCGGTTTCCAGCGCCTCGACCGTCGGAAGGCGCTCGGGATCGACCGCCAGCGTCTCGAGAAGCTGCGGGGGCGTCCGTTCGGTCTCTTCCCGGATCCGCTCGGCGGCCAGCTGCAGCGCCTCGGTCGCGGCGTCGGCGCGGGCCTCGGCGCGGGCGCGCGCCTCGCGGCTCTCGCCCGCCTGACGCTCGGCCTCGCGCTCGGCCTCCTGCGCGGCGCGCAGCCCGGCCTCGGCGGCGCCAAGCGCGTCGGCGGCACGGGCGCGGCGCTCCTCGGCCGCCTCTATGGCCTCGGCCAGCTCCTCGCGCCGGGCCGCGATCTCTTCGGGCGCCTCCGCCGCCTCGCGCAGATCCTCCTCGGTCTCGGCCTTGCGCTCGGCCAGCTCAGTGCTGCGCTTCTCGGCGGTCTCCAGCCGGTACTTCCAGCCCGAGAGGTCCTTGGTCACCTCCTGCCGCCGCTTCACCCGCGCCTCGCCCTCGCGGCGCAACTCGTCATGGAGCGAACGGCGCGACATCATGGCGATCCGGGCGGCCTCGACCGCCATCTTCAGATCCTCGATGCCCGCCCGCGCCGCCTCGAGATCGGGCAGGGCCGCGGCCACGCCTTCCGCCTCGCGCAGCCGCGCGCGGGCCTCCATCGCCTCGTCCTCGTAGCGTTTCACCGCAAGCCGCGCCGATTCGAGCTTGCCCCCCGCGATCGAGCGTTCGGCCTCGGCCTTCGAGGCCGCCCGGCTCGCCTCGGTCACGCGGGCGTCGGCCGCCCGTCGGGCCTCGCGCGCCTCCTGATCGGCGCGGGTCAGCTGCGCAAGCCGGGCCTGCAGCGCCTCGTGCGCCTGCCGCGCGCCCTCGGCGCGGGCCGCCACCTCCTCGAGGTCGCGCTTCAGCGCCACCAGCCGGTTCAGCTGCCTGAGCCGCAGCGCCGCGGCCGAGGGCGCATCCTCCGCGCCCGCACGGAACCCGTCCCAGCGCCAGAGGTCGCCCTCCAGGCTCACAAGCCGCTGGCCCGGTTGCAGCAGCGGCTGAAGCGCCGCGCCCTGATCGCGGCCGACGAGGCCGATCTGGCCGATCCGGCGGCGCAGCACCTCGGGCACGCCCACATGCGGCGCGAGGGGCTCCGCGCCCGTCGGCAGCGCGGCCGTCTCGTCATAATCGGGCAGCGCGGCCCAGCCCGAGGGCGCATCCGCCGCCACCTCGGGCGCGCGCAGATCGTCGGAGAGCGCCGCGCCCAAGGCCGCCTCATAGCCCGGCTCGACCTGGATCCGGTCGAGAAGCTGGCTGCCCGCCTGCGCCTCGCGCTCGACGAGCCGCGCCAGAGCCGCCACCTCGGCCCGCAGCGCGTTGGCCTCGCCCTCGGCGGCCGACCGTTGCGCCCGCGCCTCGGCCTCGCGCGACTGCGCCTCGGCCCGCGCCTCGTCGGCCTGAACCAGCGCCTCTTCGGCGGCCTCGGCACGCTCCTGCGCCTCTTCCTGCAGGGCCGCCGCCTCTTCCCAGGCCTCGGCTGCGCGCTCCTGCGCCTCTGACGCCGTCTCGACCGCTTCCCGCGCGCGGGCGGCCTCGGCTTCGGATCTGGCCAGCGTCGTGCGGCTGTCGGCCAGCATCCGCTGCGCCGACTGGTGGCGCGCCGACAGCCGCGCCACATCCTCGGTGCGCTCCGACAGGATCTCCTCACGCTCGCTGAGCGCGGCCCCCGCCTCGCGCGCCGCCTCGGCGGCCTCGGCCAGCCGCTCGTCGTGGCCCTCGTGCGCCGCATCGAGGGCCTCGCGCTCCCACTCCAGACGTCCGATCGTGTCGGCCGCGTCGCGGTTCAGCCCGGCCTCGCGCTCGATGTCGCGGCCAAGCTGGTCCACCCGCGACGTCAGCGTGGCGATGGTGGCCCGCGCGCGATCCTCCTCGGCGGCCAGCGCATCGCGCTGCACCGACAGCCGCTGGAGCACGGCGCCCGCAATTGCCTCTTCCTCGCGCTTGGGCGGCAGCGTCTCCTCGGCCTCGGCGCGGGTGAGGACGGCCTTGCGCGCGGCGGCCTCGGCCTGCCCCGCCGCCATCATCCGCTCGCGCAGGATCGCGAGCGCCTCGGTCCGCGCCAGATCGGCCTCGCGCCAGCGGCGGTAGAGCAGCGAGCCCTCGGCCCGCCGCAGCTCCTCGCCGATCTCGCGGTAGCGCGCCGCCTGCCTCGCCTGCCGCGCCAGCGTGGCGAGCTGCTGGGCCAGCTGGTCGAGCACATCCTCGACCCGCGCGAGATTCTGCTCGGTCGCCGCCAGCCGCAGCTCGGCCTCGTGCCGGCGCTGGTAGAGGCCCGAGATGCCCGCCGCCTCCTCAAGGATGCGTCGGCGGGCCCTGGGCTTGGCGTTGATCAGCTCGGATATCTGGCCCTGCCGCACGAGCGCGGGCGAATGCGCCCCCGTCGAGGCGTCGGCGAACAGCATCTGGATGTCGCGCGCGCGCACATCCTTGCTGTTGGCCTTGTAGGCCGAGCCCGCATCCCGCGTGATCCGGCGCACGATCTCGATCGTGTCGGCGTCGTTGAAGCCCGAGGGTGCCAGCCGGTCGGCATTGTCGAGAACCAGCGCCACCTCGGCGAAGTTGCGTGCGGGCCGCGTGGCCGCCCCGGCAAAGATCACATCCTCCATGCCTGCGCCGCGCATCGCCGTGGGGCGATTCTCGCCCATCACCCAGCGCAGGGCTTCCAGCAGGTTCGACTTGCCGCAGCCGTTCGGCCCCACCACACCCGTCAGACCGTCGTGGATCACCAGGTCGGTGGGGTCCACGAAGCTCTTGAAGCCGTTCAGTCTGAGGCGGGTGAACCGCAAGGCCGGATCCTTCTGATTCCTGATAGGGGCGGCATGGTCCGGCCTGAGGCGCAGCAAGTCAACCGCACCACCCTTGATCTGGCGGCAACCGGCCGGTTATCCCCAAGATGTTGCCGTCTGCAGGTGCCCTAGGATCCCTGGAAAGATGCCATCGCGCTCACCTTCCGGCGCGCGCCCGGGTTCGCACCTGCTCGCGCCAGAGGGTGAAGAGACCCGCCGAGACCACAACGCAGGCGCCGAGGATGACATTGATCTCGGGACGCTCGCTGAAGACGAAGAAGCCGAGCAGCGCCGCAAAGGGAAGTTGCAGATAGGCGAAGGGTTGCACCGCGCTCGCCTCGGCCACCTCATAAGCCCGGATCAGGAACCAGTGGCCCATCGCGGCCGAACAGCACAGCGCCGCCATCCAGAGCCAGTCCGCGGGCGCCATCGGCTCCCAGTGCCAGAGGCCGACGGCGGTCATGGCGATCGCGCCGACCGTCCCCGTCCAGAAGAAGCTGACGGCCGCCGAATCGCCGCGCGCCACATAGCGCGTGAGCAACGAGTAGATCGCGAAGAGCAGCGCCGCCCCCAGCGGGATCAGCGCCCAGGGCGAGAAGACAGCCACGCCCGGCTGAAGGATGATGAGGATGCCCAAGAAGCCCGCCGCGATGGCAAGCCAGCGGCGCCAGCCCACCCGCTCGCCCAGCACCGGCCCCGAGAGCGCGGCAACCAGCAACGGATAGCAGGTGAAGACCGCGTGACTGGCGACGAGGCCCAGCTTCACGAAACCCAGGACCATGATGCAGACCTCGGCCGCCAGCAGCAGCCCGCGCAACACCTGCAGAACCGGAAAGCGCGACCGGACGGCGGGCGCCAGCCCACCCGCCTGCCGCGCGGCCACAGCGATCACGAAGGCCGCGAAGAACCAGTAGCGGATCATCACCACCATGAAGACGCTGTAATGTTCGGCCAGATGGCGCGAAATGCCGTCCTGCAGCGCGAAGATGCAGGTGGTGAGCACCATGAGCCCGATGCCGAGCCGCGTGTTCTGTTCGGTCATTTGCCGAGGACTCCGGTCGTCATGTGCCGCTTGCGGCCGTGTCCGGGCTGGCGGGTGACGGCAAAGCCGGCCTGCGCCAGGGCGCGCCGGACATGGCCCGCCGCCGTGTAGGTGGCGAAGGTGCCGCCGGGCACCGTATGGCGCCCGACCTCGGCCATGAGCGCGTCGGACCAGAGTTCGGGGTTCCGGGCCGGGGCGAAACCGTCCAGATACCAGGCATCCGCCCGACCCTCCCAGCCGGGAAGGCCGGTGCGGGCATCGCCAATCAGCACCTCGACCTCGAGCCCGTCGTTCACGAAGCGCGAATGACCGGCGGCCCAGGCGTCCAGAAACGGGCCGGCCACCGCTTCGGCCTCGGGAAAGGCGCGGAGGGCGCGGGCGATGTCGCGCGCCTCCATCGGAAAGGCCTCGAACGAGGTGTAGCGCAGCTGTCCCGGCCGCCCCGCCTGCCGCCAGGCGATCAGCGTGGCCAGCATGTTGAGCCCGGTGCCAAAGCCGAGTTCGGCGATGGCGAACCCGTCCCGAAAGCGTCCCGGCAGCCCGTTCCCGGCCAGAAAGACGTGCCGCGTCTCGGCCAGCCCGTCGGCGAGCGAGAAGTAGGGATCGTCGAACCGCGTCGAGACCGGCACGATCCCGTCGCGCCATTCCAGGCTGGCCGGGGCGCCGGCCGTCGCTGCGGGGTCCTGCGCGGAAGCGACATCCGTGCTCTGGCCTGTGGCTGGCATCTGTCCTAAGCCTGCTGTCTTCGAAGGTGCGGACATTGGGCGAGGACAGGGCGAATGGCAACGCCGGATCTGACAATTCGCGGCGGCGGGATCTTCGGTCTCGCGGTCGCCTGGGCGGCGGCACGGCGTGGCGCGAAGGTGCGGCTGATCGAGACGGCGCGGATCGGCGCGGGCTCGTCGGGGGGCGTGGTGGGCGCGCTGTCGCCGCATGTGCCCGAGCAGTGGAACGAGAAGAAGGCCTTCCAGTTCGAGAGCCTCGCCCTGGGCGAAGAGTGGTGGGCGGCGGTGGCCGAAGCCTCCGGCCTTCCGACGGGCTACGACCGGCTCGGCCGGTTCCAGCCGCTGGCCGATGCGCGCGCGGTGGACCATGCCCGCGCCCGCGCCGAGGAGGCCCGGACGCTCTGGCGGGGCCGCTTTGCCTGGGAGGTCGTGCCGGCGGACGGAGAGTTCATGCCGCAAAGCCCCACGGGGCTCGTGATCCACGACACGCTGACCGCCCGGCTCAACCCGCGGCTTGCGGTGCCGGCGCTGGTCGAGGCGATCCGCGCCAAAGGCGGCGAGATCCTGATCGGCGAGGGCGATGAGGCGGGGCCCGTGGTCTGGGCCACGGGCGTGGCAGGGCTCGAGGCGCTGTCGCAGGATCTGGGCAAGCCGGTCGGCAACGGCGTCAAGGGACAGGCGATGGTCGTGGGCCTGGACGCCCGCGACCGTCCGCAGATCTTCGGGCCGGGCCTCCTGATCGTGCCCCACGCCGACGGCACGACCGCCGTCGGCTCGACCGCCGAGAAGGAGTGGTCATCGCCGGACACGACCGATGCCCAGCTCGACGAGGTTCATGCCCGCGCGGTGGCGCTCTGCCCCTGGCTCGAGGGGGCGCCGGTCCTGACCCGCTGGGCCGGCCTGCGTCCCCGCGCCCGCAGCCTCGCGCCGATGCTGGGCGAATGGCCGGGGCGGCCCGGACACTTCGTGGCGAACGGGGGCTTCAAGATCGGCTTCGGCATGGCTCCGAAAGTCGGCGAGGTGATGGCTGCGCTGGTTCTGGAAGGGAGGGACGCGATCCCCGAGAGCTTCCGGGTCGAGGCGTCGCTGAAGAAGAAGGTGAAGGCCGAGGACTGACCCACCGACGCCGCACAAGCGGTGGGCATCGGGGTGTGGCGCGTGAGACAGTGCCCCATGCTCGCGGTGCGGACGCCGCCCACGAGGCGACCGTTCTCGGCTCGGACGCTCCACCGGAGCGTCCGCGAGACGCCGCTCACCCGGTAAGCTCGGGGGTGATGCGGACGGGACCGCCGCTGCCACGCAGTTTCGCCCGGTAGATCACCACCGACTCCGTCACCCGCATGACGTAGGTGCGCGTCTCGGCAAAGGGGATCTGCTCGACCCAATCCACGGGGTCCACCTCGCCGGAACGGGGATCGCCGAACTCGGTGATCCAGCGCCTCGGACGGCCGGGTCCGGCGTTGTAGCCCGAGGCCACCAGCGCAAGCGACGGGCCGAACTCCTCGACAAGCTGCGCGAGATAGGCCGTCCCAAGCCGCACGTTGTAGGCCGGATCCTGCGTGAGCCGGGCGGGCTCGTAGTCGAGCCCCAGCCTGGGCGCCACCAGCTTGGCCGTTCCCGGCATCACCTGCATGAGACCGCGGGCCCCGGCCGGGCTGACGACCACCGGGTTGAACTCGCTCTCACGCCGCGCGATCGAGAGCGCGAGCGCCCGGCTCACCGGCAGCCCATCGCCTGGCACGAGATCGGGAACCGGGAAATAGGCCTGCGGCAGGATGGTCCCCTGCTCGGCCGCCTGCTTGCCGATCAGCACCGCCACATGCGGCTCGCCCAGTTCCAGCGCCATCTCCGCAAGCCGCCCGAGATCGCCGGCATCCAGGCTCTCGGCCAGATGCAGCAGGAACCGCTTGCCCAGATCGCGCTCACCGGCCGCCAGCAGCAGCCGACCAGCGGTCAGCACCGACGACGCGGCAAAGCCCGCGTGCCGCCAGTCGCCCGCCCGCGGCGCCGAGATGAGGGCCGGATCGAGCGGAACGCCCGCCCGCTCGGCCGAAAGAAGCCCGTAATAGGCCGTCTGGTAGCGCGCGCCCTCGGCGAAGGCCGCCCCCGCCGCGTCGTAGCGGCCCAGCTGCTCCAGCGCGCGGCCCTGCCAGTAATGCGCCCGTGACACGCTGATCGGCGTCCGCACGGCCGCCTGCAGGCGCTGGAAATGCGTCAGAGCTGCCGCCGGATCGCCCAGCTTGCGCAGGGCGATGAAGCCCGCAAGGAACTCCAGTTCGGCAAAGTCCGCGCCGCCCTCGAGATGGTGGCTCGCCGCGATCCGGTAGGCCGTGCGCGCCTCGCCTCGTTCGTTCATCGCCCGCGCCAGCCCGGCACGGCGGCCCGACCATTGCGAGGGGCTGCCAAGGCCCGCCACGCTCTCGGACCGTTCGAGCAGCAGCGCCACCGCATCCGCCGTCCGCCCCTTCCGCGCGCGCCAGAGAAACCGCTCGTAGGCCAGGCCCGGATGCGACGAGAGGGCCGCGGGCACGGCCGAGATCAGCCCGTCCACGCCGTCCGCATCGGCGCGCAGCGCAAGACGCGCCGCAGCAAGGCGCTTCCAGCCGTCCGACACGCGGGGCAGCATCCGGCGCGCCTGCTCGGGCCGGTTCTCCCACAGAAGCATGTCGAGCCGCGCCTCATGCGCCTGCGCCAGCACGTCGGGAAAGGCGGTGATCGCGGCCGATTCCTCTTCGGCCGTGAAGGCCAGCGTTGTCCATGCCCGGCGGATGACGGCCTCGGCCTCGGGGTGCCGGCCCGACTCGGCCAGCGCGCGGGCAAGTGCGATCGCCCCCTTCGCCGTCGCCGGCGTCCGCGAGCCGAAATAGTCGATCACCCGGGCCGGCGTGGACGAGCGCGCCACCGCCTCTTCGCCCTTGTCCTGCAAGAGCTTCAGCCCCGGCCAGTCGGGATGCCGGGCCAGAAAGCCCTCGTAGTCGCCAAGAAGCCCTTCGCCCGCGCGCAGCCGGTGCCATTCGACGAGCGACTGGGCGAGCGGCCCCGCAACCCGCGCCTGCGCCGCCGCCTCGCTCCAGTTCTTGGACCAGGCAGCGCGCAGCGCAAGGCGGAGCGCGCCCGGATCCTCGGCCCGCGCGGCCAGCGGCGCGCAGATCAGCGGCAGGATCAGGCAGGCCACGAGGTGAAGCGTGCGGAGGCGGGCGGGGGCGGAGGTGGGGCGCGACATGGGCGCAATCTGCCCAAGCCCGTGCCCGCCCGCAACACACAAGCTGTCGAGCGCGGCGCGGCTTGGGGACAACTTGGCAAGCCCTGCGCCGGGCGCTAGGAAGACGCGGTTCAACCGGGCGAGTCTGCCCATTCAGATGGAGATGCGTGTCATGATCAGAGGGTCCATTCCCGCCCTTGTGACGCCGTTCAAGAACGGCGAACTGGATCTGGACACGCTGAAGAAGCTGGTTGACTGGCAGATCGCCGAAGGCTCGACCGGCCTTGTGCCCGTGGGCACCACGGGCGAAAGCCCGACCCTCAGCCACGAAGAGCACGAGACGGTGATCGAGGCGGTGGTGCAGGCCGCCGCAGGCCGCGTGCCGGTGATCGCGGGCGCGGGGTCGAACTCGACCACCGAGGGGATCCGGCTGATCCGCTTTGCCGAGCGGGTGGGGGCCGACGCGGCGCTGGTGGTGACACCCTACTACAACAAGCCCACGCAGGCGGGCCTGATCGCGCATTTCACCGCGCTTCACGACTGCTGCAACCTGCCGATCGTGATCTACAACATCCCGGGACGCTCGGTGGTCGACATGACGCCTGAGACGATGGGCCGGCTCGCACAGCTGCCGCGGATCATCGGGGTCAAGGACGCGACCGGCAAGATCGAGCGCGTGAGCCAGCAACGGGCTTCCTGCGGGGCCGATTTCCTCCAGCTTTCCGGCGAGGATGCGACGGCGCTCGGCTTCAACGCGCACGGCGGCGTGGGCTGCATCTCGGTCACGGCGAACGTGGCCCCGCGGCTCTGCGCCGAGTTCCAGCAGGCAACTCTCCGCGGAGACTACGCCAGGGCGCTGGAGTACCAGGACCGTCTGATGCCGCTGCACGAGGCGATCTTCCTCGAGCCGGGCCTCGTCGGGGCCAAGTATGCGCTCTCGCGGCTCGGCCTCTGCTCGGACGAGGTGCGCCTGCCGCTCGTGGGCCTTACCGATCCGACCAAGGCACGCATCGACGCCGCCATGCGCCACGCCGGACTGATCTGAGCCGGCCGTTCCGCGTCCGCGGCAGCGCCGTCCGAGGGGGTTCGATGCCCCCTCGGACGGCTTCCCCGCCCCATCGCGGCGCGCCGGACGCTGGACAGCGGCCTGGCGCTCGCCTATCTCCGTCCGGTCATGGTCAAGCACTCCGATCCAAACAGCAAGCTCATCGCCGAGAACCGCCGCGCCCGCTTCGATTACTTCATCGAGGAGGAGATCGAGGCCGGCATCATTCTCATGGGCTCCGAGGTCAAGTCGCTCCGGCAGGGCGGCTCGAACATCGGCGAAAGCTATGCCTCGGTCGAGAATGGCGAGCTGTGGCTGATCAACGGCTACATCGCCCCCTACCTGCAGGCCAAGACCTGGGGCCACGAAGAGCGGCGCAAGCGCAAGCTGCTCGTCTCGCGGCGCGAACTGGCCCGGCTGTGGAACGCGACCGCCCGCGAGGGCATGACCATCGTGCCGATCCGCATGTATTTCAACGACCGAGGGATCGTGAAGCTCAAGATCGGCATCGCCAAGGGCAAGAAGCTCGCCGACAAGCGCGCGACCGAGGCCAAGCGCGACTGGGGCCGCGAAAAGCAGCGGCTGCTCAAGCAGAATTCCTGAAGCCACGGACTTGCGCGCACGCGCCACGCCCGAGCGGGCTTGCCTGGAGCCACCGGCAGGATTAAGCGGGATTGGCTTTCCGAGGAGCCCGACATGACCGACGATCCCCGAACGCTCGTTTCCACCGATTGGCTCGCCGCCCATCTGCGCGACCCCGACCTGAGGATCCTCGACGGTTCCTGGTATCTGCCGCAGGAGAACCGGGATCCGCGCGCGGAATACGAGGCCGAGCACATCCCCGGCGCGCGCTTCTTCGACATCGACGAGATCGCCGACCTGCGCTCGGCGCTGCCGCACATGGCGCCGCCGCCCGAGAAGTTCATCAGCCGGATGCGGGCCATGGGCATCGGCGACGGCCATCAGGTCGTGATCTACGACGGCTCGGGGCTGCGCTCGGCCGCGCGGGTCTGGTGGACCTTCCGCCTGATGGGCAAGACGGATGTGGCCGTGCTCGACGGCGGCCTGCCGAAATGGAAGGCCGAGGGCCATCCGGTTGAGGACATGCCGCCCGTCGTGCGCGACCGGCACATGACGGTGCAGCGCCAGGCGGGGCTGGTGAAGGATGTGACGCAGGTGGCCCATGCCTCGAAACTGGGCGAGGCCGAGATCATCGACGCCCGCTCGGAAGGCCGCTTCCGCGGCACCGAGGCCGAGCCGCGGCCCGGCCTCCGCTCCGGCCACATTCCGGGCTCGAAGAACGTGCCCTTCCCGACGCTTCTCACGCCGCAGGGCACCATGAAGTCGCCCGACGAGCTGCGCGCCATCTTCGAGGCGGCGGGCGTGGATCTTTCCAAGCCCGCCATCACCACCTGCGGCTCGGGCGTGACGGCCGCGATCCTGAGCCTCGCGCTCGAGATCCTCGGCCACCGCAACCATGCGCTCTACGACGGATCCTGGGCCGAGTGGGGCATGTATGACGATCTCAAGGTCGCGAAAGGATGACGACGGAATGCTGACCGCCCTGAAACCGCAGCCTGCGGACAAGATCCTGCAACTGATCCAGATGTTCCGCGAGGATGCGCGCGCGGACAAGATCGATCTGGGCGTGGGCGTCTACAAGGATCCGACCGGCCTTACCCCGGTCATGCGGGCCGTGAAAGCGGCCGAAAAGCGGCTGTGGGAGGTCGAGACGACCAAGACCTACACGGGTCTTGCGGGCGAGCCGGCCTACAACGCCGCGATGGCCAAGCTGATCCTTGCCGGGGCGGTGCCCTCCGACCGGCTGGCCTCGGTCGCCACGCCGGGGGGCACGGGCGCCGTACGTCAGGCGCTCGAGCTGATCCGTATGGCCGCACCCGATGCCACCGTCTGGATCTCGAACCCGACCTGGCCGAACCACCTGTCGATCGTGAAGTATCTCGGGATTCCCATGAAGGAGTACCGCTACTTCGACGTCGAGACCGGCGCGGTGGATTTCGACGGCATGATGGCCGATCTTGCCCAGGTGAAGGCGGGCGACGTGGTGCTGCTGCACGGCTGCTGCCACAACCCGACCGGGGCGAACCCGAACCCGGTGCAGTGGCTCGCCATCTGCGAGGCGCTGGCCAAGGCCGGCGCGCTGCCGCTGATCGACCTTGCCTATCAGGGCTTCGGCGACGGGCTCGAGATGGATGCGGCGGCGACGCGCCTTCTGGCCACGCGGCTGCCCGAGGTGCTGATCGCGGCCTCCTGCTCGAAGAACTTCGGCATCTACCGCGAGCGGACGGGCATCCTCATCGCCATCGGCGGCGCATCGGTGAAGGCGACGGTGCAGGCCAACCTCAACTTCCTGAACCGGCAGAACTATTCCTTCCCGCCGGATCATGGCGCGCGGCTGGTGACGATGATCCTCGAGGATGAGATCCTGACCGCCGACTGGAAGTCCGAGCTTGAGGAGGTGCGGCTGAACATGCTGACCCTGCGCCGCCAGCTCGCCGATGCGCTTCAGGCCGAGACCGGCTCGAACCGCTTCGGCTTTGTGGCCGAGCATCGGGGCATGTTCTCGCGGCTCGGCCTCTCGCCCGAGCAGGTCGAGAAGCTGCGGACGGAACATGCGGTCTATATGGTGGGCGACTCGCGGCTGAACATCGCGGGCCTGAACAGCACGACCGTGCCGGTTCTGGCGAAGGCGGTGGCGCAGGTGCTGCGCGGCTGACGACGGCTCGGAGACGCTTTGGGGGGCGCAGGCACGGACCTGCGCCCCTTCTGCATGGGCTGTGCCGCCGAAGTTCATCAGGAAAACGATATGCGATGGATTTCTTCGAAGCCAAGATGGCGCGTTTGCCACAACGGAGCTGCGTCAGGCCGGTTTTGGCAGGCCCGGGCGTCAAAGAGATCGAGTTGCTCCGGGGTGTGCGGGTTGTTCCGTTGAAGGTGCGGCTGCCGATATGGGCAGGGTGTTTCTGGATGCGGGCGAGTAGATCGAGCGCGGTGCGCGGGCTGGATGTGGCCCTTGGCCTCCAGCCGCAGGCGCATGACGCAATACAGCGTGGGCGCGGATGCGCTCAGGCAGCCGGTGGTGGACCGGGGCGATCTTGATGTCAGACTTCAGCACGCGGAAGCCACGCTCGATGGCCTCCGACTTCAGGCGCTCCGGGTTGTCTCCGGCGGTGAGCAGAAGCTGGGC